>NZ_CP092535.1:4390000-4745229 GCF_022437945.1 Nocardioides sp. TF02-7
TCCCCCGCTCCTCGCACCGGCGGACGCAGGCGCCGGCGACCTCGTGGGCGACGCGGAACGGCACTCCCTCGCGGACCAGCCACTCGGCAACGTCGGTCGCCAGCGAGAAGCCCTGCGGCGCGAGCTCGGCCATCCGCTCGGTGTCGAACTCCAGGGTCGCCACCATCCCGATGAACGCCGGGAGCAGCACCTCGAGCGTGTCGACGGAGTCGAGGACCGGCTCCTTGTCCTCCTGGAGGTCGCGGTTGTAGGCCAGCGGCAGCGCCTTCAGGGTCGCCAGCAGCCCGGCCAGGTTGCCGATCAGCCGACCGGCCTTGCCGCGGGCGAGCTCGGCGATGTCGGGGTTCTTCTTCTGGGGCATGATGCTCGACCCGGTGGACCACGAGTCGTGGAGCCGGACGAACCCGAGCTCCCGGGTCGCCCAGAGGATCACCTCCTCCGCGATCCGGCTGACGTCGACGCCCACCTGGGCGCAGACGAAGGCGAACTCGGCGACGAAGTCGCGAGCTGCCGTGCCGTCCATCGAGTTGGCGCTCGACCCCGAGAAGCCGAGCTCGGCCGCCACGGCCGTCGGGTCGAGCCCGAGGGTCTGCCCCGCCAGCGCGCCGGAGCCGTAGGGGCGAGTCGCCCGCCACCCGCGCGTCCCAGTCGGCCAGCCGCTCCAGCCCCCGCACCAGCGGCCACGCGTGGGCCAGGAGGTGGTGGGAGAGCAGCACCGGCTGGGCGTGCTGCAGGTGCGTGCGGCCCGGCATCACGGCCGGCCGCCCCTCCGGCCCACCCAGGTGCTGCTCGGCCTGGACGGCCAGGGCCTCGACCAGGGCGGCGACCAGGTCCGCGATCGTGCGCGCGTGGTCGCGCAGGAACATCTTGAACAGGGTGGCGATCTGGTCGTTGCGGCTGCGCCCCCGCCCGCAGCCGGCCGCCGACGTCGGGCCCGACCTCCTCGAGCAGCAGCCGCTCGAGGGCGCCGTGGACGTCCTCGTCGGCGGGATCGGGCTGCAGCGTGCCGGCGTCGTACCGCTCGCCCAGCGCCCGGAGGCCGCGCAGCAGCTCGGCGTGGTCGTTGTCGGTCAGGAGCCCGGCGCGGTGCAGGGCGTTGGCGTGCGCCCGGGACCCGGCGAGGTCGTAGGGCGTCAGTCGCCAGTCGAAGTGCGTCGAGCGGGACAGCGCGTCGAGCTCCGGAGACGGTCCCCCGGCGAACCGGCCGCCCCACAGCTTGCCGGTGTTGGTCGTGCTCACGGTGCTCCACCGTCCGTTCCGTCGAGGGCCGCGACCGCGACCGCCATGATGTCGGGCAGGTCGGGCGACGCGGCGGACCCGTCGGCGGCGAGCCGCTCCGGGGTCCACCAGTCCGCCTGCAGGATGTTGCCGACCTCGCCGTCCTCGAGGCCGTCGAACCGCACCTCCACGGCGCCGTCGAGGCGCACCGCGAAGAAGTGGTTGTCGCTGACGTAGTCCTGGCCGGCCCAGGAGAACGGGTGGGTCGCGCGGTGCACCGGCCCGACCAGCTCCCCTCCTCGAGGACCAGACCGGTCTCCTCCAGCAGCTCGCGCAGCGCCGCCGCGGCGAGCGTCTCCCCCCCGGCTCGGCGGCGCCGCCGACGCTCACCCAGTGCAGGTCCCCCGGGTGCGCGGGGTCCTGCCCCTGCAGCAGGAGCACCTCGCCCGCGGCGTTGACCGGCAGGACGCGGGCGGCGACGCGCTGGATCGGCTGTCGCATCAGTCCGCGCCGAGCTCCATCGCGGCCTCCTCCAGCAGCGCCTCCTCCTCGCCGGTGAGGCCGGGGTTGGCGGCGATCCGCTCGGCGCCGCCCGCCTCGATCTCGCCGTAGAGCACGCCGTGCTCGACCGCGACCAGGCCCTGGTGCATTGGCTGCCCGGCGTAGAGCTCGAGCTTGGCGCGGGGAGTCGGCGATGTCGAGGTTGCGCATCGTCAGCTGGCCGATGCGGTCGGTCGGCCCGAACGCGGCGTTCTCGGTGCGCTCCATCGACAGCTTCTCCGGGTGGTAGGAGAACGCCGGTCCGTCCGTGCGGAGGACCGTGTAGTCCTCGCCGCGGCGCAGGCGGAGCGTGACCTCGCCGGTGACGAGCGACGCGATCCACCGCTGGATCGCCTCGCGGATCATCATCGCCTGCGGGTCGAGCCAGCGCCCCTCGTAGAGCAGCCGGCCCAGCCGCCGCCCGTCGGCGTGGTAGTTCTCGATCGTGTCCTCGTTGTGGATGGCGTTGAGCAGCCGCTCGTAGGCGATCCACAGCAGCGCCATGCCGGGTGCCTCGTAGATGCCGCGCGACTTGGCCTCGATGATCCGGTTCTCGATCTGGTCGGACATGCCGAGCCCGTGCCGGCCGCCGATCGCGTTGACCTCCATGACGAGCGCCACCGGGTCGTCGTGGCGGACCCCGTTGACGGCGACCGGCCGGCCGCCCTCGAAGGCGATCGTCACGTCCTCGGGCTCGATGACGACCGACGGGTCCCAGAACCGGACGCCCATGATGGGCTGGACGGTCTCGAGCGAGACGTCGAGGTGCTCCAGCGTCTTCGCCTCGTGGGTGGCGCCCCAGATGTTGGCGTCGGTGGAGTAGGCCTTCTCCTGGCTGTCGCGGTAGGGCAGGCCGTGCTCGGTCAGCCACTGGCTCATCTCGGCCCGGCCGCCGAGCTCGGTGACGAACTCGGGGTCGAGCCACGGCTTGTAGATGCGCAGCTCGGGGTTCGCGAGCAGCCCGTAGCGGTAGAACCGCTCGATGTCGTTGCCCCTTGAACGTCGAGCCGTCGCCCCAGATGTCGACGCCGTCCTCGTGCATGGCGCGGACCAGCATGGTGCCGGTGACCGCGCGGCCCAGCGGCGTGGTGTTGAAGTAGGCGCGGCCGCCGGAGCGGATGTGGAAGGCGCCGCAGGCTATCGCGGCCAGGCCCTCCTCCACGAGCTGGCGGCGGCAGTCGACGGCCCGGGCGATCTCGGCGCCGTACTGCAGGGCCCGGGCGGGGACACCAGAGATGTCGGGCTCGTCGTACTGCCCGATGTCGGCGGTGTAGGTGCACGGGACCGCGCCCTTGTCGCGCATCCAGGCCACCGCGACGGAGGTGTCGAGACCGCCGGAGAAGGCGATGCCGACCCGCTCGCCCCTCGGGAGGGCGGTGAGGACCTTGCTCAACTGTCGTTCCTTTCGGCAAGGGAGGTGAACTTGTGGGCCAGCGCCTCGCCCCCGTCGGCCACGCGGCCGATCACGAGGACGGTGTCGTCGCCGGCGATGGTGCCCATCACCGGGTGCTCGGGGCCGAGGTCGACCTTGTCGATCGCGCTGGCGAGGAACTGCGCGGCCCCGGGCGGGGTGCGCAGGACGACCAGGTTGGCGCTGGCGTCGGCGCTGACGAGCAGCTCGCCGCACAGCCGCGCCAGCCGGTGCTCCGCGGCGGCGCTGTCGCCGACGACGGGGGTGCGGTCGCCGCCCTCCGCCGGCACGGCGTAGACCAGGGCGCCGCTCGCCACCCGCACCTTGATCGCGTCGAGCTCGACCAGGTCGCGGCTCAGCGTCGCCTGGGTGACGTGGACGCCGCGGCTCGACAGGAGCGCGGCCAGCTCGGTCTGCGACCGGACCGCCCGGCTCGCGAGCAGGTCGGCGATCAGCTGCTGCCGCGCGCCCTTGGTCATCGGGGTCAGGGCGTGCTCAGTCATGGCCGCGCCTGTCGTGCAGCCAGGCGAGGACGGCCTTCTGGGCGTGCCGGCGGTTCTCGGCCTCGTCCCACACGACGCTCTGCGGACCGTCGATCACGTCCGCGGCGATCTCGGAGCCGCGGTAGGCCGGGAGGCAGTGCATCACGATCGCGTCGGGCGCGGCACGGCCCAGCAGGTCAGCGGTGACGGCGTACGGCGCGAAGACCGCGCGGCGCGCCTCGGCCTCGTCCTCCTTGCCCATCGACACCCACGTGTCGGTGACCACGACGTCGGCTCCGGCGACCGCCGCGACCGGGTCGGCCTCCGGTCGCACCGAGCCGCCCGTGCCGGCCGCGATCCCCCGCGGCCCGGTCGAACATGTCCGCCGCCGGGACGAACGAGCCGGGGCCGCTGATCCGCACGTGCATGCCGGCGGTGGCGCCCGCGAGCAGCCAGGAGTTGCCCATGTTGCAGGCCCCGTCGCCGACGAACGCCACGGTCAACCCGGCCAGCCGGCCCTTGTGCTCCTGCACCGTCAGCAGGTCGGCGAGCAGCTGGCAGGGGTGGAAGTCGTCGGTCAGCGCGTTGACCACCGGCACGCCAGCGTACGCCGCCATCTCCTCGAGCCGGCCCCTGCCCGTAGGTGCGCCACACGATGGCGGCGGCCTGCCGGCCCAGCACCCGCGCCACGTCGGCGACCGACTCGCGCTCGCCGATGCCGGCGAGCCGGCCCTCCACCAGCAGCGGGTGGCCGCCGAGCTCGGCGATGCCGGCGGAGAACGACGCCTGCGTGCGGAGGGTCGGCTTGTCGAAGATCATCGCCACGGTGTGCGGGCCCGCGAGCGGCTGGAGGTCGAACGGCCGCTCCTTCATCCGGGCCGCCAGCGCGAGCACCTCGGCCTGCTCGGCGGGGCTGAGGTCGTCGTCGCGGAGGAAGTGCCTCATGCCGGCCTCTCCCCCGCGCCGACGCCCGCGGCGTCGAGGATGCCGGGCCACGCGTCGAGGAACGCCGTGACGTCGGCGTCGGCCAGCACGAGCGGCGGCGCCAGCCGGACCCGCTCCGGCGTCGCGGCGTTGACGATGAAGCCGGCGTCCTGTGCTGCGGCGACGACCTCCGCGGCCTTCGGCTCGACCAGGTCGATGCCGATCAGCAGGCCGCTGCCGCGCACCTCGGTGACCCGCGGGTCGGCCACGCCGTCGGTGAGCCGCCGGCCGGTGGTCGCGGCGCGGGCGAGCAGCCCGTCGTCCTCGATCGTGTCGAGGACGGCGAGCGCCGCCGCCGCGGCCACCGGGTTGCCGCCGAAGGTGGTGCCGTGGTTGCCGGGGTCGAAGAGCTTGCCGGTGCCGCCGGTCGCGATGCACGCGCCGATCGGGACCCCGCCCGCGAGGCCCTTCGCCAACGTGACGACGTCGGGCGTCACGGGCGCGTCGACCAGGTCGGGGTGCTGGTGCGCGAACCAGGCGCCGGTGCGGCCGACGCCGGTCTGCACCTCGTCGAGCCAGAGCAGCGCACCGTGGTCGTGGGCGATGCGCTGGGCAGCCGGCAGGTAGCCGGCCGGCGGTACGACGACACCGGCCTCGCCCTGGACCGGCTCCACCAGCACGGCGGCGGTCGCCCCGTCGACCGCCGCCTCGAGCGCGGCCGCGTCGCCGTAGGGCACGAAGACCACGTCCCCGGGGAGCGGCTCGAACGGCTCGCGGTAGGCCTGCTTGGACGTGAGCGCGAGCGCGCCCATCGTGCGGCCGTGGAACCCGCCCTCGGTGACGACGACCTTGGTGCGGCCGGTGCGGCGGGTGAGCTTGAACGCCGCCTCGTTGGCCTCGGCGCCGGAGTTGGTGAAGAACACCCGCGTCTCCAGCGGCTCGGCCATCGGGGCGGTGAGCAGGGCTCCCAGGCGCTCGGCGAGCCGGACCTGCGGCTCGGTCGCGAAGAAGTTCGAGACGTGGCCGAGCGTCGACAGCTGCTCGGTCACCGCGGCGACCAGCCGCGGGTGGGCGTGGCCGAGGGCGTTGACGGCGATCCCGGCGAGCAGGTCGACGTACTCGCGGCCGTCGACGTCCCACACCCGGGCGCCCCGGCCGCGGGCGAGCACCAGCTTGGGCGGGCCGAACACGTTCATCAGCGAGGCGGCGTAGCGCTCGGTCCAGGCGCCGCCGGCCTCCGTCGCGGCGCTCACCGGCCGGTCTCCCGCGCCTTGCGGGTCTTGGTCTCGACGCCGGGCAGCACCTGCGTGCCGACCCCCTCGTCGGTGAACAGCTCGAGCAGCACGGCGTGCTCCTGCCTGCCGTCGACGACGGTCGCGCGCTTCACGCCGCCCTGCACGGCCTGCAGGCAGGCCCCCATCTTGGGGATCATCCCGGAGGCGAGGGTGGGCAGGATCTCCTCGAGCGTCTCCGGGCTGATCTCGCCGATGACCTCCTCCGGGTCGGGCCAGTCGAGGTAGAGCCCCTCGACGTCGGTGAGCACCAGCAGCTTCTCCGCGCCCAGCGCGACGGCGAGCGCGGCCGCGGCCGAGTCGGCGTTGACGTTGTAGACCACGCCGTCGACGTCGGGCGCCACGCTGGAGACGACGGGGATCCGGCCCGCCTCGATCAGGTCGAGGACGGCCTCGGGACGCACCCGGGCGACGTCGCCGACCAGGCCGAGGTCGACCTCCTCGCCGTCGACGACGGTGCTCGCCGCCTCCGCGGTGAACAGCCCGGCGTCCTCGCCGGAGAGGCCGACCGCGAGCGGTCCGTGCTCGTTGATGAGGCCGACGAGCTCGCGCTGCACCTGGCCGACGAGCACCATCCGGACCACGTCCATCGCCTCCGGGGTCGTCACCCGCAGGCCGCCGCGGAACTCCGACTCGATGTGCAGCCGGCCGAGCATCTCCGAGATCTGCGGGCCGCCGCCGTGGACGATCACCGGCTTGAAGCCGGCGAACCGCAGGAACGCGATGTCCTCGGCGAAGGCGCGCTTGAGCCGGTCGTCGGTCATGGCGTTGCCGCCGTACTTCACCACCACGACCTTGCCGTGGTAGGCCTTCAGCCACGGCAGCGCCGCGGCGAGCGTGCGCGCCTTGGCGGGGTCGGGCTTGCCGGGATCGTGGCGGACGGTCTCGATGTCGATGCTCATGAGCTGTAGGCGCTGTTCTCGTGGACGTAGGCGTGGGTGAGGTCGTTGGTCCAGACGGTGGCCCGGGCAGGGCCGGCCTTGAGGTCGATCGTCACGGTGACCTGCCGCGGCTTCAGGTCGATGGCGGCGGGGTCCTCCGCCGGTGCCGAGCCGCGGCAGACCCAGACGTCGTTGATCGCGACGTCGAGGTCCGCAGGGTCGAACGCGGCCGCGGTGGTGCCGATCGAGGCCAGCACCCGGCCCCAGTTGGGGTCGTTGCCGAAGATCGCCGCCTTGAACAGGTTGCTGCGCGCGACGCTGCGGCCGACCTCGACGGCGTCGTCCTCGGTGGCCGCGTTGAGCGTCGTGATCGTGATCTCGTGGTCGGCGCCCTCCGCGTCGGCCAGCAGCTGCATGGCCAGCGAGGTGCAGGCCTCGGTCAGCGCGTCGGCGAGCTCGTCGGCGGTCGGCTGCACACCGGAGGCGCCGCTGGCCATCACCGTCACGGTGTCGTTGGTCGACATGCAGCCGTCGGAGTCGAGGCGGTCGAAGCTCACCCGGGTCGCCGCCCGGAGCGCGGTGTCGAGGTCGCCGGCACCGGCCACCGCGTCGGTGGTGAGCACGACGAGCATCGTGGCCAGCTGGGGGCGAGCATGCCGGCGCCCTTGGCCATGCCGCCCATGGACCAGCCGTCGCGCTCGACCACCACCTCCTTGGGCACCGAGTCGGTCGTCATGATCGCGCGGGCCGCGTCGGCGCCGCCCGCGGGCGACAGGGCCGCGTGGACCCGGTCGACCCCGGCGAGCAGGGTGTCGCGGTCGTTGCGCAGGCCGATCAGGCCGGTCGAGCAGACGACGACGTCGATCGCGCCGATGCCGAGCCGCTCGGCCACCCGCTCGGCCACCTGGTGCGTGGTCTGGAAGCCCTCGGCGCCGGTGTAGCAGTTGGCGCCGCCGGAGTTGAGGACGACCGCGCGCACCACGCCGTCGGCCGCGACCTGCTCGCTCCACAGCACGGGGTTGGCCTTGCAGCGGTTGGCGGTGAAGACGCTCGCGGAGTCGGCGCGGGGACCCTGGTTGACGACCAGGGCCAGGTCGGGACGGCCGTCGCTCTTCAGGCCGCAGTGGACGCCGGCCGCGGTGAAGCCGGCCGGGGTGGTGACGCTCATCTGGTTCCTCCGGGACAGGGGACGAGGTGGATTCAGGCGGGGGCGGCGGGCTGCACGACGTGCCCCGATCGTCGCCATGCCTCCTCGGCCCGGTCCGCGTCCGCGGCCGGCACCAGGATCCAGTCGGTGTCGAAGGTGGACTGGGCATAAGCCCAGATGCCCTCCTCGGCCAGGGGGTGCCAGCACCGCGACCAGCACGCCGGTCAGGCCGAAGTCGAGGGGGCCGTCGACGCGGAACGCCGTGAACGGCTTCTCGTGCCGGGCCTTGGTGGGGACGCTGCGGCCCGCGCACACGAGAGTGGTCTCGGTCGCCGTCGCGGTGACCGAGAAGATCGACGACGACTCGGCCCAGTCCGGCACCTCGGCCCCGGGGCCGAGCCGGACCAGCGCGAGCGTCTCGGGGTAGCGCGACAGGCTGAAGGTCTGCTCGCTCACGGGGCGACCCCCACGTTCGACAGGCCGGTCGTCTCGTCCCAGCCGAGCGCCAGGTTGAGGCACTGCACGGCGGCACCGCCGGTGCCCTTGGCGAGGTTGTCGACCGCGCCGACGGCGACGAGCCGGCCGGCCGCCTCGTCGACGGCCACCTGGAGGTGGACGGCGTTGGAGCCGACGACGGCACCGGTCTGCGGCCACTGGCCGGGCGGGAGGAGGTGGACGAACGGCTCGGCGCCGTAGGCCTTGGCGTAGGCGTCGTGCGCCTCGTCGGTGGTCAGCGGCCCGGCGAGCGGCGCGCTGCAGGTGGCCAGGATGCCGCGCGGCATGGGCACGAGCAGCGGGGTGAAGCTGACCCGCACCGGAGTGCCGGTGAGGCCGCCCAGGTTCTGGGTGATCTCCGGCGTGTGCCGGTGGACGCCGCCGACCCCGTAGGCCGACGCGCTGCCCATCACCTCGCTGCCGAGCAGGTGCGGCTTGGGCGCCTTGCCGGCGCCGCTGGTCCCGGAGGCAGCGACCACGACGACGTCCGGCTCGACGAGGCCGGCCGCGACCGCAGGCGCCAGCGCCAGGGTGGAGACCGTGGGGTAGCAGCCGGGAACCGCGATCCGGCGCGCTCCGGCGAGCCGCTCGCGCTGGCCCGGCAGCTCGGGCAGCCCGTAGGGCCAGGTGCCGGCGTGGGGGCTGCCGTAGAAGCGCTGCCACTCCCCCGCCTCGGAGAGCCGGAAGTCGGCTCCGCAGTCGATCACGACCACCCGGTCGTCGCGCTGCTGGAGCTGCTCGGCCAGGGGGCCGGACTGGCCGTGGGGAAGCGCGAGCACCACCACGTCGTGCCCGGCGAGCGTGTCGGCGGTCGTCTCGACGAGCTGCCGGTCGGCGAGGGGCACGAGGTGCGGCTGCAGCGCACCGAGCAACTCGCCGGCGTTGCTGCCGGCGGTGAGTGCCCCGATCTCGACCCGCGGGTGCCCGAGCAGGAGGCGCAGCACCTCACCCCCGGCGTACCCGCTGGCTCCGGCGACGGCGACCTTGACCCGCTCCATGTGCATGACTATACACCGTCCTGAATCGGCATGCCCTCCCGGGTCGCGGAGAAAGGGCTCGCAGCCGTCGGCGGCGGTCCGTACGGTTCCGGCCATGACGCGTCTCGACCACCCGGACTACCTCGACCATATCCGCCGCAGCAGCCGGCGGTTCCGTGACGTCCTCGCGACGTGCGACCCGGCGGCGCGGGTGCCGGCCTGCCCCGACTGGGACGCCGGCGACCTGCTGTGGCACCTCACCGAGGTGCAGTGGTTCTGGACGCAGGTGATCGCCGCCCGCCCGGCGGCGCCCGACGAAGAGGCGCCGGGACCCGAGCGTCCGGGCGACCACGCGGGGCTGCTCGCGTTCTTCGACGAGACGAGCGCCGGCCTGGTCGCCGCGCTGGAGGCGGCCGACCCGGCCGAGCCGGCGTGGAGCTGGTCGGACGACCAGACGGTCGGCTTCACCTACCGGCGACAGGCCCACGAGGCGCTGATCCACCGGCTCGACGCGGAGCAGGCCGCGGGCGACGAGTCGCCGCTGGACCCGCGGCTGGCGGCCGACGGCGTCGCCGAGCTGGTCGACGTGATGTACGGCGGGGAGCCGCCGGCATGGGGACGGTTCGAGCCCGGCGAGGGCGAGGTGGACGTGGAGCTCACCGACGTCGAGGTCGTCCTCCGCGTCCGGCCCGGCATGTTCCACGGCACCGACCCGGACTCCGGGGAGAGCCACGACGGCCCGCACCTGCTCCTGCTGGACGCGGCCGAGCAGGCCGGCGGTGCAGCCGCCGCGACGGTGCGCGGGACGGCCGCCGACGTCGACGCGTGGCTGTGGAAGCGCCGCGACGACGGGGCCGTCACCTGGTCGGGCGACCCCGGCGTGAGGGAACGGTTCCTCGCGGCCGTGCGGCCGCCGCTCACCTGAGCGTCACGTCCGCTGGACGGCTCCGGTCAGCTCGGCGGCGCGGGCCACGGCGGCGTCACGAGCGGCGCTCGTCTCCGCCTCCGTCAGGGGTGCGGTCGGGGGGCGCGGAACCGGAGCGCGAACGCCAGCGACTTGCTGCCCTCGCCGATCTGCTCCCCCGTGTAGACGTCGAAGAGCCGCACCGACTCCAGCAGCTCGCCGGCCCCGTCGCGGAGCGCGGCCTCGACCTGGGCCGCGGGGACGTGGGCAGGGACCACCAGTGCCACGTCCTCCTTCGCCACCGGGAACCCGGAGACCGTCGGTCCGGGCACCACGTCGACCGCGAGCGCCATCAGCCGGTCGAGGTCGACCTCGACCGCGGCGCTGCGGGCCGGGATGCCGAACGCCGCGCAGACCTTCGGGTGCAGCTCACCCGCGTGACCGACCTCCTCGCCGCCGACGAGCAGCACGGCGCAGCGCCCGGGGTGCCACGGCATCCGGCTCGCCTGTCGCGGCTCGACGGTGAGCCCGAGGTCGGCGCCCACGCGCCGGGCGACGGCGATGGCGTCGGCCCAGCCGGCCTCGCGTCCCGGGCCCCACCAGCCCGCCCGCTCGCGCTCGCCGGCCAGGACCACCGCGAGGTGCAGCGGCTGGTGCGGCAGCGCCTCGAGCAGCTTGTGCAGCTCGGCGTCGTCGGGGCGCCGGTCGACGCCGTAGATCGGCGCGGGCCCGCGGTCGACCGGGAACGCGACCGTGCCGGTCTCGAACAGGGCGACGCCCGGCACGCCGCGGCTGAGGTTGCGGTGCGCGGCACGCAGCAGCCCGGGGAGCAGGGTCGTGGTGTAGGCGGGCTCCTCGGCCGACAGCGGGTTGGCCAGCCCGACGGTGGAGCGGAGCGGGTCGTCGTCGTCGAGACCGAGGGCGTCGAAGGTGGCGTCGCCGACGAACGGGAAGCTGACCACCTCGACACAGCCGGCGCCGGCGAGCGCGCGGCCGACCCGTCGGCGGAGCCGCTGGGCACGGGTGAGGCCGCGCCCGGTGGCCTCCCTCGGCAGGACCGACGGCACCTGGTCGTAGCCGACGACGCGCGCGACCTCCTCGACGAGGTCGAACGGATCGGTCAGGTCGGGCCGCCACGGCGGTGCCGTCGCGCGGACCCGGTCACCGTCGACCTCGACCCGGCAGCCGACCGCCTCGAGGTGGTCGGTCGTCGTCGCCGGCGCGATGTCGATGCCGGTGACCCGTGCCGGCAGGTGCGCCGCCATCTCCACCACCCTCGGCGCCGGAGGCGTGCCGACGACGGTCACGCCCGGCTCGGCGGTGCCGCCGCCCAGCTCGACGAGCAGCTCGACCACCCGGTCGGCCGCGGCCTCGCAGATCGTCGGGTCGACGCCCCGCTCGTTGCGCTTGCCGGCCTCGGAGGAGATCCGGTGCCGCTTGCCGGTGCGGAACATCGAGACCGCGTCCCAGTGCGCCGCCTCGACCAGCACGTTGGTGGTCGACCCCGACATCTCGGTGGTCTCGCCGCCCATCACGCCGCCGAGGCCGATGATGCCGGAGTCGTCGGTGACGACGAGGTCCTCCGGGGAGAGGGGTGCGCACGTTGCCGTCGAGCGTCGTCATCCGCTCCCCCTCGACCGCACGCCGGACCCGGATCGGCCCCTGCAGCTTGTCGAGGTCGTAGCCGTGGATCGGGCGGCCGGTCTCGAGCATCACGTAGTTGGTGATGTCGACGGCGAGCGAGATCGGCCGCATGCCGGCGTGGCTGATCCGCTCGGCCATCCACGACGGCGTCGGCGCGGTCGGGTCGAAGCCGGTGACCGTGCGGGCGACGAAGACCGGGCAACCGACCGGGTCGTCGACGGCGACCGGGTAACCGCGGTCGTCGGCCGGCGGCACGTCGCGCAGCGCGGGGTCGCGGAAGGGGGCGCCGAACCCCAGCGCGACGTCGCGGGCGATGCCGCGGAGGGACAGCCCGTAGGCGCGGTCGGGGGTTGATCTCGAACTCGATGACCTCCTCGCGGAGCCCGAGGACGTCCATCGCGTCGTCGCCGGGCTCCCCGGCGCCGGTCGGCAGCACGATGATCCCGTCGTGGTCCTCGCCGATCCCGAGCTCGCGGGCGGAGCAGATCATGCCGGCCGAGACGTGGCCGTAGGTCTTGCGTGCGGAGATCTCGAAGCCGCCGGGCAGCACGCCGCCGGGGGAGCACGACGACCACGAGGTCGCCGGGAGCGAAGTTGTGGGCTCCGCACACGATGCCCTGCGGCTCACCGGTGCCGTTCGCCCGGCCGACGTCGACGGTGCACCAGTTGATCGTCTTGCCGTTCTTCTGCGGCTCGGGGTCCATCGTCAGCACCCGGCCGACCACGAGCGGGCCGGAGATGCCCTCGGCGGCGCTGCGCACCGCCTCGAGCTTGAGCCCGAGGTCGGTCAGCCGTCGGGTGAGCTGCTCGGTCGTGACGTCCGCCGGCAGGTCGACGTACTCCTTGATCCAGGAGACAGGGGCCTTCACGGGTCAGAGCTCCGTTCCGAACGCGGTGGTGAAGCGGACGTCGCCCTCGAAGAGCGTGCGCAGGTCCTCGAGGCCGTGCCGGAACATCAGCGTCCGGTCGATGCCCATGCCGAAGGCGAACCCCGTGTAGCGCTCGGGGTCGACGCCGCAGGCGACGAGGACCCGCGGGTTCACGACGCCGCAGCCGCCCCACTCGATCCAGCCCTCGCCGCGGCAGGTGCGGCAGGTGCCGCCCGCGTCGCCGGACCCCGTGCCGCGGCAGACGAAGCAGAGCAGGTCGACCTCCGCCGAGGGCTCGGTGAACGGGAAGTACGACGGCCGGAACCGGGTGGTGACGCCGTCGCCGAACATTCGCGACGCGAAGTGGTCGAGGGTGCCCTTGAGGTGGCCCATCGTGATGCCCTCGTCGACGGCGAGGCCCTCGACCTGGTGGAACATCGGGCTGTGCGTGGCGTCGTACTCGTCGGTGCGGAACACCCGGCCGGGCGCGACGACGTAGATCGGCGGCTCCTGGGTGAGCATGGTGCGGGCCTGGACCGGCGAGGTCTGGGTGCGGAGCACGACGCCGGTGCCGGCGCCGTGCACGTCCTGCACGTCCTGAACGTCCTCGACGTCCGCGCCGGCCCGGTCGGAGGGGGGCGGTCCAGAAGGTGTCCTGCATGGTGCGCGCGGGGTGGTCGGCGCCGAGGTTGAGGGCGTCGAAGTTGAGCCACTCCGCCTCGATGACCGGGCCCTCGGCGACCTCCCAGCCCATCGCGACGAAGATGTCGGCGATCAGCTCCGAGCCGGTCGTGATCGGGTGCCGCGCCCCGACCGGCAGCCGGTCGGTCGGGAGGGTGACGTCGACGGTCTCCTCGACGAGGATCCGCGCCTCGTG
Source organism: Nocardioides sp. TF02-7 (assembly GCF_022437945.1). Taxonomy (GTDB): domain Bacteria; phylum Actinomycetota; class Actinomycetes; order Propionibacteriales; family Nocardioidaceae; genus Nocardioides. The sequence continues at coordinate 4,403,662 of NZ_CP092535.1, forward strand.
CTCGGCCTCCAGCACCTCCTGCCGGGCGGCGAGCGCCTGGTTGACCTCGCCACGCGCGCGACCGACCCGCTGGCCGGCCTCCTTGCGGGCCTGCGGCGGCAGCGCCCCCGATCTCGCGGTTGGCGAGCGCGAGCGGCGACCGGTCGCCGGCGTGCTCGGTGCGGACCCGCTTCAGCTCGTCGAGGTCCGCGGCCGCGGCGATCGCGGCGAGGGCCGCCTCGCGGGCGGCCTCGACCTCCTCGGGCTGCACGGCGGCGACTTCCACGGGGTCGTAGTCGGTGTTGGGTCCGGACACAGGGGCAGTCTAGGAACCGGCGGCCCGGCGAGCCCAACCGGTATCAGGGGTCGGCGACCGGCCACGTCACCGTGACCACCGCTCCCCCCGCCCGGCCGGTCGTCGATGGTGACGGTGCCGCCCTGGGCGCGGACCAGCCCGTTGACGATGTAGAGCCCGAGGCCCGACCCGCCGCCCCTGCCGATCGTCCAGAACTTGGTGAACACCTGCTGCCGCAGCTCCGCGGGGATCCCCTCACCCTCGTCGGTGACCGTCACCCCGACGTACCCCGGGTCGGCGGGTGCGACGGTCACCGTCACGTCGCCCGCGCCGTGGCGGACCCCGTTCTCGACCAGGTTGGTCAGGACCTGCACGACCTTGTCCGGGTCGGCGAGCACCGTCGGGGGAGGGGTCGGACTCGAAGGAGATGGTGCGCGACGTCGACTGCCGCACCGACTCGACCGCCCGCTCGGTCAGGACCACCAGGTCGACCGGTCGGCTGTGGAACTGGAGCCGGCCGGTGTCGATCCGGGCCACGTCGAGCAGCTCGGCGATCAGCCGGCTGAGCCGGTCGGCGTCGGCGGCGACGGTCGTGAGCATCAGGCGCTTCTGGTCGTCGCTGAGCTTCTCCCAGCGGTTGAGCATGGCGTGGACGAACCCGCGGACGCCGGTGAGCGGGGAGCGCAGCTCGTGGGCGACGGTGGCGACGAGGTCGGAGCGGTCGCGGTCGAGGCGGGCCCGCCACCGGCCGGAGCGGAGCGAGACCGCGACCCGGTCGATCGGGCGGCGCGGGGCCGGCCGGTGCAACCGGGCGGCGACCAGCACCTCGGTGCCGTCGGGAAGCAGCCACGACTGCTCGGGGACGGCGGTGCGGGTGACCAGGCCGCCGTAGGGGTCGTTGAGCTGGACCCACCCGTTGCCGTCCTGGTCGCTGAGGGCCAGCACCTCGTCGAGCGGCAGGCCCTCCCCGTCGCCGTCGAGCCGCAGCATCCGGCGCGCCTCGGTGTTGGTGAGCTCCACCCGGCCGTCCGGCCCGGCGAGGACGACGCCGTCCGGCATCGCGTCGATGGCGCGCTGGGGCATGGGGCGAGGTTAGCGGCGGTGCGCCCGCGCGGAGGCGTAGAGGCACAGCGCCGCGGCGGTCGACAGGTTGAGGCTCTCGGCGCCGCCGTAGATCGGGATCGACACGACATGGTCGGCGGCGGCGCGCAGCTCCTCGGGCAGTCCCCACGCCTCGTTGCCGAAGAGCCAGGCGGTCGGCCGCGCGAGCAGCGCGTCGGCCTCGAAGGTCGACGTCCCCGCCGCCGTCGGCGGCGAGGACGGTGAGGCCGGCCGCCTGCGCGGCCCGGACCGCGGCCCCGGCGTCGCGCTCGACGGCGACCGGGAGGTGGAACAGGCTGCCGACGCTCGCCCGGACCGTCTTGGGGTTGTGGGCGTCGACGGAGTCGCCGGCGAGCACGACGCCCCAGGCGCCGGCCGCGTCGGCGCAGCGGACGACGGTGCCGGCGTTGCCGGGGTCGCGCACGTCGGCGCAGAGCGCGACGAGCGGGTGCGGCGAGGCCCCCGCTGTGGGAGGCCGGCCGTCGAGCACGTCGGCCAGCGGCCGGTCGAGGAACCGGCAGACCGCGACGAGCCCCGCCGGCGTCACCGCGTCGCTCAGCGAGCGCAGGGGCCCGCTCGTCGACCAGCGTCCAGGGCGCTCCGGCGTCCCGGGCGGTCGCCGCCAGGTCGGCGTGGTGGTCGGTGGCGGCGGGCGTCGCGAACACCTCGACGACCCGGTCGGGCACCGCCAAGGCGCCCTCGACGGCCTTGGGGCCGTCGGCAAGGAACAGCCGCCGCTCGGTGCGGACCGAGCGGCGGCTGAGCCGTCGTGCTTCCTTCACCCGGGTGTTGCCCGGGGTCAGGGGTGTCATCGCGGGCCGGCGGACCCGGACGAGCCGGTTGGCCCGATCAGGCCGGTCAGGCCGACGCCTCGACGGGGGCGTTGACGTCCTCGGGCAGCGCGGCCCGGGCGGTCTCGACGAGCGCCTTGAACGCCGCCGGGTCGTTGACGGCGAGGTCGGCGATGATCTTGCGGTCGACCTCGACGCCGGCCAGGTTGAGGCCCTGGATGAACCGGTTGTAGGTCATGCCCTCCGCGCGGGCGGCGGCGTTGATCCGCTGGATCCACAGCCGGCGGAAGTTGCCCTTGTTCTTCTTGCGGTCGTTGTAGCTGTAGACCAGGGAGTGGGTGACCTGCTCCTTGGCCTTGCGGTAGAGCCGCGAGCGCTGCCCGCGGTAGCCGCTGGCCCGCTCGAGGGTCGTCCGGCGCTTCTTCGCCGCGTTCACTGCGCGCTTGACGCGTGCCATCTCTTGACTCCTAGTTCCAGTGCTCGGGGTGCGGAACGGCCGGCCTCAGAGGCCGAGCATCTTCTTCGCGCGCGGGACGTCGTTCTTGGCGACCTCGGTGGTGCCGGTCATCCGGCGGGTGACCTTGGAGGACTTCTTCTCCAGGTTGTGCCGCTTGCCGGCCTTCTCGCGCAGGATCTTGCCGCTGCCGGTGACGCGGAAGCGCTTGCTCGCACCCGAGTGGGTCTTGTTCTTCGGCATCTCGTTCTCTCTTCTCTAGACGTCCATGTCGGGGTCGAGCGCGTCGTTGGCGCGTCTGCTTCCGCTCGGTGGCCGGCTGGGTGGCCGTGCGCTCGGCACGCTCCTCGGCCGCCTCGGCAGCGCGCTCGGCGGCGGCCTCCTGCTTGGCGGCCTTGACCTCCGCCTTCGCCTCGGCCTTCTTCTTGTTGGGGCCCAGGACCATGATCATGTTGCGCCCGTCCTGCTTGGGGGCGGACTCCACGAAGCCCAGCTCCTGGACGTCCTCGGCCAGCTTCTGCAGCAGCCGGAAGCCCAGCTCGGGGCGGTGCTGCTCGCGGCCGCGGAACATGATCGTGATCTTGACCTTGTCGCCGGCCTTGAGGAACCGCACGACGTGACCCTTCTTGGTCTCGTAGTCGTGCTGGTCGATCTTCGGCCGGAGCTTCATCTCCTTGATGATGACGTTGGTCTGGTTCCGTCGCGCCTCACGGGCCTTCTGGGCGTTCTCGTACTTGAACTTCCCGTAGTCCATCAGCTTGCAGACGGGCGGACGGGCCATGGGGGCGACCTCGACCAGGTCCAGGTCGGCTTCCTGGGCCAGCTTGAGTGCCTGGTCGGTCGGGACGATCCCAACGGTCTCGCCGTTGGGTCCGACGAGCCGGACCTCGGGAACTCGGATCCGGTCGTTGATGCGCAGCTCGGTGCTGATAGGTCCTCCAGTGTCGTCGGATGGGAGCCCGCGACGGTGGAAAACGACGACGGCTCCCGCTCGTGCCAAGCGGAAGCCAGTCAACGGCACCGTCACCGCGCGCTCCCGGCGCACGACCTGGTACCTCGGACCGGACCCGACGACCTGTGCATCGCTGCGGCGGTCGGTGCGGGTGGGAGACGGTGCTGCTGGTGGTCCCCGCTTGTGGATCTGAGACCGTCGCTCCACCGGGGGTGGGGCTCAGGCCACGGATCGGTCAACACCGAAGACTATCCGATTTGTTCCGGCGGGCGCGAATCCCCGAGCCAGGCCCAGTCGCCGTCGGGCAGCCGGACCGGCCGCCAGCCCGCCGCCACCCGGTGCAGGTCGTCGCCACCGACCTCGAACGGGACCGGTCCGGCCACGTCGACGACGACGGCGTCGGCGCCCTCCTGAACGGCCGTCGCCGCGGCGAGCGCGGTCGCGACCGGCACCGGCCGGGCGTCGGCGTTCAGGCCGCCAGCGTGGCGGCGGAGGTGAAGGCCAGCAGCGCGCGCCTGCCGTCGGCACCGGTCAGCAGCACGGTCGCCATGTCGCTGCTCTTGTCGCGCGCCAGCCCGGCAGCGTCGTGCTCCACCTCGCCGAGGATCGCGACGACCGGAACCAGGAGCCGTGACCCGGCGAGGGCGGCGAGCGCCTCCGCGGCCGGCGCACGACCGGCGTCGTACGCCGCGAGCGCGCGCGTCACGGCCGGGACCGCGGCGCCGTCGTCGTCGACGTACGGCGAGCCCTGGAGCCGTCGCTGGTCGGGGTGCGGCGTCATCACCCTCCCATCCTCGCACCGGCGCGCGGCCCCGCCGAACCGGCGCGGCGTCGTGGCACCATGACCGGGTGCCGCCCGACTCAGCCGCCGACCCCGTCTCGCGCGACCGGCTCGCCGCGCGTCTCGACGCTGCGGTGCAGGCGCACGGCGCGCCGCTCCCGACGCCGATCCTCGTCGTCGACCTCGACGCGTTCGACGCCAACGCGGCCGACCTCGCGCGGCGGGCGGGTGGCAAGCCGGTGCGGGTCGCGTCGAAGTCGGTGCGCGTGCCCGCGCTGGTCCGGCGGGCGCTCGGCCACAGCGGCTTCCGCGGCGTCCTCGCCTACACGCTCGCCGAGGCGCTCTGGCTGGAGGAGCAGGAGGTGACCGACGACCTCGTCGTCGCCTACCCCACCGTCGACCGGGCGGCCCTCGCCGCGCTGGTGGCCTCGCCCCGGGCGGCGTCGCGGATCGCGCTCATGGTCGACGACGTCGCCCACCTCGACCTGGTCGACTCGGTGCGGGCCTCCACGGCGGTGCCGGTCCGGGTCGTGATCGACGTCGATGCCGGCCTCCGGATCGGCGGCCAGCACGTCGGCCCCAAGCGGTCGCCGCTCCACGACACCGCGGATGTCGTGGCGCTCGCGCGGGCGGTCGTCGCGAGGGCGGGGTTCCACCTCGTCGGGGTGATGACCTACGAGGGGCAGGTGGCCGGGGTCCCGGACGCGGTCCCGCACCAGCGGGCCCGGTCGCTCGTGGTCCGGCGGCTCAAGGACGCCTCGGTCAGTCAGCTGCGGGCCCGGCGGGCCGCGGTGGCCGAGGCGCTGGCGCGGGTCGCCGACCTCGAGCTGTGGAACGCCGGCGGCACCGGTTCGCTGGAGTCCTCGGCGGCGGACCCGGTGGTGACCGAGGTGACGGCGGGGTCCGGGCTGCTGGTGCCCGCGCTGTTCGACCACTACCAGTCGTTCGTGCCCCGGCCCGCCTCGTTCTACGGCCTGCCGGTCACCCGACGGCCGTCGGCCACCAGCGCCACCGTCCACGGCGGCGGCCTGGTCGCCTCGGGAGCGGCGGGAGCGGACCGGCTCCCCGTCCCGTGGGCTCCCGCGGGCCTCCACCTGACCGGGCTCGAGGGCGCCGGCGAGGTGCAGACGCCGCTGACCGGACCGGCGGCGGCGCGGCTGCGGATCGGCGACCTGGTGTGGTTCCGGCACGCGAAGTCCGGCGAGCCCTTCGAGCACGGCCGCGTCGTCCACCTGCTGCAGGGCGACCGCTTCGTCGACACCGTCCCGACCTACCGGGGTCACGGGCTTGCCTTCTGAGCCGACCGCCGGTCGCGGCTCCCCCACGGCGACCGCGCAGCTGGTCCTCGACCTGGCGCTGGCGCGAGCGCCCACCCTCGGCAACGGCCGCCTGGTGTGCATCGACGGGCCGGCCGGCTCGGGGGAAGACCACGCTCGGCAGGGCCGTCGTCGACCTCGCTCCCTGGCCGGCCCGGCTGGTGCACATGGACGACCTGTACGACGGCTGGTCGGGGCTGCCGCGCGTCGCCGGCCCGCTCGGCGCGCTGCTGCGCCCGCTCGCGGCCGGCCGGCCCGGGTCCTACCGTCGCTACGACTGGGTGCGCGGGAGCTCGCCGAGACGGTCGCCGTCGCGCCGACCGGGCTGCTCGTCGTCGAGGGCGTCGGCTCGGCCCCGGCGGAGCTGAGCGCGCTGGTCACGGTGCTGGTGTGGGTGCACGCGCCGCGGGCCCTGCGCCGGGCCCGCGGCCTCGCCCGGGACGGCGCCGCGGTGGCGCCGTACTGGGACGCTTGGACCGCCGACGAGGACCTGCTCTTCGCCACCCAGCGCACGGCGGAGCGTGCGGACGTCGTCGTCGACGGCACGGGTGCCGCGGCGCCGCGCGTCCGCACGCCCTGAGCGCCGGTCAGCGCCGGACGCGGAACCGGGCGCTGGTCGACCGGGTGTTGCCCGCCTTGTCGGTCGCCCAGACCTTGACCGTGTGGGCGCCCTTCTTCAGCCCGCGGAACGTCTGCGGCGAGCGGCACGCGACCTTCCGGCCCTTGTCGACCTGGCACTGGAACCGGAGGCCCGACGCCGGCGTGACGTTGTCGCTGCCGCGGAAGGTGACCCTCGCGGTGCGCTTCCCGACCGCGACCTTGGTGATCTTCACCGTCGGTGCGGCGCGGTCCGGGGCCGGCGCGCTGACGTTGCCGGTGTAGCCGGACCAGAAGACGTCCTGGACGCCGGTCAGGGGCGAGGTGTAGGTGCGCTCGTCGCAGCTCCCGCTCCGGATGCCGCCGATCACGGTGACGTCGCCGTTGTCGCCGACGACCATGCTGTCGCCGTCGGGCGAGAACATCAGCTCGTCGAGGACCGGGCCCTCGTCGGGACGCGGGATGTTGGTGGCGGCCACGCAGAGGTCGCCGGTCGACGGGAGCCCGGGGGCGTTGGAGGTCACCGGGTTGCCCGACGTGGCGTGGTCGTAGATCCGCTCCGGGTCGTAGTCCATGAGGTAGGCGACGCGGGAGCCGTCGCGCGACACCGCCGGCGAGTTGAGGTCGTAGCTGAACGTGCCGTGCAGGTCGTAGGCGCTGAACCAGCTGATCCCCTTCGGCTCCGGGTGGTCCACGGGCACCAGGTGCATGACGGCCTCGTCGTCGACGACGACCTTGTTGTTGCCGACCCACGAGGGGCTGTAGCCGAGGACCAGCCCGCGCAGCCGCACGGCGCCGTTGGGCACCGCGTCGGTGATCGCAGTGAGGTCGTCGATGACGAGCCGGCCCGCGCACTGCGAGGTGCGCAGCTGCGACCAGGCGACCTTGGTGCCGTCCGGCGAGATCACCGCGTCGAGCGGAGGGGGTGGTGCTGACGGTGCTGCAGCTGCCCTCGACGAAGAGGCCGGGCAGCTTGAACTGGGCGAGCCGCGTCCCGTCGGCGCGCAGCACCACGAGCGAGCTGCCCCGCACGGCGGCGATCCGACCGTTGTCGGACATCGACGGGTCGCTGTACCCGCCGTCGGAGGTCACCCGCACCTGGCCGCTGCCGTCGGGGCGGGAGACCCACACGTTGCCGCCCTTGACGTAGACGAGGTGGCCGTCGGCGCTGGCGGCGCCGGCGGGCGGCGTGGCACCGGGAGCGGTGACGGCGAGGCCGGCCGCGGTCAGCAGGGCGGCGGCGCCGAGGGCGAGACGACGGAACACGGGGGTCCTCCGGGATCGGGAGCGGTCGACGTACGTCGCCGGGCGCCCGCGGAGGCGGGTGTGGCGACCGGACCATCCCACCGCGCCGGAGGCGGCGCCGGCTTCCGCCGCGAGGCGCAACCGGCTCCTCCTCGCGGATGAAACCTGCCGCGGCCGGGGGTCAGCGGGAGCCGCTCACTCCTGCGGGTCGGTGGCCGCCAGCACCGCGCGCAGCTCCTGCACCGCCGTCCGGGCGCGGGCGCCGTCGGAGCCGTGGATGCCGAGGGCGGAGACCGTGGTGCCGTCGGCGAGGTCGAGCTGCGGCCAGGGAGCGCCCGGCGGCATCCGCACGGCGATCACCTCGGCCCACTCGTAGCGCCGCTTCCGGAAGCCGTTGACGACGACCAGTCCGTCCGTCGTCGCGGTGATCCGCGACCGCGCCAGCGCCAGCAGGAGCAGCACCCCGACGCCGACGAACGCGACGACCGTCGCCCGCTGGAGGATCCCGACGTCCTCCTTGGTCTGCTGGGGGAAGCTGATCCACAGCCCCGCGAACGCGCCGACGAGCACGAACGCGAACACGATCCCGGCGATCCGGGGGCCGAACGGCCGCCAGGTCCGCGGCAGGTCCGGGACCGCGCCCGGCTCAGAGGCGGCAGGCATGGATGTCGGTGAGCAGGATGCCGCGGGCGCCGATGTCCCAGAGCTCGTCCATGAGCCGCTGTGCGCCGTCCCGCGGGATCATCGCCCGCACGGCGACCCAGCCCTCGCGGTGCAGCGGGGAGATGGTGGGGCCCTCGATGCCCGGCGTCAGGGCCACGGCCTCGTTGACCCGGCCCGCCTCGATGTCGTAGTCCATCATCACGTAGCCGCGCGCCACGAGCACGCCGTCGATCCGGCGCTTGAAGATCTCGAAGGCCGAGGACCGGTCGCCCGCCCGGGCGATCAGCACCGCCTCCGACTCGAGGATGGCCTCGCCGAACACCTCGAGCCCGGCCCGCCGCAGCGTCGTGCCGGTCTCGACGACGTCGGCGATGACGTCGGCCACGCCGAGCTGGATACTGGTCTCGACCGCGCCGTCGAGACGGACCACCGTCGCGTCGATGCCGCGCTGGTCGAGGAACGACCGCACGATGCCGTCGTACGACGTCGCGATGCGGGCACCGGCGAGCTGCGCGTGGTCGGTGTACTGCCCCTGCGGGCCGGCGAAGCGGAAGGTGCTGCGTCCGAAGCCGAGGGGGCAGCACCTCCTCCGCCTTGGCACCGGAGTCGTGCAGCAGGTCGCGGCCGGTGATGCCGACGTCGAGCGTTCCCTCGCCGACGTAGAGCGCGATGTCGCGGGGGCGCAGGTAGAAGAACTCGACGTCGTTCTCGGCGTCGACGAGCCGCAGCTCCTTGGAGTCGCTGCGCTGGCGGTAGCCGCACTCACGGAGGATGTCGGTCGCCGCGGTGGAGAGCGCCCCCTTGTTGGGGATCGCGATCTTGAGCGTCATGGGTGGTGGTCCCTCAGAGGTGGGCGTAGACGTCGTCGGGCTCGAGCCCGAGGGCCAGCATCAGCACCTGGGCGTGGTAGAGCAGCTGGCTGATCTCCTCGGCTGCGCGCTCCCTGCCCTCGTGCTCGGCGGCCATCCAGGACTCGGCGGCCTCCTCGACCAGCTTCTTCCCGATGGCGTGCACGCCGGCGTCGAGCGCCGCCACGGTGCCGCTGCCGGCGGGTCGGCTGCGCGCCTTCTCGCTCAGCTCGGCCCAGAGCTCGTCGAACGTCTTCACGAGCGGTCAGCCTATGCCGTCGCGGCGCCGGATCCGCTTCAGGGTCTGGGCGGTGAGAAGCGCGGCGGCGGCCGCCTCGTAGCCCTTGTCCTCCTTCGACCCCTCGAGCCCGGCGCGGTCGAGGGCCTGCTGCTCGGTGTCGCAGGTGAGGACGCCGAACCCGACCGCGGTCTGGTGGTCGAGGGCGACCCGGTTGAGGCCGTCGGTCGCGGCGTTGCAGACGTACTCGAAGTGCGGCGTGCCGCCGCGGATCACGACGCCGAGCGCCACGACGGCGTCGTAGGCCTGGGCGGCGAGGGGGCGGCGGCGACCACCGGCAGCTCGAACGTGCCCGGCACCCGGTAGACCACCGGCGCCTCCACCTGGTGGTCGGCGAAGGCACGCTGGGCGCCGGCCAGCAGCCCGTCCATGACCGTGGTGTGCCAGCTGGCCGCCACGACCGCGACCCGCAGGTCGTGGCAGTCGACGGGTTCGACGGTGGGTGCTCCCGTGTCCGGCCATCTCACAACGCTCCAGCGGTCAGGTCGCCCCTCCGGCAGGGGGCGCGTCGAGGTTCGGCAGGTCGTGGCCCATCCGGTCCCGCTTGGTCAGCAGGTAGGCCAGGTTGTGGTCGTTGGGGTGCGGCGTCAGCGGCACCCGCTCGGCGACGGGGACACCGTAGTCCTCCAGGTTGCGGACCTTGTCGGGGTTGTTGGTCAGCAGCCGCACCGACCGGACGCCGAGGTCCTTGAGGATCTGGGTCGCCGCGCCGTAGTGGCGGGCGTCCGCGGGGAGGCCGAGGTCGAGGTTGGCGTCGACGGTGTCGCGGCCGCCGTCCTGGAGCTGGTAGGCCTGCAGCTTCGCGACCAGACCGATGCCGCGCCCCTCGTGGCCGCGCAGGTAGACCACGACCCCGCGCCCCTCGGCGACGATCCGGTCCATCGCCTCGTCGAGCTGCGGGCCGCAGTCGCACCGGCTGCTGCCGAAGACGTCGCCGGTCAGGCACTCCGAGTGCACCCGGGTCAGCACCGGCTCGCCGTCGGCGAGCGCCGCCGGGTCGCCGTGGACCAGCGCGACGTGCTCGCTGCCGTCGACGGTGATCGTGTAGCCGTAGGCGGTGAAGGTGCCGCGGCTGGTGGGCAGGCGGGTCTCGGCCTCGCGGACGACGTGGACCTCGGTGCGCCGGCGGTACTTCACCAGCTCCTCGATCGAGATCATCGCGACGTCGTTGTCGTCGGCGAACGCCCGCAGCTCCGGTGCCCGCTTCATGGTGCCGTCGTCGTTGACGACCTCGACGAGGACGCCCGCGGGGGTGAGCCCGGCGAGCTTGCACAGGTCGACCGCGGCCTCGGTGTGGCCGCGTCGTGCGAGCACGCCGCCCTCCCGGTAGCGCAGCGGGAACACGTGCCCGGGCCGGGTGATCTCCCAGGGCTCGGTCGCGGAGTCGGCGAGGACCCGCGCCGTGTGCGCCCGGTCGGCGGCCGAGATGCCGGTGGTCACGCCGTCCCGGGCGTCGACGGAGATGGTGTACGCCGTGCGCATCCGGTCCTTGTTGTGGGGGGTCATCAGCGGGATCTCCAGCCGGTCGAGCATCTCCCCCGGCATCGGCACGCAGATCACCCCGCTGCTGTGACGGATGGTCCAGGCCATCAGCTCGGGCGTCGCCTTGGCGGCGGCGAAGATGATGTCGCCCTCGTTCTCCCGGTCCTCGTCGTCGACGACGATCACCGCCTTGCCGGCGGCGATGTCCTCGATCGCGCGCTCGACGGGGTCCAGCCTCACGGACATGTCACTTCTCCTTGATGTAGGCGCGCACGAGCTTCTCGACGTGCTTGGCCAGGACGTCCACCTCGAGGTTCACCGGGTCGCCGGTGCGGCGGAAGCCGAGGGTGGTGCGGGCGAGGGTCTCGGGGATCAGGCTGACGGTGAACGAGCGCTCCTTCGCCTCGACGACGGTCAGCGACGTGCCGTCGACGGTGACGGAGCCCTGGTCGACGAGGTAGCGGCCCAGGTCGCCGTCCTCGCCGTCGGGCAGCTCGATCTCCACGACGTCCCAGTGCTCGCTCGGGCTCCGGCTCGTCACCACCCCCACGCCGTCGACGTGCCCCTGCACGACGTGCCCACCGAGCCGTTTGGCGGCGGTGACCGCCCGCTCGAGGTTGACCCGGTCGCCCGGCCGGAGCGTGCCGGTGCTGGTCCGGGCGAGGGTCTGGGCCATCACGTCGGCGGTCCAGGTGCGGTCGGTGCGCTCGGCGACGGTCAGGCAGCACCCGTTGACGGCGATCGAGTCGCCCAGAGCGGTGTCCTCGAGCGTGGTGGCCGCCTCGATGGTGAGCCGGAGCGCGTCGCCCTGGTCGGCGACCGTGGTGACGGTGCCGAGCTCCTCGACGATGCCGGTGAACATCAGCGTCCCTCCCCGTGCGACCCGGTGGGTCGCGGCTCCATGACCACCCGGACGTTCGCCTCGTCGCCCTCGCCGACCACGGCGACGCCGGTGATCCGCAGCCGCAGCGCTTCGGCGATGGTCCCGATGCCGAGGTCGCCGACCGCGTTGCGGCCGGCGCCGAGCAGCATCGGCGCGACGTAGGCGACCACCTCGTCGACCACGCCCGCCTGCAGGAACGCGGCGGCGAGCGTCGGCCCGCCCTCGAGGAGGACGTGGTGCCGCTCGTGGTCGCGGCGGAGCGCGGCGAGGGCGGCGCGCGGGTCGCGCGTGTGGAGCTGGACGGTCGGCGCCGTGTCGTCGAGCACCCGCCGGTCGGGTGCCAGCTCGCGCTCCCCCACCACCGCGCGCAGCGGCTGGTGCGGCAGCGGCTGGTCGTGGTCGTCACGAACGGTCAGCAGCGGGTCGTCGACCTCGACCGTCCCCGTGCCGACGAGGATCGCGTCGCACAGGGCGCGCAGGACGTGGGTGTCGCGCCGCGCGGCGGCCGAGGACACCCACCGCGACGAGCCGTCGGCGGCGGCGCTCCGGCCGTCGATCGTCGTCGCCAGCTTCCAGGTGACGAACGGGCGGCCGTTCTCGTGGGCGAACGTCCACGCCCGGTTGAGCGCCCGGGCCTCGTCGACGAGGAGGCCCGCCTCGACCGCCACCCCCGCCGCGGCGAGCGCCTCCAGCCCGCCGCCGGCGACCGGGTTGGGGTCGCGCTGCGCGACAACGACGCGGGTCACCCCCGCGTCGACCAGGGCCGCCACGCACGGCCCGGTGCGGCCGGTGTGGTTGCACGGCTCCAGCGTGACCACCGCGGTCGCGCCGCGGGCGCGGTCACCGGCGGCGCGGAGCGCCTCGACCTCGGCATGGGGCGTCCCGGCGCCGCGGTGGTGGCCCTCCCCGACCACCTCGCCGTCCGGCCCGAGCAGCACGCAACCCACCCGGGGGTTGGGCAGCAACGGCACACCAGGCGCCGCGGCGATCCGCAGCGCGCGGTGCATCGCGTCGTACTCGCGGGTGAAGCTCTCCACCACTTGGGTTCCCTCCCGTCGTCCGCTGCGGACTCTGGGGCGTGGCGGGCGGAGAGCGCCGGCGGAAGGCCGGCGACTGCCGCTCGTGCGTGCGCTTCCCATCCGGACTTTGACCGTCGGTCCAGGATTCCCACCTGGTCAACCGACCACTGGCTGTGGCCGGGTCGCGGACTCCGCGGAGAAGCAGCTTCTCCCCCGTCACCGCCGGCTCGGAGTTTCACCGACCCCAGAGCACGCGAGCTCTTTGCAGGGACAAGCCTGCCACAGGTCGGGTCTATTCCCGCACCGTGACGTCGGTCACGGTCACTGCTGCTGGCTCTGCGCCACCAGCTGGCGGCCGAGGATCCCCTTCTGGCCGGTCGAGAGCAGACTGGTCTGCGACTCCACCAGCCGCATCACCGCCGGGTCCTCCCGCACGACCTCCGAGGACTGCAGCAGGATGTCGCCCTCGCCGGTGAAGTCGTACTGCCGCTCCTCCCCCGACTCCCGCCCCAGCAGGCCCTGGACCCCCGCCAGGAACGACTGCGTCATCCAGTGGGCGTCGTAGTGGTGCGACGGCGACGGGCAGTCGGCCCACCCCAGCAGGGCCTCCGGGTCGGCACGGAACGGTGGCTTGGTGAAGATCACCGGCCCGTTGGACGAGGCCAGGAACTTGCCGGTCCCGATCAGCGTCACGAAGCCGGGGACGATCGACTGCTTGAGCTCGAGCGCCGGGTCGAAGCCGAGCAGGTTGCCGGCCTTGATCGTCAGGTTGCCGTCGTCGAGGTCGAAGGAGTTGATGTTGTAGCCACGGTCGCCGACGACGACCTTGCCGTGCCCGTGGGCGATGACCCAGTCCTGCACGTAGATCGGCGAGGAGAACCGCGCGGCGACCCACGACGCCTGCGATGCGTAGGTGTTGACCGCCTCGAAGCCGACGTCGCCGTAGTAGGCGATCATGGCGCCCTTGGAGAGGAACCACTCGCCCTGGAGCGCGACCGAGAACGCGTAGTCGTTGACGTTGTCGTCGACGGGCAGCGTGTCGGCGTTGAAGGTCTGCATGGTCGGATCCTCCCGGTTGTTCAGAACTTCTGCTCGGACGCCTGCACGTAGACCGTGCCGTGGCCGGAGACGTGGAGCTGGAACGCCTCGCCCGAGCCGCGCCCGACGACGTCGCGGAACCCGACCTTGGCCTTGAGGTCGACCTGGAGGGCGCCGGTGTGGCCGACGTAGGCCTGCGGGTCGACCCCGACCGTCTCGCCGTTGAGCTGCAGCGGGAAGGACCCGCCAGTGCGAGAGCACCACCACCGAGCCGTGGCCGAACACCCTCGTGGTGGCGACGCCCTGGCCGGTGAGCGCGCCCCGGGCCATCGCCTTGATGCCGCCCTGCGCGATCACCTCCACGCTGGTCTGGAGGGCGGCGTCGTAGGCGAGCAGCCGGTCGGCCTCGACCGAGAGCGAGTCGCCGGCCAGGTCGATCACCGTGACACGGAGGCCGCGGTAGCCGTAGAGCACGTTCCCGTTGCCCTCGGCCGCCATCAGGGGGTTGGACTCCCCGGCGAGCATCGCGCCGACCGCGCCGCGCACGCCCTGGCTCAGGCCGGACACCGGGCGGAACGCGACCTGGCCGTCGTAGCCGAGCATCGCCCCGCGACGGGCGAGGACCGCGGTCTGGGGGACCGACCTGCGCCCGGACCACCTTGGAGTTGATCTTCTCGAACGGCACCGCGACCTCCTCCTCAGCGCTCGGCGGGCTGGATGTAGACGGTGCCCTGGCCCTCGAACCGCAGCGAGAACGGCTCGCCGCCGCCCTCGCCGATCAGCGACTTCCAGGAGATGCCGGACACCAGGGTCATGTTCATCCGGCCGTGGGAGGCGACGTAGGCGTCCGGGTCGACGACCACGGGCATCCCCGGACGCACCTCCAGGCCGATCATGGGGCCGTCGGAGGTGACCGCGACCTGGCCGTCGCCGCTGACGGTCGTCGTGGCGAGGCCCTGGCCGGTCGTCATGCCCTGCAACCCGGCGAACTTCACGTCGAGGCGCAGCGACGGGGTCACCGCCAGGATGTGCTCGGACTCCACGGTGAGCACGTCGCCGGTCAGGTCGATGACGATCACGTCCTGCGCGTCCTGCGCGAGGTAGACGAGCCCGGTCCCGGTGCAGTCCATGAGCGAGATCGACTCACCGGCGATCTTCTGCTTGAGGGCGGCCTTGAAGCCGCCCCCGCCGCCCATGCCGGCGTTCTTGAACTCGACGTTGCCGGCGTAGGCGATCATCGCGCCCTGCGCGGCGCGGATGCTGTCACCGGACAGGTGGGCGTGGAGCACACGCCCCTCAGCGGTCAGGGTGGCCACGAGTCACGATGCCTTTCTGCGAGGTCTAGCGGCCGACGGGCTCCGGCTCCGGCTCGGGCTCCGCCGCGCTCCGTCGGCGCTTGGCGACCACGCTCGAGGCGACGGCGAGGCCGATGAAGACGACACCGCCGATGCCGGTGATGTACTCGCTGATGTGGTACTTCATGCCGAGGAGCATGATCGTCGCCAGCGCGCCGATGGCCCAGTGCGCGCCGTGCTCGAGGTAGATGTACTCCGCCAGCGTGCCCTTGCGGACCAGGTAGATGGTCATCGACCGCACCCAGAAGGCGCCGATGCCGAGGCCGAGCGCGATCACCAGGATCTCGTTGCTGATCGCGAACGCGCCGATCACGCCGTCGAGGGAGAACGAGGCGTCGAGCATCTCCAGGTAGAGGAACGCGGCGAAGCCGCCGGTCGCGGCCGCCTGGGTCACCTTGCCGTCGGGCCCGACCTTCGGCCGCGTCTCCTCGTCGTCGTCCATGTGCTCGACCTCGTCGCTCAGCAGGGAGTCGAGGCCGCTGACCGCGAGGTAGACGATCAGGCCGAACACACCCGAGACCATGACCGTGCCGACCTTGTCCTCCGCCGCCAGCTGCGAGGCACCGTAGAGGGCGAGCAGCGCGATCAGGACGCTCACCTGGTTGAGCTTGCCGACCTTCGCCAGCGGCACCTCGAGCGGGCGCAGCCAGTGGACGTCGCGCTCCTCGTCGATCACGAAGTCGAGGAAGATCATCAGCAGGAACATGCCGCCGAAGGCGTAGATCGCCTCCTTCGCGGCCTCCATGTTGTGCTGGTAGGCCTCCGGGTCGTTGACCGCGAGGTCGAACGCCTCGATCGGTCCCAACCCCGCGGTGATGACCACGATCACGATCGGCAGCACCAGCCGCATGCCGAAGACGGCGATCAGGATGCCGACGGTCAGGAACAGCGTCTGCCAGAGCGGCTTCATCCGCTGGAGGACCTTCGCGTTCACCACCGCGTTGTCGAACGAGAGCGAGATCTCGAGGATCGACAGCACGAACACCAGGAGGAGGACCCGTGGTCCTCCCAGGGCGAGTGCGGCCGCGAAGGCGACGCCGGTGAGCGCGAAGGACGGGCCGAACATCCGGAGCATGCGGGGTGGGTCCTTTGTCGGAGGGGGCAGGGATACCGTGGGGGGATCGTATAGGCGCAGGACCAACGAACACAGACGACGGGAGCGACGAGCGGTGGCGGCGAGCACCCCCGAGCGAGGTCGCCCTCGCTGGTGGCGCCGTTCGCGGGACCTCGCGCTCGACGCCGCCCGGGCCGCGCACGCCGACGCGACGAGCGCGATGGCGCTCCTGGAGTCGCTCGAGGTCGACCTCACCGAGCTCACGACGATCCACGCGGAGTCGGAGGCCGGCACCGCCGGCCCGCCCGGCCACCCGGTGGCCGACCCCGTGGCCGAGGAGTGGGACGCGCACTCGGCGCGCACCGGCATGGTCGCCCTCGAGTTCTACGAGCTCGACACCGCCTACGACCCGTCCGCGGACTACGAGGAGCCCGACGCCCGGACGTACGCCGCCCGGTTCGGCGCGGTCGCGGAGCAGCTGCGCGGCCTGGCGCCGACGGTCGAGGGGTTCCGCGACCGGCACGCTGGCCTGCTCGCCGCGGCCGCCGCGCTCCGCGACGAGGTCCCCGCACTCGTCGAGCAGGCGGACGGCACGCTCCAGCAGGCGTCGCGCGCTCTGTCGGGGGCGGGCGCGGCGGGGCTCACCGACCCGCAGGCCTGGGCAGCGCACGCGGCGGCGACCTCGGACCTGGCGGCCGCCCGCAACCGGTCCGCCGAGCGCCGGTGGGTTCCGGCGCACCGGCACGCGCAGGCCGCGGTCCGCTCGGCGCGGGAGGCGCTCGAGCGCGCCGCCTCGCTCGACGAGGCGGCCGACACGGTGCGCAAGGGGTTCTTGTCGGTGCGGACCCGCCGCGACGCCCTGCTGACCCAGCACGACCGGCTCCCCGACGTGATGAGCCAGCTCCGCCGGCGCTACTCCTACGGGTCCTGGCAGCACCTCGACGACGCGCCCAAGCGGATCGACGCGGCGATGGAGGCGGTCGACGCCGGCCTGGCCTCGCTCGCGCGGGTCCTGGACGTGCAGCCGCTCGACGTACCGGCGGCCGCGGACCTGCTGGCCGGGATCCGGGCGGCCGCGGCCGACGTGTCGTCGATCCTGCGCGCGGCGACCGACCTGCTCGAGCGGCTCGACGAGGTCTCCGCCGACCCCGAGCAGCTGCTGGCCGCGGTGCGCCGCAAGACGCTCGACGCCCGGCGGTTCCTGGCGAACCTGCCCGACGACAAGGCCGACCGGTTCCGCTACACCTTCGACACCATCTCCTCGCGCACCCAGCGGCTCGCCGCGGCCGTGCACGAGGCGCGCCCCGACTGGGGTGCCCTCATCGCCGAGGCGGAGTCGATCGAGGCGGCGCTCGACGCGATGATCAACGCGGCGCGGACGAGCTGAGCGCGCCGGCCGGCTCGGCACCGCCCGGCGCGACCTGCTCGAGCATCCAGCCGACGATCTCCTCCCCCGCCAGCGCCCCCGACGCGGTCGTCACGGCGACCCCGTCGGCGGTCCAGCCCTGCTCGTGGAGCTCGCCGTGGGCAGGCCTGATCGCCAGGTCGGCGACCTCCAGCATGGGAGCGTCGAGCAGGCTGTCGCCGGTCGCGAGCAGGCGTACGCCGCCCCCGGCCCGGTCGGCGATCCCCGCGCGCACACGCTCGCGGAGCCGCTGGAGGCCGCTGGCCTTGGAGACGCCGGCGGGGACGGCGTAGAGCTTGCGGCCTTGGAGCGACACCGACCAGCCGAGCTCGGTGACGGGCGTGGTGACGTCGTCGAGCCAGGCCTGCGGCGCGTCCTCCCGGCGGGTGAGGACCAGGTAGCAGAACAGGTCCTCGGCGCACCGGAGCTTGCTCACCCACGGCCGGTCGGCGAGACCCTCGAGCAGCGCGAGCACCTCCGGGCAGCGGCGCCGAGAGGGCCGCCGCGCCGCGCGTCCAGGCGTCCCACTCCGGGTCGCGGACGCCGTCGACGAGCAGCCCGCCGCCGTTGGCGCACAGCGCGAGGCGGGGCGTCGCCGGGAGCACGACCCGCTCGTATTGCGCCTGGGTGCGGGTGGTCACGGGGACCACCTCGGCGCGGCCCATCAGCTCGCCGAGAAGCTGCCACGAGCGGTCGGTCATCGAGCACAGCGGTGCCCCCCTCGTAGTGCTCGACGACCCGCAGCGGCGGGAGGGTCGCCGGGTCGCCGGCCGAGGCCGCGGGTAGATGAGCGTGCGGTCGAGGTCGAACGCGGTGATGGTCGTGGGCACCGGCTCACACCACCTGCCGGATCAGGCCGACGCAGGAGTACGGCAGGCCGGGGACCTCGACGACCGGCACCTGCCGGGCGCGGGCGAGCAGCAGCACGTGGGTGAGGTCGGCCGTCCGGTCGGGATGGACCAGGACCTGCCACGGCACCCGGCGCAGCAGCACCCGGGTGGTCTCGCCGACCCCCGGCTTGACCAGGTTGAGGTCGGTGATGCCGTGGCCGGCGGCGATCGTCTCGATCGACCGCCAGCCCGACCAGGTCGGCGTGCGGTCGACCGGCTCCTGCAGGGAGGCGGCGACCTCGTCGGCGACCCCGGCGAAGCGGGCGGCGACGGTGTCGACGTAGTGCCGCGACACGTCGACGTCGGACCACTCCGGGTAGTACTTCGCGCCGTGGAACATGCCCGGCCCGATCAGGTCGGCGCGGTGGACGGTGCGCGACACGAGCCCGGACACCGTGGAGTTGAGGCACGCCGACGGGATCAGGAAGTCGTCGCGGGTGCCGAACAACGGCGTGCACGACCCCGGGTCGGCGAGGACGGCCAGCCGGTCGTCGAGGTCGGCGTGCTCCGGGCGGGTGGCCCGCCAGGCCGTCACCGCCTCGGTGAGCTGCCGCTGGATGGCGCCCTTGCCCGTCCACCCGTCGACGAAGGCGACGGCGGCCGCCGGGTGGCGGTCGAGGACGTGGCCGAGCGCGACCTCGTCGATGCCCCGTCCGCGGATGATCGAGATCGTGTAGTGCGGGACGTCGACCCCGCGGGTGTGCTGGAACCAGCGGCGGAGCAGCACCCCGATCGGGGTGCCGGCGCGGGCGAGCGAGACGAGCACCGGCGGCCGCCGCGACCGGGCGTGCGCCTCCCACACGAGCTCGCCGACGACGCCCACCGCGGTGGCGAGCCGGTCGGCCGAGGCCGCGAGCGCCTCGTGGAAGAGCGCCACGTAGTCGTCGTCGGGCTGGTACTCCACCGGGAGCATCTCCGAGTAGTGGACCCCCGCTGGATGGCCTCCTCACGGTCCTCGGTGCCGCGCTCGAGCGGGATCGAGGAGAGGTCGGTGAGCAGCCAGCTGACGTCGTCGGGCGGGTAGGAGCCGAACGCCCCTGCGACCGCCGGGCGCAGTGCCGGGGCGGGGTCGGGCCCGCTGACCGGGACCAGGTGGACGTGGTCGGCGAACGGCCGGAGCGCGTCGACGAGGCCCGCGCAGTCGGCGGCGGGGGCGTCGACCACCACGACCACGTGGTCGTGCCGGAGGTCGGACCAGGCGCCGTCGGCGGTCGCGCGCGGGTCCACCACGTTGTGCAGCCGGGACTCGCGGGCCGGCTCGTCGGGCGCCGGGAACGACACCGTGCGGCGCACGGCGTACTCGGGGTCGTCGGCGGCGTGCACCGGCGAGCGGGTCGTGGACTGGGTGACGACCGAGACCCCGGGAAGCGCGTCGGCGAGCGCCGCGGCCACCCGGGTGGGCAGGTGGAGCAGCTCCTCGGTGCCGACGACGAGGACGCTGCCGCCGGCGGGGGCCGATCACGCCGGCCAGCCGGCGCGCGACCTCGACGGAGGCGTCGGCCAACCGGCGGGTGTCGGCCGTCGTCATCCCGTGCCGCGCGGTGACCGGCACGTCACCGGGCCACCAGCCGCCGTGGACGTGCACCTGCGCCTCGGGACCGGACGGCACCGGTGCCGGTGCGGGCAGCTGCGCACGGGCGCGGGCCGCGCGGTCGAGCACGTCCTCGGGGAGGGTCAGGTGGGCCGAGAGCAGCGACACCACGCTCACCCGGACGCCCAGGTCCGCGACCCGCTTGTCGAACTCCTCCCGCGCCGCGGGCGTGCGTGCGTCGAGGAGCGCCGCCACGACGTACTCGGGCCGCTGGTGCAGCGCGTGCAGGGCCGCCACCGTGTTGAGAACCGTCCTGCCAGAGGTGAGCTCGTCGTCGACGAGCACCAGCGCGCCGCTGCCGTCGAGCAGGAAGTCCGCGGTGGGCTGCACGAGGTGGGCGACCGCGTGGGAGTGCTCCTCGTCGAACCGCGCCCGCACCGGGAGGGGTCGGGTGGGGGCGCCGCGTGGTGTGGAGGTACGACGCGCCGAGCCGCTCGGCCACGGCGTGCCCCAGCCCGGTGGCGGTCTCGCAGTAGCCCACGACCAGGGCCTCGCCGGCCGCGCTCCCGAGCACCTCGGCCACCGCGTCGCCGAGGCGGTGACCGCCGGCGAGGACCTCACGCGGGTCGACGGGGACGTGCTTGCCGAGCACCTTGGAGACGATCAGGTGGGCGCGCCGGGGGTTGTCGCGCAGCGCGAGGCCGGCGAGCTCGAGGAACGGCGCCGGGCCGGCAGCGGAGCCGGGCACGGTCACCCCGATGCCGAGGGCGTCGGTCACGACGGCCGCCAGCGACGGGGCCGGCGGCGCGGCGGCGCTCACGAGACCACCTTGACGCTCGACATGGCGAGGCCGTACTCGGCCGCGACCGCCCGCTGCCCGAGGGCCAGCAGCTCCACCAGCGACGCCCCCTCCCGCACCACGCCGAACGCCGTCGCCCGGGCGAGCACCTGCTCGGCCCAGAGCGCGTGGGGGCCGAGCTCGTTCATCCGGCCGTGCGCGGAGGCGATCGCCCCACCCGCACCGCGCGCGTCGCGGATCGCGCACGCGTCGTCGTACTCGTCCCACCCGACGGCGAGCAGGCTGTTGACGACCGAGACGTGGGTCGGGTGGATGACGGTCTTGCCGTGGAGCCCGTTGCTGCGGTCGAGGCTGATCTCGCGCAGGAGCGCGTCGACGTCGTCGTCGATCATCCGTCGCCGCAGGCTGCCGGCGTGCTGCTCGAGGAACGGCGACTCGCGCAGCTGCGGCTTGAACAGCCGCGCGCCGGGGATGTGCTCCCAGACCGCGCCGGTCACGACGTAGCGCCCGCCGCGGGCGAACTGGTTGACGATGTCGGACAGCGCGTCGCGCACGACCGCGATGTCCCACACCGTCGTGTCCCGGTCGCGTCGGAGGCCGAAGAGGCCGGACAGGTCGGTGCCGCCGATCCGCACGCAGAGCACGCTCTCGCGGTGGTCGTCGAAGACGGCCGCCAGGTCCGCCAGGGCGGCGCGGCGGCTCTCGACGTAGGCGATCTCGGGCGTCTCGAGGATCGGCATCGCGTACGTCGGCCGGGACAGCCCCGCCCCCCGCCTCGCTCACCGCCGCGAGCATCTCCGGCGCGTTGGCCGGGGTCACCTTCGGGAGGCTGAACCCGGTGAGCACCCGCAGTGCGTCACCCGCGCCGTCGGCGATCCGGCGCACCTGGTCGGCGTCGCGGGCGCGCAGGAACAGCAACGGCATCCGGTCGGTCACCGCGGGCCCGGCAGCGTGGACCGCGCGGGCGCGGACACGACGTTGGTCTCGGCGAACGAGACCGACTCGTGCGGGATGGAGTCCTCCAGGCACCACACCATCGAGGTGGTGCCGACCGACGCCACCCGCAGCGAGTCCTCCACGAGCGCGGGCCGCGTGCCCGGGCAGTAGAGCGTGGCGCCGAGCCCGAGCGCGAGCAGGTCGCGCGGACTGTCCGCGGCCACGGCCGCGGGCGGCACCGCGAACAGGCGCTCGCGCTCCTCGTCGCTCAGGTAGGCGAAGTGACGCATCGGTAGTCCTTCATCGGTGTCGGTCAGCGGGAGCCCGGTCGCCGCGCTGGTGGAGGCATCTTGCCTCCCGCACGTGAACACGAGGTCACCCGGACGTGTTCTTCCGGTGCTCTGATCAGGTGGCTGGTCAGGTGGCTGGTCAGGTGACTGGTCAGGTGAGCAGGCCGTGCTGGCGCGCGGTCCGCAGCCAGCCGGGGTACTCCGTCATCAGCCGCTCGAACAGCGCGTCGTCGCTGATCGGCTCCCGGCCGACCAGCTCGTCGTCGGTGACGGCGAAGAAGTCGGCGTTGTCGACGTACCGCCCGTCGAGGTCGTCGAGCCGCTGCAGGTACTCGAACCGGTCGGAGCCGATGCCCATGAACTGCCAGAAGATCGGCTCGTACGACGCCGCACGGATCTGCCGGGTCGCCACCGCCTTGTCGGACGGCGCACCGTCGGTGAGGAACATGACGTAGACGGGCACCCGGTCCGGCAGCGGCTCGGTGCGCTCGCCCGAGCCACCGAAGTAGTGCCGGCGGATCCGGCTGATCGCTGCGCCGTAGCGGGTGTCGTACTCGAGCCGGTGGGTGCCGGTGATCTCCTTGACGTACTTCTGGTAGCCGTCGAGGGTCAGCCCGGCCGGCTGGTGCACGTCCTTGCCGAACAGGAAGACGTCGACCTCGCCGTCGTCGTCGAACCGGAGCCCCAGCGCCAGCACCCGCTCGGCCAGCCGCTGCACCAGGCCCTTGGAGTAGCGGCTCGCCATCGAGCCCGAGATGTCGAGGCAGAGCGCGACCCGGGCGGTGTGCTCGGCGAGCCCGCGCTTCTCGAGCGAGACGCCGGCGGTCTTGACCAGCGACAGCATCTGCTGGTCGCCGCGGCGACCGAGGTCCTTCTCCAGGTCGATCAGCCGCTTCTTCTCGAGGCTGACCGGCGCCGTCTCCGGCGCGGCGGCCGGCGCCGGTGCGGCCGGGACGGCAGCGGGCTCGTCGTCGGCGTCGACGTCGACGCCGAAGTCGGTCGCGAGGCCGGCCAGGCCGTCGGTGTAGCCCTGGCCGACCGCCCGGACCTTCCACTCGCCGCCGCGGCGGTAGACCTCAGCGAAGACCAGGGCGGTCTCGGGGCCGGCCGCGAGCTCGCAGCGCACGGCGGCCGCCGCGTCGGGGCCGTCCGCGACCTCGACGCCGAGTCCGTCGAGGTCGCCGAACACCCCACCGCCGTCGACGGACGCCCCGATGACGACCTTGTCGACCTCGGCCGGCAGGGGCCGCGACGTCGATCCGCACCCGGTCGACGGTCGCGCCGGCGCGGTCGGCCTTGCCGAGGTGGGTGACCGCGCCGTCGGAACCGTGCGGCTGGTTGTAGAACACGAAGTCGGCGTCGCTGCGGACCTTGCCCGCCGCGGTGCACAGGAACGCCGAGAGGTCGGCGTCGACGCCGGGCCGCGGCAGCCAGGTGAGGGTCACCACCACCTGGCTGCCGAGACCGGCCTGGCCCAGGCCGACGTTGCCGCCCCGGGTCAGGACGTGGGTCACTTACGCCCGGCCGTCCACTGCATGCCCCAGCTGTACGCGCGGTCGACGTCGGACTGGGAGCCGGCGATGTAGCGGACCTCGCGGTTGACGCGGAGGCTGCCGCCCTCGTTGGTCAGCAGGGCGATCGCGCAGAAGCGCTTGTCGTTGGCGGGCTCGTCGAGCCGGACCTCGATCGGACCGGCACCGACCGGGTAGAGCGTCACGACGCCGTCGGCCGCCGCCCAGTTGGGTGCACCCTCGTAGATGTAGGCGAACACCAGGACCCGGCGGATCCGGTCGAGCTGGTCGAGGTTGACGACGAGGTTCTCACCGCCGGTGTTGGTGCCCGACCGGTCGTCCCCGTCGAGCAGGACGTACGGCGGCCGGTTCAGGTCGCCGAACGCGTTGCCGAGCGCCTGGACGACGCCCTTCTGCCCGTCGGTCGTCTCCCAGAGACAGCCGAGGTCGAGGTCGACCGCGCCGCCGCCGCCGGACAGCCGCTTGAGGAACCCGCCGGACTTGCCGGCACCCTGGCTCCAGTTGAGGTTGATCCGCATCTGGCCGCCGGCGCCCGCGCCCTTGGTGAGCGAGATGGACGGCGCGGACTTGGTCAGCGTCACCTTGGAGAGGTTGACGCCGCCCCCACCGGCCCCGCCGCTGGGCGGGGGCGTGGGCTCGCCGCTGCCGGGCGAGGAGGGACGCTTGTTGTAGTCGATGGGCACGGTCGCCTCCTCAGACGTTGACGCCGAAGTCCTGCGCGATGCCGCGCAGGCCCGAGGCGTAGCCCTGGCCGACGGCGCGGAACTTCCACTCGGCGCCGTTGCGGGTAGAGCTCGCCGAAGACCATCGCGGTCTCGGTCGACGCGTCCTCGGTGAGGTCGTAGCGGGCGATCTCGGCGCCGCCGGCCTGGTTGACGACGCGGATGAACGCGTTGCGGACCATGCCGAAGTTCTGGCTGCGGTTGTCGGCGTCGTAGATCGAGACCGCGAAGACGATCTTGTCGACCTCCGCCGGCACGACCGCGAGGTTGACCTTGACGACCTCGTCGTCGCCCTCGCCCTCACCGGTGAGGTTGTCGCCGGTGTGCTCGACCGAGCCGTCGGGGCTCTTGAGGTTGTTGAAGAAGATGAAGTGGCTGTCGGAGACGACCTCGCCACCTGCGTTGACCATGATCGCCGAGGCGTCGAGGTCGAACTCACCGCCCGAGAACGTGTTGACGTCCCAACCGAGGCCGACGTTGACCGCGGTGAGGCCGGGGGGCCTCCTTGGTGAGGGAGACGTTGCCGCCCTTCGTCAGCGAAACACCCATGTGCTGTGAACCCTTTCTCGGCGAGTGCCGGGAGCCGGCCCTACGCCAGACCCCTCGTGGCGGCCACCCTACGACACGGCCGCGAACGCGGGCGGGCGAAGCAGGAGGCCCGGCCGGCGCCCCGGGTCATCCCGCGGCGGCTGCCGCCTCGGCCCGGTCGCGCAGCGCGGCGACCATCGCGTCGGGGTCGTCGGCGGAGTAGACGGCGCTGCCCGCGACGAAGACGTCGGCGCCGGCCTCCGCGCAGCGCTCGATCGTCTCCAGCGAGACCCCGCCGTCGACCTGGAGCCAGGTCTCCAAGCCGTGCCGGTCCAGCAGCGCCCGGGTGCGGCGGATCTTGGGCAGGCACAGGTCGAGGAACTTCTGGCCGCCGAACCCGGGCTCCACGGTCATGACCAGCACCATGTCGAGCTCGGGCAGCAGGTCCTCGTAGGGCTCGATCGGGGTCGCGGGCCGCAGCGCCATCGAGGCCCGGGCACCCGCCGCGCGGATCTCGCGGGCCAGCCGCACCGGTGCCCGGGCGGCCTCGACGTGGAACGTCACCGAGCCGCAGCCCGCCTCGACGTACGCCGGCGCGTGGCGGTCGGCGTCCTCGATCATCAGGTGCGCGTCGAGCGGCACCTCGGTGCTGCGGGCGAGCGCCTCGACCATGGTCGGCCCGAAGGTGAGGTTGGGGACGAAGTGGTTGTCCATGACGTCGACGTGCACCCAGTCGGCCCCGGGATCCGGGCCACCTCGTCGGCGAGCCGGCCGAAGTCGGCGTTGAGGATGCTGGGAGTGATCTGGATGCCCACGGCCGGTGATCCTAGGCCACGTCGCCCCGGCCGGCGGGCCGCAGCAGCCGCTGCTCCTCGACCACCGCGAGCGACAGCGTGCGGTAGCCGACCTCGTCGAACAGCACGGTCACCCTGTCCTCCTCCACGTCGGTGACCATGCCGGTGCCGAACTCCTCGTGGTCCACGCGCGACTGGACGGCGAACGGCACCTCCTCGGCTGCCGCGGGCTCGGGCGCCGCGCCGCTGCGGCAGTTGTCGCAGCTGCCGCAGCGCGGCACCCGCTCGCCGAAGTAGCCGACGAGGAACTCCGACCGGCAACGGTCGGTCTCCGCGTAGGCCCGCATCATGTCGACCCGCGACCGCTCCAGCATCCGGTGCGACTCGGCGATCTCGACCACCGCGTCGACCATGTCAGCAGGGTCAGCAGGGCCTGCAGGGTCCGCGGGGTCAGCAGGATCGGCAGGGTCGACGGGCTCCCGGGTCTCCCGCGCGATCTCCAGCAGGTTGAGGATCCGCCCCGCCCGCCGGCGGCCGGTGCCCGCGTGCGCGGCCACGGCCGCCGCGTCGGCCGCGCCCCTCGGCGACCGCGGCGACCACCCGCTCGACGTCGCGGCGCTTCGGCACCGCGGCGGCGAAGAACCGCCCCAGCGCGAGGTCGTCCGGGCGGTAGACGAGGGTCGCGGTCGCGGGACGCCCGTCGCGCCCCGCCCGGCCCGCCTCCTGGTAGTAGGTGTCGGGCGACTCCGGGACCTGCGCGTGGACCACGAAGCGGATGTCGGGCTTGTCGATGCCCATGCCGAAGGCGGAGGTCGCGACGACGACGTCGACCTCGTCGGCCATGAACGCCTCGTGCGTCCGCTCCCGGCGCCGATGCCCCAGGCCGGCGTGGTAGACGGCCGTGCGGCGGCCCGCCTCGACCAGCAGGGCGGCGTACTCCTCCGCTGCCGGACGGGTCCGGCAGTAGACGATGCCGGCGCCGTCGGCCCCTACGACCGTCTCGAGGACCGTCGTGCGCTGGTCGTCCTCGTCCCTGGCCCGCACCACCGCGAGCTCGAGGTTGTCGCGGGCGAACCCGGTCACGACGGTCCGCGGGTCCCTCATCCGCAGCCGCTCGACCACGTCGTCGCGGACCGGCGGGGCCGCGGTCGCCGTCATCGCCACGACCCGGGGCGTGCCGAGGTCGGCGACGAGCTCGCCGAGGCGGAAGTAGTCGGGGGGCGGAAGTCGTGGCCCCAGGCCGAGACGCAGTGCGCCTCGTCGACCGCGACCAGGCCGGGGCGGAGGGCGGCCAGCCGCTCGCGGACCTCGGGGTTCGCCAGCTGCTCGGGGGCCAGGAAGAGGAACTCCACCTCGCCCCTCGCCGCCGCCTCGAGCGTCTCGGCGCGCTCCCGCTCGGTCTCCGCCGAGCTGAGCCGCGCGGCGTGGACGTCGGCCGGCGCCTCCTCGATGCTGGCGACCTGGTCCTGCTGCAGCGCGAGCAGCGGCGAGACCACGACCGTGCACCCGTCGAGCACCAGGCCCGCCAGCTGGTAGACGAGCGACTTGCCCGAGCCCGTCGGCGACACCAGGAGCACGTCGCGGCCGCTGCTCAGCGACCGGACGACCTCCCCTGGCCCGGCAGCAGGCTGTCGTGGCCGAACTCGCGCCGCGCCAGCTCCTCGATGTCCCTGGAGTTCACCCGCCCCCGATACCCGCTGCGGGTCGCGGCATCCTCGCCACCGGGTGGCGCTCAGGACTCCTCGGGGGCGTCGGGCTCCCCCTCGGCCTCGTCCCGGTCCGCCCACTCCAGCAGCGGGGCGATGTCGAAGACGTGGTCGTCGATGTCCTCGTGCAGGTCGCCGATCTCGGCGAACCGCGCCGGCACCGTGTGGATCGTGAAGTCGCGCGGGTCGGCGTCGTCGACCTCGTCCCACCGGACCGGGGTGGAGACCCGGGCGTCGGGGCAGCCCGCGCAGCGAGTACGCCGCGGCGATGGTGTGGTCGCGCGCGTTCTGGTTGTAGTCGACGAAGACCTGCGCGGGGTCGCGGTCCTTCTTCCACCAGGCGGTCGTCACCAGGTCGGGGGGCGCGACGCTCGACCTCGCGGGCGAACGCGAGGGCCGCCCGGCGCACGGTCTTGTGGTCGTGGTCGGGCCGGATCCTGACGTAGACGTGGAGGCCCTTGCTCCCGCTGGTCTTGGGGTAGCCGACCGCGCCGAGGTCGTCGAGCACCTCGCGGGCGACGTGCGCGACCCGGCGGACGTCGGCGTAGGGCGTCTCCGGGCCCGGGTCGAGGTCGATCCGCCACTCGTCCGGCTGCTCCGTGGCGCCGCGCCGGCTGTTCCACGGGTGGAACTCGACCGTCGACATCTGCACCGCCCAGATCACGGCACCGAGCTCGGTGACGCACAGCTCGTCGGCCGTGCGGTTCCACCGCGGGAAGTGGAGCTGCACCGTCTCCACCAGGGCGGGGGCGCCCTTCGGGAGCCGCTTCTGGTGGACCTTCTCCCCCGCCAGGCCCTTGGGAAGCGGTGGAGCATGCAGGGCCGCTCCCACAGGGCGTTGACGATGCCCGGCCCGACCGCCCGGTAGTACTCGACGACGTCGAGCTTGGTGGCGCCGCCGGCCTCGGGGGAAGTAGACCCGGTCGGGGTTGGTCACCTTGACCACCCGGTCGTCGACCTCGACCTCCACGAACGGCGACGCCACGTCAGCGCTTCCTCAGGAGCGCGAGGAACATCGCGTCGGTGCCGTGACGGTGCGGCCACAGCTGCGCCGTGCCCTCGAGCTGGTCGTCGGCACCGGTCACCCCCGGCAGGAGCGGGCGCACGTCCTCGAGCGCCACGTCGCCGCGGTGGCCGACGACCGACGAGACGACGTCGACCGTCTCGGCGCGCACCGGCGAGCAGGTCGCGTAGAGCACGACGCCGCCGGGCCGGGCCAGGTCGACCGCGCTCGCCAGCAGGCGGCGCTGCAGCAGCACGAGGGTCACCAGGTCGTCGGGGCTGCGGCGCCACCGTGCCTCGGGCCGGCGGCGCAGCGCGCCCAGGCCCGTGCAGGGGGCGTCGACGAGCACCCGGTCCATCGAGCCCGGCCGCAGCGGCGGGCGGGCACCGTCGGCGCTGACGACGCCGAGCACGCCGTCGGCGCCGACGGCGCGACGGACCAGGCCCGCGCGGTGCAGGTGGCGTTCGACCGCCACCACGCCCGCTCCCCGGCCGGCCGCCAGGGCGGCCAGCAGCGCCGCCTTGCCGCCCGGGCCGGCGCACAGGTCCAGCCACCGCTCGTCGCGGCCCTCGACCGGCGCCGTCGCCAGCGCGTGGGCCACCAGCTGCGAGCCCTCGTCCTGCACGCCCGCGCGACCTTCGGCCACCGCGGGGACGTCCGCGGGGTCGCCGCCGTCGAGCACCACACCGTACGGCGAGTACGGCGTCGGCGTGCCGGGGGAGCTCGGACCGCTCACAGCGGCCGGGGCGGGCGACGAGCGTCACCTTCGGCGGCACGTTGTCGGCGGCCAGCAGGGCGTCGAGGTCGTCGTCGGGCGCCGCCACGTCGAGCAGGTCGACGACCCAGCGCGGGTGGCTGTGCGCGAGCGCGAGCCGGTCCATCCGGGCGTCGCGCCCGGCGGCACCGCCGCCTCCGGCGCCGTCCGGCGCGAGGCGGTCGACCCAGCCGTCCAGGTCGAGCGTCGAGACCTTGCGGAGCACGGCGTTGACGAAGCCGGCTCCGCCGGGACCGGCCTTCGCGTGCGCGAGGTCGACGGTCGTGCTGATCGCGGCGTGCGGCGGCACCCGCATCGACAGCAGCTGGTGGCAGCCGAGCCGCAGCGCGTCGAGGATCCCGACCTCGACCTTGCGCAGGGGCCGGTCGATGCAGGCCGCGAGGACGGCGTCGTAGGTGCCCTGCCGGCGGATCGCACCGGACGCGAGCTCGGTGACGAAAGCGGCGTCCCGGGGCGCGAGCCGGTGCCGGCCGATCACCGCCGGCAGCACCAGGTTGGTGTAGGCGTCGTCGGTGCGGACCAGGCGCAGCACCTCGAGCGCGGCCTTGCGGGCGGGGTCGACGGGGGCGGGACGGCGGGACCGGCCGACGCCGGCGGGTGTCGGGCATGGGGGGCTCCCTCCGCCTACGCGAGCTTCGCGCCGTCCGCGAGCCGGGCGCCCCGAGCCCAGTCGGCGGCCGGCATCTGCTTCTTGCCGAACGCCTTCACCTCACCCAGCCGCACCGGGACGGTCCCGGTGCCGACGAGGACGTCGCGCTTGCCGACCGCGAGCTGGCCGGGCGCGAGGTCGGGTCCGTCGACGACCGGTGCCACCGGCCCGAGCTTGACCCGCTCGTCCTCGAACGTCGTCCACGCACCGGGTGCGGGCGTGCACGCCCGGACCCGGCGGTCGACCGCGGTCGCCGGCTCGTGCCAGGCCACCCGCGCGTCGTCGACGGTGATCTTCGGCGCGAGGGTGACCCCCTCGGCCGGCTGCTCCCGGGCCTCCAGCGAGCCGTCGGCCAGGCCGTCGAGCGTGGCGACGAGCAGCTCGGAGCCGCCGGTGGCCAGCCGGCCGAGCAGCTCGCCCGCCGTGTCGGTGGCGCGGATCGTCTCGGTCATCACGCCGAACGTCGGCCCGGCGTCGAGCTCGCGGACGATCCGGAACGTGGTGGCGCCGGTGACCTCGTCGCCGGCCCAGATCGCGTGCTGCACCGGAGCGGCGCCGCGCCAGGCGGGGAGCAGCGAGAAGTGGAGGTTGACCCAGCCGTGGACCGGGATGTCGAGCGCGCTCTGCGGGATCAGCGCCCCGTAGGCCACCACCGGGCAGCAGTCGGGACCGAGCGCGCGCAGCCGCTCCTGGAACTCGGGGTCGCGCGGGTGCTCGGGCTTGAGGACCGGGACGCCGAGCTCCTCGGCCCGGGCCGCGACCGGGCTGGGCGTGAGCCGCCGGCCCCGCCCTGCGGGGGCGTCGGGCCTGGTGACCACGCCGACCAGCTCGTGGCGGGACGCGGCCACCGCGTCCAGCGCGGGGACGGCGACCTCGGGGGTGCCGGCGAAGACGACACGCAGCGACGGGTTCATCGACGGGTCACCGCCCGAACCCGCCGGTCGGGTGGGGCGAGACCTTGACCCGGGGCCGCTCCAGGCCGAACCACTCCGACTCCCGGATCTCCTTCATGGCGGCCTTGCGTGCCGCCGGGTCGAGGCGGTCGACGAAGAGGATGCCGTCGAGGTGGTCGGTCTCGTGCTGCAGCGCGCGCGCCAGCAGCTCCGAGCCCTCGATCCGCACCGGCTCGCCGTGCATGTCGAACCCCTCGGCCACCACCCGGAGCGCCCGCCGGCAGTCGAAGGTCAGCTCCGGGATCGACAGGCAGCCCTCGGGGCCGTCCTGGAGCTCGTCGGAGAGCGTCAGCCTCGGGTTGACGAGGTGGCCCACCTCGCCGTCGACGTACCACGTGAACACCCGGAGCCCGACGCCGATCTGGGGGGCTGCGAGACCCGCCCCCCGGGGCGTCGAGCATGGTGTCGGTCAGGTCGCCGACCAGCTGCCGGAGCTCGGCGTCGAAGTCGACGACCTCGGTCGCCGGCTTGCGGAGCACGGGGTCGCCGAAGAGGCGGATCGGTCGGATGGCCACGCGGGTCAGTCTAGGAGGTGCCCTAGATCTCGAGCGGGTCGACCTGGATGCGCACCGGGTCGAGCTTGCGCGCCGAGCGCAGCCGCTGCAGCTCGGCGAGCGCGCGGGACAGCTCGGGTCCCTCGCTGCGCGGCACCCGGACGACGGCCC
Source organism: Nocardioides sp. TF02-7 (assembly GCF_022437945.1). GTDB lineage: Bacteria > Actinomycetota > Actinomycetes > Propionibacteriales > Nocardioidaceae > Nocardioides. The sequence continues at coordinate 4,434,991 of NZ_CP092535.1, forward strand.
GCTCCTCCGGGTCGTCGCCGGGGCGGGCGGGGGGCAGGGTGAGCGGCCCCAGCACCTCGGCGTGCTCGGGGCGGCCGAGCAGCGTGAGGGCGTCGTCGAGCGCCCCGGGGTCGCCGGTCATGGTCGCGACCCGGGTCGCCGGCGGGAGCCCGGCCTCGCGCCGGTCGTCGGCCTCCCGAGCAGCGAAGCCGGCGTGGTCCCAGCGGACGAGCGCCTGCAGGGCCGGCGCCCCCGGCTCGCCGACGGCCAGGGCCCGACCGCCCGGCCGCAGCAGCCCCACCGCGTTGGCCCAGCGGCGCAACGCCTCCTCGGCCGCACGCATGCTGTCGCGTGCGAGCAGCAGCCACGTGTCGAGGAGCACGACGACCGCGTAGCCGCCGTCGGCGACCGGCTCGGCTCCCGGGGTCGCCACGACGATCCGGCGCCCGTCGGGCACGCTCGCGCGGACCCGCTCACCCGACGAGGTCACGACCGGCACCGGCGCGAACGCACGGCCGAGCTCGTCGGCGGTGCGGGCGTCGCCGACGACGGGCGCCCGCAGCCCGTGGCCCCCGCACTCGCCGCACGTCCATCCCGGGGCCTCGGTGCCGCACCAGCGGCACTGCGGCGGCGTCGTGGCGCCGGTGAGCTGCAGCGGCCCCGCGCACCGGCCGCAGCGGGCGGGGGTGCGGCAGCGGTCGCACGCGAGCGCGAGCACGTAACCCGCGCGCGGCGTCTGCACGAGCACCGGACCTCGTTCGAGCCCCCACCGGATCGCGTCGTGCGCCTCGGTGGGCACGCGTGCCGGGTGGGGGTCGCGGCGGAGGGCGTGCTCGGAACCGCCGGCGACACCGACCAACGCCCGACGGCGCACCTCGGCGCGCGGCATCGCGAGCTCGCGGGCCCAGCCGGAGCGCAGCAGCTGCTCGGCCTCGACGCTGCGGCCGAACCCGCCGACCAGCGCTGCGGTGCCCTCGATGCGGGCCCGCTCGAGCAGCACCTCGCGGGTGTGGGGGGTAGGGCGCCCGCGGCTCCGCGTGCAGGTCGTCGCCGTCGTCCCACACCACCACCAGGCCGAGGTCGTGCACCGGCGCGAACGCCGCCGACCGCGTGCCGACCACGATCCGCCGCGCTCCCCTGCTCACGAGCAGGAAGTCGCGGTGGCGAGGGCCGGGCCCCGGCCCGGCCCGGAGGGTGACGTGCTGGTCGTCGCCGAGCAGCTCCCGCAGCGCGGCGTCGACGCGACCGACGTCGCGGTGGTCGGGCACGCACACGAGGGCGCCGCGGCCGCCCCCCGACGCGGCCGCGGCGAGATGGGCGATCATCAGCGGCCAGTCGTCGCCGGGAGCCGCCGCCCACACGGCCCGCGGGGCGCCGCCGTCGCGCAGGTGGCGCAGGAAGGCGCCGGCGGTCGGGTAGGCGGCCCAGGCCTCCTCGGCGCCGGTCACGGCGGGCGGGGGCGTCGCGGGCCGCGCCGGCTCCTTCTCGACCGTCGCGTGCCGCGGCGGCACCGCGAGCCGGCGTACGTCGGCGCTGGTGCCGGCGTAGCGGTCCGCCACCCGCCGGCACAGCTCGGCGACGGCCGGGGTCAGCACCGGCTCGGCGCTGACCACCCGGCGGATCGGGGCCAGCCGGCCCGGGTGGTCGCTGGCGTCGGTGCGCTCGACCACGAACCCGTCGACGTCCTGGCCGGCGAACCGCACCTTCACCCGCACCCCCGGGCGCACGTCGTCGGCCATCCCGGCCGGGACGGCGTAGTCGAAGGTGCGGTCGAGGTGGGCGAGGGGCAGGTCGACCAGGACCCGCGCGACCGGCGCGGTCGCCGCCGGCTCGACGGCGGCGGCCTGCCGGGCCCGGCGCGCGCGGGCCCGCTCCCCCGACGCCCGGGCGGCGGCCCGCACCAGCCCCGGCAGGGCGGTGTCGGGCTCGTCGGGCGTCATGTGCAGATGTCTAGCAGCAGGGCGCGACACGCGGCGCGCCCGCCGCCCGTCCCTGTGGACGGCAGCGGCGGGCGCGTGCTCGTGGGTGCTGGTGGCCTGGTCAGACCCCGGCAGCGGCCCGGAGCGCGTCGGCGCGGTCGGTGCGCTCCCAGGTGAAGTCCGGCAGCTCGCGGCCGAAGTGGCCGTAGGCGGCGGTCTGCGCGTAGATCGGCCGCAGCAGGTCGAGGTCGCTGATGATCGCCGCGGGCCGCAGGTCGAACACGTCGAGCACGGCCTCCTGGATCTTCTCGTCCGCGATCACACCGGTGCCGAAGGTCTCGACGAACACGCCGACCGGGGCCGCCTTGCCGATCGCGTAGGCGACCTGCGCCTCGCAGCGACGGGCCAGGCCCGCGGCGACCACGTTCTTGGCCACCCAGCGCATGGCGTACGCCGCGGAGCGGTCGACCTTCGACGGGTCCTTGCCCGAGAACGCGCCGCCGCCGTGGCGGGCCATGCCGCCGTAGGTGTCGACGATGATCTTGCGGCCCGTGAGGCCGGCGTCGCCCATCGGGCCGCCGGTGACGAAACGGCCGGTCGGGTTGACGAGGAGCCGGTAGCCCTCCGACGGGATGTCGAAGGTCGCCAGCACCGGGTCGATCACGTGCTTCTTGATGTCCGGCTGGAGGGTGTTCTCGAGGTCGATGTCGTCGGCGTGCTGGGTGGAGAGCACCACGGTGTCGATCCGGACCGGGCGGTTGTCGGCGTCGTACTCGATGGTGACCTGGGTCTTGCCGTCGGGACGGAGGTAGTCCATCGTGCCGTCCTTGCGGACCGCCGACAGCCGCTCGGAGAGTGTCTGGGCGACCTTGATCGGCAGCGGGAACAGCTCCGGGGTGTCGTCGCAGGCGTAGCCGAACATCAGGCCCTGGTCGCCGGCGCCCTGCTGGTCCTTCTCGTCGGCGGACTCGCCGAGCCGCGTCTCGTGCGCGGTGTCGACGCCCTGGGCGATGTCGCCGGACTGGCCGCCGATCGCGACCATCACGCCGCAGGTGGTGCCGTCGAAGCCCTTGTCGGAGTGGTCGTAGCCGATCGAGAGGATCCGGTCGCGCACGACCTGCTTGACGTCCACGTACCCGGACGTGGTCACCTCACCGGCGACCACCACGAGGCCCGTGGTCAGCAGCGTCTCGACGGCGACCCGGCTCTGGGCGTCCTGCGCCAGCATCGCGTCGAGGACCGAGTCGCTGATCTGGTCCGCGATCTTGTCGGGGTGACCCTCGGTCACGGACTCAGAGGTGAAGAGGCGTCCAGCCACAATTGTCTCGCTTTCGGTTCGGGCGACATCGGGGCCTCACCGGGCCCGCAGCCGGTCCAACGATACGAGGACCGGCGGGTGATGGTACGGCGTCTCAGGGTCTCACGCGGTGGGGAACCGGGCGACGACCTCGTCCCAGATCCGGTGCGCCAGGGCACCCTTGCTCCCCCGCGGCACCTCCGTCGCGCCCCCGTCGGCGGCCAGGATCACCGCCTCGGTGTCCTCGGCCCCGAAACACGGCGCCGCCGCTGACGTCGTTGAGCACCAGCAGGTCGCAGCCCTTGCGGGCGAGCTTGGCGCGGGCCAGGTCGAGCACCGAGCCGGTCTCGTCGCCGGTCTCGGCGGCGAACCCGACGACGACCGTCGCGGGCCCGGGCCGGTGGGTCGAGAGCTCCTTGAGGATGTCGGGGTTCTGCTCGAGCTCGATGGTCGGCGCCGAGCCGTCCGCGGCCTTCTTGATCTTGGTGCCGGAAGTGGTCACCGGCCGGAAGTCGGCAGGGGCCGCCGCCATCACCACCGCGTCCGCGCCCGCCGCCGCGGTCAGCACCGCGTCGCGCATCTCGGCGGTCGACTCGACCCGCACCACCTTGACGCCGGCGGGGTCGGGCAGCGAGACGTTCGCCGAGACCAGGGTGACCGCGGCTCCGCGCGCCGCGGCGGCCCGTGCCAGTGCGTGCCCCTGGCGGCCCGAGGACCGGTTGCCGAGGAACCGGACCGGGTCGAGCCGCTCCCGGGTGCCGCCGGCGGAGACCACGACGTGGCGGCCGGCCAGGTCGAGGTCGGCGGCCGGTTCACCCGGTCCGCCCTGGCGGGCGAGCACGTCGAGGCAGAGCGCGAAGACGTCCTCCGGCTCGGGCAGCCGGCCCTTGCCGGTGTCGGCGCCGGTGAGCCGGCCCTCCGCAGGCTCGACGACCAGCACGCCGCGCGAGCGGAGCGTCGCGACGTTGGCGGTCGTGGCGGCGTTCTCCCACATCTCGGTGTGCATCGCCGGCGCCAGCACCACCGGGCACCGGGCCGTCAGCAGGGTGTTGGTGAGCAGGTCGTCGGCGAGCCCGTGCGCCGCCTTCGCCAGCAGGTCGGCGGTGGCCGGCGCGACGACCACCAGGTCGGCCGCCTGGCCGATCCGGACGTGCGGCACCTCGTGCACGTCGTCCCAGACCTCGGTGGCCACCGGCTTGCCCGAGAGGGCCGCCCAGGTGGGGGCGCCGACGAACCGCAGGGCGGCCTCGGTCGGCACCACCGTCACGTCGTGCCCGGACTCGGTGAACCGCCGCAGCAGCTCGCACGCCTTGTAGGCCGCGATCCCGCCGGAGACGCCGAGGACCACCCGCGGCCGGTCCATCGGGGCGCTCAGATCACTCGGTCGGCTCGGTGTAGGCCGCGTCGGCCGCAGCCTGCGCAGCCGCCGCCTCCTCGGCGGCGAGCTCGGCCGGGTCGACGTCCTCGCAGGTGAGCAGGTCGCCGTTGATCTCCCGGAGCGCGATCGAGAGCGGCTTCTCCTGGACGTGGGTCTCGACCAGCGGGCCGACGTACTCGAGGAGGCCCTCGCCGAGCTGGGAGTAGTAGGCGTTGATCTGGCGCGCCCGCTTGGCGCTGTAGAGCACCAGCTTGTACTTGCTGTCGGTCTTGGTCAGCAGCTCGTCGATCGGGGGGTTGGTCACGCCCTCGGCGGCGATGTTGGGGGCAGCCACGCGGATAGCCTCACAAGTCGTTGGGATCGGGGGCCCGGTCGCCGTCGACGGCCGGACCGAGCGTCATCAAGGCTACCAACTCGGTCGCCGCATCGTGAACTTCGTGGTTGACGATGGTCACGTCGAACTCCGCCTCGGCGGCGAGCTCCTCGCGCGCGGTGGCGAGCCGACGGTCGCGTTCCTCCCCCGTCTCGGTGCCGCGGCCGACCAGCCGGCGCACCAGCTCGTCCCACGAGGGCGGCTTCAGGAAGACGAACAGCGCCTCCGGCATGGTCCGGCGTACCTGCCGGGCGCCCTGCAGGTCGATCTCGAGCATCGCGGGACGGCCGGCGGCGAGGGCCTCCTCCACCGGGCGCCGCGGCGTACCGTAGCGGTGCCGGCCGTGGACGACCGCCCACTCGAGCAGCTCGTCGCCGGCGACCATCCGGTCGAACTCGGCCTCGTCGACGAACAGGTAGTGGACGCCGTCGACCTCGCCCGGCCGGGGCGCCCGCGTGGTCGCCGACACCGAGATCCAGACCTCGGGGTGGTCCTGCCGCACGGCCGCGGCCACGGTGCCCTTGCCGACGGCGGTCGGGCCGGCCAGCACCACCAGCCGCGTCGGTGCGGGACGCGGGTCAGTCACCTGGAGCGAATTCGCGTTCCAGCGCGGCGACCTGCTTCGCCCCGAGACCGCGGACCCGGCGCGACTCGGCGATGCCGAGCCGCTCCATCATCTGGCGGGCCCGCACCTTGCCCAGGCCCGGCACCGACTGCAGCAGGTCGACGACCTTCATCTTGCCCACGACCTCGTTGGTCTGCCCCTCGCGCAGCACCTCGGAGATCGACGCACCGGAGTTCTTCAGCCGGTTCTTCACCTCGGCCCGCTCGCGCCGGGCGGCGGCTGCCTTCTCCAGGGCGGCCTGGCGCTGTTCAGGGGTCAGTGGGGGGCAGAGCCACGGGTGCGAGTCCTTCTGTCCGGGTCGAGCGGCGCCGGGGAGCTGAGCGCCTGAGCGGTCAATGTAGTCAGGGAGCCGACGGGGCGGCAACGCGAGGTCGGCCCTCGGTGGCCCCGGGCACCCCTGGGCGGCCCTGGGCGACCCTGGGCGAGACAGAACGGCCTCACAGGGCCAGCGGCGTCTTGCAGACGTCACGCGCGTGCTGCTGCACGGCGGCCATCGCCGAGCCGGTCGTGGTCGAGACGAGGGCCTGGGCCGCGGCGTCGATCGCCTGCCGCTGCGCCGGGGTGGTGCCGGGCGGCGGCCGTCTGCGGTCGTACGTCGCCGGGTCGACGCCCGCGGCCTCGAGCGCGTCGACCAGCTGCCGGGTGCGGGCGACCACGACCGTCCACTCGTCCGCGATGTCGTCGGGTGAGCGCTCCGCCAGTGCCTCGAAGCTCGGCAGCGCCGCGACCAGCCCGGTCCGGCCACCCGCCGCCATCGCCTCGCCGATCGCCGCCTGCTGCTGCTCGACCTCGGCGCAATAGCCCTCGAGCTCCTCCGGGACCGCGTACGGGTCCTCCTCCCCCGCGGCCGCAGCCGGCGGCCGCTGCGACCGCGAGGACCACGAGGACCGCGGTCGCGACGCGCGCGCCGACCCGCCGCATCACCCGAGGGTGCTGCGGAGGTCGTCGGTGGCGCGCTCGACCGCGCTCCGCATCGCAGCCGCGTCGGGACCGAGCCGGAGCACCCCGCGGGACGAGCTGGCGACCACGTGCCGCGCGGACGGCCCGAAGATCCGGCGGACGTCGGCGGCGGCGCCGCCCTGCTCGCCGTACCCCGGGGCCAGGACCGGGCCGTTGATCGCGAAGTCCAACCCGCTGCCGTCGATGGTGGCGCCGACGACCGCGCCGAACGAGCCGAGCGGCCGGGTGCCGGCGTTGAGGTCGCGCAGGTGGGCCAGCATCGTCGAGGCGACGGTGCGGCCACCGAACTCGTCGGCCGTCACCGCGTGCTGCACCTCCGGGCCCTCCTTGTTGGAGGTCGCTGCCAGCACGAACAGGCCGGCGCCGTGGCGGCGGGCGGTCTCGACGAACGGAGCCAAGGAGCCGAAGCCGAGGTAGGGGCTGATCGTGACCGCGTCGGAGGCCAGCGGCGACCCGGGGTCGAGGTAGGCCTCGGCGTAGGCCTGCGACGTCGAGCCGATGTCGCCGCGCTTCACGTCGAGCAGCACCAGCGCCCCCGCAGCCCGGGACTCGGCGACCACCCGTTCCAGCACGGCGATCCCGCGGCTGCCGAAGCGCTCGTAGAACGCCGACTGCGGCTTGACGACCGGGCAGAGCGGTGCCACGGCCTCCACCGCGGTCAGCGCGAACCGCTCCAGGCCCGCGACGGTGTCGTCGAGGCCCCAGTCGTGCAGCAGGCCGGCGTGCGGGTCGATGCCGACGCAGAGCTGCCCGCGGCTCTCCAGCGCTGCGGCGAACCGCTCGCCGAACGGTGTCGTCGTCATGGTCACAGTCCCTCCAGGATCCGGCGCGGCCACGTCGGGCCGCCGTAGACGAGCGCGGTGTAGGCCTGCACCAGGTCGGCGCCGGCGGCGAGGCGCTCCCTGCGCGGCCGCGGCGTCGGACACACCACCCACGCCGATCAGGGCCGGGCCCGGACCGACCCGGTCACGGAGAAGCCGCAGCACCTCGGTCGCCCGGGCGCGCAGCGGCTCCCCCGGAGAGCCCCCCGGCGCCGGCGGCGGCGACCTCGTCGGAGGGGCTGCGCAGGCCGTCGCGACCGGTCGTGGTGTTGGTCGCGATGACGCCGTCGAGCTCCAGGGCGACCGCGAGGTCGGCGACGGCGATCACGTCGTCGTCGGCGAGGTCGGGGGCGATCTTCACGAGCAGCGGCACCCGCCGGCGGCCCGCGTCGACAGCGGCGCGGTCGGCCACCCGCCGGACGTGGCCGAGCAGGGGCTCGAGCTTCTCCACCGCCTGGAGGTTGCGCAGGCCCGGGGTGTTGGGCGAGCTCACGTTGACGACCAGGTAGTCGGCGTGGGGCGCGAGCAGCCGGGTCGACGCCTCGTAGTCGGCCTGCACCGCGGCCTGGTCGTCGTCGGGCACGACCTTGGACTTGCCGATGTTGACGCCGAGCACCGGGCCCCGGGCCGGCGCCGGCGCGCGACGAGGCGCCGGGCGACGGCCGTCGCACCGTCGTTGTTGAAGCCCATCCGGTTGACCACCGCGCGGTCGGCGGGCAGCCGGAACAGGCGCGGGCGCGGGTTGCCGGGCTGGGCGAGCGCGGTCACGGTGCCGATCTCGACGTGGCCGAACCCGAACGCGCCGAGCGCCTCGAACACGCGGCCGTTCTTGTCGAACCCGGCCGCCAGCCCCAGCGGGTTGGGGAACTCCAGCCCCATCACCCGCACCGGCCGGTCGTGCGGCACCCGGAGCCGCCGCAGCACGGGAGCGCCGGCCCGGAGGGCGTCGATCGCCCGGTGGTGGGCGACCTCGGGGTCGATGCGGGACAGTCCGTGGTCGAAGACCGCCCCGTAGATCAACGGTTCCACTCCTGCAGCGGCCGCACGCCCACGTCGCCCCGCTTGAGCGCCTCGATCCCGTGGACCGCGGCGCCGAGCCCCTGCACGGTGGTGATGCACGGGATGTTGGCGCGCACGGCCGCGGTGCGGATCTCGTAGCCGTCGAGCCGGGCCGCACCCCCGCCCGACGTGCCGTGCGGGGTGTTGACGACCAGGTCGACCTCGCCGTCGAGGATCAGCTGGACCGTCGTCTTCTCGCCGGCCGGGCCGGGACCCTCGAAGTGCTTGCGCACCACGGTCGTCTCCACGCCGTTGCGGCGCAGCACCTCCGCGGTTCCCTGGGTGGCGAGGATCTCGAAGCCCGCGTCGGCCAGCACCTTGATCGGGAAGACCATGTGCCGCTTGTCGCGGTTGGCCATCGACACGAACACCCGGCCGCTGGTCGGCAGCGACCCGTAGGCCGCGGCCTGCGACTTGGCGAACGCGGTCCCGAAGTCGGTGTCGAGACCCATCACCTCGCCGGTCGACTTCATCTCCGGGCCGAGCACGGTGTCGACCTGGCGGCCGTCGGGGGTGCGGAACCGGTTGAACGGCATCACCGCCTCCTTGACGGCGATCGGCTGCTCCGGCGGCAGGTTGCCGCCGTCGCCGGCGGCCGGGAGCACCCCGTTGGCCCGCAGGTGGGCGATCGACTCGCCCATCATCACCCGGGCGCACGCCTTCGCCAGCGGGGTCCCGGTGGCCTTCGACACGAACGGCACGGTGCGGCTGGCGCGCGGGTTGGCCTCGAGCACGTAGAGCACGTCGGAGCCGAGCGCGAACTGGATGTTGATCAGCCCGCGCACGCCCACGCCGCGGGCGATCGCCTCGGTCGCCTCGCGGATCCGCCGGATCTCCGACTCCCCCAGCGTGATCGGGGGCAGCGCGCACGAGGAGTCGCCCGAGTGGACGCCGGCCTCCTCGATGTGCTCCATCACGCCGCCGAGGAACAGCTCCTCGCCGTCGAACAGCGCGTCGACGTCGATCTCGACCGCGTCGTCGACGAACCGGTCGACGAGCACGGGGTGCTCGGGCGTGACCTCGGTGGCGCGGGAGATGTAGTCCTCCAGCGACCGCTCGTCGTACACGATCTCCATGCCGCGGCCGCCGAGGACGTACGACGGCCGGACCAGCACCGGGTAGCCGATCCGCTCCGCGATGGCACGGGCCTCCCCGAAGCTGGTCGCCATGCCGTGCTGCGGCGCGACCAGCCCCGCCTCGGCCAGCACCCGCCCGAACGCGCCGCGCTCCTCGGCGAGGTGGATCGCCTCCGGCGAGGTGCCGACCACGGTGACGCCGTTGTCCTTCAGCCCCTGGGCGAGCCCGAGCGGCGTCTGCCCGCCGAGCTGGCAGATCACCCCGGCCACCGGACCGGCCTGCTGCTCGGCGTGCACGATCTCGAGGACGTCCTCGAGGGTGAGCGGCTCGAAGTAGAGCCGGTCGGAGGTGTCGTAGTCGGTCGAGACGGTCTCGGGGTTGCAGTTGACCATCACGGTCTCGTAGCCGGCCTCGCTCAGCGCCAGGCAGGCGTGGACGCAGGAGTAGTCGAACTCGATGCCCTGCCCGATCCGGTTGGGGCCGCTGCCGAGGATGATGACGGCCGGCTTCTCGCGCGGCGCGACCTCGGTCTCCTCGTCGTAGGAGGAGTAGTGGTAGGGCGTGCGCGCCGCGAACTCGGCCGCGCAGGTGTCGACGGTCTTGTAGACCGGCCGGATGCCGAGCGAGTGGCGGACGCCGCGGATGACGTCGGCGCTCATCCCGCGGATCCGGCCGAGCTGGGCGTCGGAGAACCCGTGCCGCTTCGCCTTCCGCAGCAGCTGCGGGGTCAGCTCGGGCGCGTTGATCAGCTCCTGGGCGGTCTCGTTGACCAGCATCAGCTGGTCGACGAACCACGGGTCGATGCCGGTCGCCTCGAAGACCTCCTCGGGCGTGGCGCCGGCGCGGATCGCGTCCATGACCTTCTTGAGCCGGCCGTCGTGCGGGCTGGCGACCTCCGCCAGCAGCGCCTGCTTGTCGAGGTCGACGAAGTCCTTGTCCCCAGTCGAACGGCGCGTCCTTGCTCTCCAGCGACCGCAGCGCCTTCTGCAGCGCCTCGGTGAAGCTGCGCCCGATCGCCATCGCCTCGCCGACCGACTTCATGTGGGTGGTCAGCACCGGGTCGGCACCCGGGAACTTCTCGAACGCGAACCGCGGCACCTTCACCACGACGTAGTCGAGGCTCGGCTCGAAGCTGGCCGGCGTCTCCGCCGTGATGTCGTTGGGGATCTCGTCGAGCGTGTAGCCGATCGCCACCTTGGCGGCGATCTTGGCGATCGGGAAGCCGGTCGCCTTCGACGCCAGCGCGGACGAGCGGGACACCCGCGGGTTCATCTCGATCACGATCAGCCGGCCGTCGCGCGGGTTGACGGCGTACTGGATGTTGCAGCCGCCGGTGTCGACGCCGACGCTGCGGATGATGCCGATCGCGAGGTCGCGCATCTTCTGGTACTCGCGGTCGGTGAGGGTCATGGCGGGCGCGACGGTGATCGAGTCGCCCGTGTGCACGCCCATCGGGTCGAGGTTCTCGATCGAGCAGACGATGACGACGTTGTCCTTGGGGTCGCGCATCACCTCCAGCTCGTACTCCTTCCACCCGAGGATCGACTCCTCCAGGAGCACCTCGGTGGTCGGGCTGGCGTCGAGGCCGGCGCCGGCGATCCGCCGCAGGTCGTCCTCGTCGTAGGCCATGCCGGAGCCGGTGCCGCCCATCGTGAAGCTGGGGCGGACGACGACCGGGTAGCCCAGGTCCTCGACGGCCTGCAGGCAGTCGTCCATCGAGTGGCAGATGGCCGACTTCGCGACCTCTCCCCGAGCTCCTCGACGATCTTCTTGAAGATCTGCCGGTTCTCGCCACGGTCGATCGCGTCGATCGACGCGCCGATCAGCTCGACGCCGTACTTCTCGAGCACGCCGGCCTTGTCGAGGGCGACCGCGCAGTTGAGGGCGGTCTGCCCGCCGAGCGTGGCGAGCAGGGCGTCGGGCCGCTCCTTGGCGATCACCTTCTCGACGAACTCAGCGGTGATCGGCTCGACGTAGGTCGCGTCGGCGAACTCGGGGTCGGTCATGATCGTCGCCGGGTTGCTGTTGACCAGCACCACCCGCAGCCCCTCGGACCGCAGCACCCGGCACGCCTGGGTGCCGGAGTAGTCGAACTCGCAGGCCTGCCCGATGACGATCGGCCCGGAGCCGATGACCAGGACGCTCTCGATGTCGGTGCGCTTCGGCATCAGACCTCCTTGGCCATGAGCTGGCAGAACCGGTCGAACAGGTAGCGGGCGTCGTGCGGGCCCGCGGCGGCCTCGGGGTGGTACTGCACCGAGAACCCCTTCAGCGGGCCGCCCTCGCCGTCGCGCAGCTCGAGCCCCTCGACCACGTCGTCGTTGAGGCAGACGTGGCTCACCGACGCGACGCCGTACGGCGTGTCGGTCGGGCGGTCGAGCGGCGCGTCGACGGCGAACCCGTGGTTGTGGGCGGTGACCTCGACCTTGCCGGTGGTGCGGTCCATCACCGGCTGGTTGATCCCGCGGTGGCCGTAGCCGAGCTTGTAGGTGCCGAACCCGAGGGCGCGGCCGAAGAGCTGGTTGCCGAAGCAGATGCCGAAGTAGGGGACGCCGGCGTCGAGCGCCTGCTCGAGGACGCCGATCTCGTGCACCGTCGCGGCCGGGTCGCCCGGACCGTTGGAGTAGAACAGCCCGTCGGGCTCGACGGCGAGGACGTCCTCGATCGTGGAGGTCGACGGCAGCACGTGGACCTCGATCCCCCGCTCGGCCATCCGGTGGGGCGTCATCGCCTTGATGCCGAGGTCGAGGGCGGCGACGGTGAACCGCTTCTCCCCGTGCGGCCGCACGACGTAGGGCTCCGGCGTGGTCACCTCGGCGGCGAGGTCGGCACCCTTCATCGGCGGTTGGCTGCGCACCCGCTCGAGCAGGGCCTCCGGGTCGGTCTCGGTCGTGGAGATGCCGACCCGCATCGCGCCGCGCTCACGCAGGTGCCGGGTCAGGGCGCGGGTGTCGATGCCGCTGATCCCGACGACACCCTGGGCGACGAGCTCCTCGTCGAGGGAACGCCGCGACCGCCAGCTGCTCGGCCGGCGGGCGGGGTCGCGGACGACGTAGCCGGCCACCCAGATCCGGCGGGACTCGAGGTCCTCGTCGTTGACCCCGGTGTTGCCGATGTGCGGGGCGGTCATCACCACCACCTGGCGGTGGTACGACGGGTCGGTCAGGGTCTCCTGGTAACCGGTCATGCCGGTGTTGAAGACCGCCTCGCCGAACGTCTCGCCCTCGGCGCCGTACGGCTCGCCGTGGAAGGTGCGCCCGTCCTCGAGGACCAGGATCGCGGTGCCCGGGCGGCCCGGGCTGGCAGCGGCATGCGGTGGCACGCGCCGTACCTCCTTCTCCGCCTCACGGGACGGATCGTTAAAGGATGTCGGACGGGCCCCAGCCTAACAGCGGCGACCCCCGCAATGACACGCGCCCGGGCCGGTCCGGTCCCCGGTGGAGGCTGGTCAGAGGCCGGACGCGTGGGCGATGCCCACCTCGAGCGACGAGGCCCACGACGACAGCTGGACCAGGACGGGCAGCAGGAGGGCGCGGACGCGGGCGGGCGCCGTCGACCCCGGCCGCAGCAGCTCGCGGGCCGCGACGTCGAGGCCGTCGGGCGACCAGGTGAGCTCGCGGTTGCGGAGCAGGCGCCGCACCGTGCGGCACACCCGGCCGGCGAGCCCGCCCGACGCCGCCCAGACCCGGGCCTCCAGCCGGGGCGACGGCCGCTCCTGCAGCAGGTCGCACAGCAGGGAGCGGAACTCCCCGCAGTCCAGTCGCGGCACGGCGACGACGACGTCCGGCGCGCCGGCCGGGACGACCACCCGGTTGCGCACGGGCACGACGAGCACCCGCTCGGTCGCAGCGGCCTCGGCGCGCAGGCGCTCCGCCTCGACCGCGTCGACGGCCACCAGCTCGGGGCACAGCTCGACGGCGGCGACGACACCGGCCTCGGCGACCAGCTGCCGCGCGCGGCGGGCGATCGTGCCACGGCCGGCGCCCGGCTCGCCGTAGAGCCAGACGACGCCGCCGGGCAGCGGCCCCCGGCGAGGCGGCTGATCGCCGACGCCGCCTCGGCAGCGAGGTCGTGGTGGAAGAGCGGCGGTGCGAGCCGCTCCTCCTGCCCGGCGGTCACGACCTGCAGGTAGAGCGCACGGGAGCGGGGCGACGGCTGGACCCCGTAGGTCTCGTCGAGGTGGCGGCGCAGGCGCTCGAAGGTGTCGACCACCCGCTGGGTCTCGCCCAGCCCGGCGTAGGCGGTCATCAGGGCGAGCGCGGACTCCTCGGTGCTGGCCTCGGCGTCCGCGGCACGGGCCAGCTCGAGGCTCTCGCGCATCCAGCCGAGCCGGGCGCTGGCCGCCGCACCGTCGAGGAGCGCACGGCACCGCAGCTCGCGCAGCTCGTCGCGCAGCCGGTAGACGGCGTCGCACGAGCCGCCGCCGACCACGAGGTCGCCGCCGAGCCGGTCCGCGACGTCCCGCGCCAGGGCGGCGACCTCCCGGTCGTGGCCGCCGCGGCGGGCGGCGTCGACGGCCCGCACCGCGTCGCGGAGCTCGGCGACGTCGGTCAGCACGTCCCCCAGGCTGACCAGGTCGCCCGACCTCCGCACGCCCTCCGGGCCGACGATCTTGCGCAGGTGGGAGACGGCCGTCCGGAGGCTGCCCCGACCGTGGTCGGCGTCCGCGTCGGGCCACAGCTGGGCGATGACCTGGTCGGCACACCTCCAGCCCGGACTGCCGGCGAGGAGCAGCAGCAGGTCCATGACCTTCACGGTCGGCAGGGCCCGGACCTCGACGTAGGTGCCGTCGTCGCGCAGGAACGCCATCTTTCCCAGCAGCCACGCTCTCCCCATGACGACCTCCTCCGTCCGCGCCGACTTCTTTACCCACCGCGAACTGAACGCCCGTGGTCGCCGCGGCCCGGGCGTACCGAGGTCGAATCCGCAATTTTGGGTAGAGCCGTCGGAGCAGCGAGCGGCCCGGACCGGCGGTGCCGGTCCGGGCCGCGTCGCTTCCCGTGTCAGCGGGCTACCTCAGCGGGCCGCCACCTTCCCGGAGACGGTCGCGGCGCCGTGGCCCACGCCGTTCCAGGCAGTGACCCGCACCCGGTAGGTGCCCTTCGGCAGCCGGATCGAGACAGCCGCCGTGCCGGTGGTCACCCGGCGCACCGCCTTGACCTTGCCGTTGCCTGCCCGGGTGACGACCACCCGGTAGCCGCGGAGGTCCGAGCCGCCGGTGGTCGCCGGTGCCGACATCCGCACGGTCACGGTCCGAGCGCCGCCCCGCGGACCGGGACGGACCCGGACGCCCGGCTTGCCGGGCGCGACGACGCGGATCCTCACCGCTGCGGAGGCACGCTCCTCGGTGAATCCCTCGTCGTCGGTGAACCGGACGAGCGCCCGCACCTTCGAGCCCCGCAGCCGGTCGGTGACCGTCAGGCGCTGCCCGGTGGCCACGTCCTCCCAGCCGCCGGCCGCGCGCTGCTGCCACACCCAGGTGAGATCACCGACGCCGTCGGCGTCGGCGACCGTCCCGCCCGAGACGGCGAGGACGGTGCCCCGTGCCGCGAGCCGGACCGCGGGGGCTCCGGTGGCGGCGTTGTTGACGGGACCGTCGGCCACCTTGACCGGCTCGCTGTGGCCCGAGTCGGGTCCGGCGCCGGCGTCGTTGACCGCCTTGACCGAGAACCGGTAGGTGACGGCCGGGTCGAGCCCGTCGACGAGCAGGCTCGTCGCCTCGGCACCCGTGGACCGGGTGTCGACCACGGCGCCCCTGCGCAGGACGTTCACCCGGTACCCGGTGATCGGCGCGCCTCCGTCGTTCTCCGGGGGCTGCCAGGTCACCGTGATGCCGGCGGCCGTGCGCTGCAGCGACAGCAGTGCCGGAGCGGCAGGCGGCGTGACCTCCACGCCGGACCCACCCGCGATCCGGTTGGGGAGCCGGTTCCGACTCGGCGCGCTCCGCCGTGCCGTGGTCGTCGGTGTAGGCCGCGACCACGCGGAGGAACCGGTTGCCGTGCGCGTCGGCCGGGATGAACCCCGTGATGTTGTAGGGCTGCGTCGCGACCGTCGTCCACGGACCTCCGGGCGCCGGCGCCGTCTGCCACTCCCACACGAGGGTCTCGCCGGCCTCCTCGAGGCCGTCGTCGTCGGCCAGGCCCGAGGCGCTGACCCGCTGTCCGACCACCGGGTTGTCGGTGCTCAGGACCGGCCGGGTCGGCGGGTCGTTGACGCCGACCACACCGGCCGTCGTCACCGGCGACAGGATGGACCGCATGACCCCTTCCTCGTCGAGGAAGGTCACCTCGAGGCGCAGCGCCGTGTCGAACTCGGCGTCACCGGGCACCAGGGTGCCCGTGCACGTCAGCTCCTGACCCGTCGTCGTGCAGTCGGCCGCCCGGTCGATCCGCTGCACGCCCGCCGTCAGCCAGTCGCCGAGCCCGTTGACGTCCTCGAAGTCCGTGGCGCTCCAGCGGAACTGGATGTCCCGCGGGTCCGCCACCCGGCTGCTGTCGAAGGTCACCGTCCCGGTCACGGGCTGGTCCTCGACCGGCGCTGCGCCCTCGTAGGTGATGGCGGCGGTGCCGTAGCTCCCCGCACGGCTCCATCGTGGCGAGCACGAAGCAGCCGTTGGCGAACCGGACGAGCTCCACATCGTGGAGGATGTCCTGGCCCTCGGCCTCCTCGGCCTCCTCGTCGGTCAGGTTGTGCGCGACCTCCCAGTAGCCGTCGCCCAGGTCGCGGATCGTGTACTGAGCGCGATCCGCGCTGAAGACGGCCGTGTCGAGCACCCCCTCCTGGTCGGGGTCGACCGCGATCTCCCGGACGATGTCGATGGTGCCCGGGTCGATCGTCCCGTCGAAGATGCCGGCCTGGAGGGCCGGGTCGGACGCGTCGTCGTACCGGACCCCGTCGACCACGAGGTAGACGTCGAGGTAGGCGTCGCCGTCGACGAAGTCGTCGCCGACACGGGTCTCGAACAGGTCGCTCCCCGAGCCGCCGAGCAACAGGTTGCTGACGCCGTCGGTGTCGAAGCCGATGTGCTGCACCATGAACCGCTCGGCGTAGTTCTGCACGTGCCCGGGGTCGAGCAGGGCCTGCAGCCCGTCGATGCGGTCGAGCGACGCCTGCGTCATCTTGTGCAGGTTGAGCTCGGAGTCGGGCAGGTCGTCGACCGACGTCGCCATGCCGCGGAGGACGTCGTCGCCGCCGCCGCCGGAGACCGCCTCGACCAGGTCGAACCGGTCGCGGAGCGCCTGGTTGTCCGGCCGCTGCAGGGTGGTGAACCGGAGGTCCACGTCGACACCGGTCTCGTCACCACGGTAGGTGACCCAGTCGTAGCCGTGCATGCCCTCCATCCGGTCGGTGCCGGCGCTGCGCCCGATCAGGATGTCGTCGCCGCCCTCTCCTTCCATGTCGTCGTTCCCGGCGCCGCCGTCGACGATGTCGTGGCCGCCGTGCGGGTTGTTCTGGAACTGGTTGGCGTTGTCGCCCTGCAGCAGGTCGGCGTGCGCGCCGCCCTGCAACCAGTCGTGGCCCTCGCCGGCGAAGACGGTGTCCCGCCCGTTGCCGCCGACGACGACGTCGTCACCGGTGCTGCCGAAGACGGTCTTGAAGTCGTTGCCGGTGGTGACGAAGTCGTCGCCGTGCCCGAGCAGGACCAGGTCGTCGCCGGAGCCCGCCTTGATGGCGTCGTTGCCGAAGCCGCCCTTGATGTTGTCGTCGCCGAAGGTGTCGGTCAGGATGTCGTCGCCCTGGCCGCCGACGTGCGAGTCGTTGCCGGAGCCGCCCTCGATGCGGTCGTCCCCGCCGTAGCCCCACAGCGCGTCGTCACCCTGGCCGCCGCGCATCCGGTCGGCCTCGGTGCGGTTGCCGTGGATCTCGATGTGCTCGTCACCGTCCCAGCGCCAGGTGCCGTCCGGCGCCTGGGTGAGGCCGGTCGGCCACGGCGTGGGCAGGTTCTCCAGGTCCAGGTAGGGGTCCTGGATCGCGAAGATGTCCGCCGGCAGCAGCGAGGCGTCGGTGTTGCGCTGGATCAGGCCCGAGAACGAGTTGCCCTCGAGCGCCGAGAACAGCTGGTTGCCCTGGTTGCGGAACAGGTAGTAGAACCGGTCGCCGAACTGCAGGTCCTCGATCTGCTTCTCGAAGACGTAGTTGAACGTCGACCCGAGCATGCCTCCGAACGGCTCCAGTGCCTCGGCGAGGCCGCCGACCCAGAAGTCGACGTTCTCGAGGCCGGTGTTGGTGCCCTCCGGGACAGCCCAGCTCCCGGTGCTGTTCATGAACGCTTCGCGGTCGCCGGGCGCGCCTGCTCCCCCGTTGACGAGGAGGTCGGCCGCGGCGCGCCTGGCCGCGACCGTCGCGGCGCCGGCCACCGACGGGTGCGTCCCGTACGCCGCGACGAAGTTGACCAGCGACGCGTTGGGGTAGTTCGTCTCCCGGCCGAAGTTGTCGCCGTTCTTCAGGCTCAGCCCGAAGTCGATCCAGCTGCTGTACGGCTCCAGCATCGGGTCGCCGCTCTCCTCGAAGAAGGTGCGGCGGGCCACCTGCAACGGCGGGACGCCGGCGTCGCGGCTCCGGGCGATGTTGATCGTCGCCAGGTCGAGCGGCAGGCCGAGCAGGTTGTTGCGCAGGGTGCCGATGACCAGCTCGTCGATCTGGCCCCCGACCTGGTTGGTCGTGCCGTTGATGATCGCCCCCGCGGCCTGCTCCGGCGTCAGGGCGCCGTCGTCGTCGTAGGCCCGTGGGTTGAGGAACCCGTCGAGCAGGCTGACCGACCCGACGTCGGTACCGGGCAGGTTGCGCTCGATCTCCTCGGTGAGCATCGAGTGGCCGAACCGGTAGACGACGTGCGCGTACTCGGCGCTGATCGCCGGGTTGATCGTGGCGTCGTAGCTGTTCTCGTTCAGCACGATGGCGTCGATCGCCGGCTGCACCTTGCGGGCGAACTCCTCGAACACCAGGTGCTGGTACTGCATCTCGGTGGAGAACCGGGCCGCCTGGAAGACCCGCTGCTCGTAGGACCAGTCGTCGGCCTCGGGCCCGGAGGGCAGCGGCTCGCCGAGCAGCTCGTCGTAGTCGTTGGCGAGGCCCTGGAACGCCTTCTGCAGCTCCTCGTTCCCCGGCTCGTCGAGGATCTCCTTGATCTCGCCCGCCATCCGGTTGTGCTCGGAGTGGAAGACGTGGTGGACGGCGGTCAGCCCGATGTTCTCGTTGCCGCGACCGTCGCCGGTCACGAAGTGCTCACCCAGGGCGACGTTGTCGTAGCCCGGCGGCGCGTTCGGGTCGGCGTTGGGGATCGGTGTGGCGCCGTTGGCGATGTCGTCGAGGAACGCGTGGCCCGTGCGCAGGGCGTCGGTGGTCGCGACCGCGGCACCGGCGTCCCCTTCGACGGCGCCGTCCTCCGTCATCAGCTGCGGGAACCCGTCCGGACCCGGCACGAAGTTGCCGTAGAGGTCGGTGGCCAGCATCGGGACGTCGAGCACGTCGGTGTCGACGAGGTCGATGCCGAGGACCTCCCGCGCCTGCCGCTTGACGTCGTTCCAGGTGGGCAGCCCGCCCACCCCGCCGCCGGGGAGCGTGCCGTCGAGCATCCGGCCGGTGTCGTGCGGGCGGCCGTCCACGAGCTCGTACTCACGCAGGAAGACCTGGTGCGACGGGTGGGAGGTGTAGGTCTGGTTCTGGTCGATGTACGGCGTGGTCTGGTTGTTGTGCTGGTCGTCGGGCGTGCCGAGCTCACCGTCCGGGCCCGGCAGCCGGGTCGCCCGCGTCAGCATCAGGAACCGGCGGGCGGGCGGGAGGTCGTCCTCGGTGCCGGCCTGGCCGTCGGGGCCGGCGATCAGCGGGTCGTCGGGCTGCAGCGGGACCACGATCGTGCCGTTGCCACCCTTGTCCACGAGGTCGAGGCCGTGGTCGAAGAACTGCCCGAAGAACGTGAACCACGCGTTGAACGGCGCGGAGAGCGCCTCGTCCGGGGCGCTGTTGGGCACGAAGACCTGACCGTTCTCCAGCGTCGCCGGCTGTCCTGCGGCGACCGAGGCCTCGTAGGCGTTGAGCGCGGCCGGGTTGGCCTCGGACTGGTCGACGATCAGGTTGCTGATCATCCGCGGGTCGGAGTCGTACACGAACCCGGACGTCTGCGCGTAGCAGGTCGGGGCTGCGCCCTCGCACGGGTCGGTCGCACCCGGCGGGTTGGGCGGCGCACCGGTCGGCGGCGCCTCACCGGGCCGCCACGCCGGCGGCAGCATCTGCCGGAACGGCTGGTCGGAGGCCCCGTACGTCGGGTGCGCGAGGTTGTTGAACGACCCGTCGACGGTGCGCAGGCCGGTCGGCAGTGCCGGGTCGGTCACGCACTTGCCGCTGGTGTCGGTGGGTTCGTCGCACAGCAGCCGGTTGCCGGCGGCGTGCGACTCCGCCACCTGGATCTGCTTCAGGATGTGCTCCAGGTCCTCCTCGATGAGCAGGAAGTCCGGATCCGTGTCCGTGACGGCCGCGGCCGGCACCGCCCCGAGGCCGACGCCGCTGACCCCGCAGGCCAGCACGGCGATGCCCCCGAGCACGCGCCGGACACGTCGTGCCCGTCGCGTCGTACTTCTGACGTCCTTCGTCATGTGAGCCCCCTCGTTGTCCCCGCTGCTCGACGCGGTGCGGGCGAGACTCGCCCGCGGCCGCAGTCTCGGAAAGGGGCCGTCACAGATTCGTGAAAGCGAGGGGTGGGGCAGCCGACGCGGTGCTGCCCCGGGTCACCGGATCAGGTCAGGGCACCGTCGAGGACCGTCGGACGCCCGCGCAGGAAGGTCGCGACCACCCGGCCGGGGAGCTTGCGGCCGGCGTACGGGGTGTTGCGGCTCAGGCTGGCCGACGTGGCGGGGTCGACGACCCGCGTGACCGACGGGTCGTAGAGCACCACGTTGGCGGGGGGCGCCGACCTCGATCGGCCGCCCGTGGTCGGTCAGCCGCCCGATCCGTGCCGGAGCCGCGGACATCCGCTCGGCGACCCCGGCCCAGTCGAGCAGACCGGTGTCGACCATCGTGTGCTGCACGATCGAGAGCGCGGTCTCGAGCCCGAGCATGCCGAACGCCGCCGCCGCCCACTCGTAGTCCTTGTCCTCGTGGGGGTGCGGGGCGTGGTCGGTGGCGACGACGTCGATCGTGCCGTCGGCCAGGCCCTGGCGCAGCGCCTCGACGTCCGCGGTCGAGCGCAGCGGCGGGTTGACCTTGTAGACCGGGTCGTAGGTCGCCGCGAGGTCGTCGGTCAGCAGCAGGTGGTGCGGGCAGGCCTCGGCGGTGACGTTCCAGCCCTTGCGCTTGGCGTCGCGCACGATCTCGACCGAACCGGCCGTCGAGACGTGGCAGACGTGGAGCCGGGAGCCGACGTGCGCGGTCAGCAGGCAGTCGCGGGCGATGATCGCCTCCTCGGCGACCGCCGGCCACCCGGCGAGCCCGAGCCGGCCCGAGAGCTCGCCCTCGTTCATCTGGGCGCCCTCGGTGAGCCGCGGGTCCTGCGCGTGCTGGGCGATCACGCCGTCGAACGCCTTGACGTACTCCAGCGCCCGGCGCATCAGCAGCGGGTCGCTGACGCAGTGGCCGTCGTCGGAGAACACCCGCACCCGGGCGGCGGAGTCGGCCATCGCGCCCAGCTCGGCCAGCCGCTCGCCCCGCAGCCCGACGGTCACGGCGCCGACCGGGAAGACGTCGCAGTGGCCCGCGTCGCGCCCCAGCCGGTGCACCTGCTCGACGACGCCCGCCGTGTCGGCGACCGGGTCGGTGTTGGCCATCGCGTGGACCGCGGTGAACCCTCCCAGCGCCGCCGCGCGGGTGCCGGTCGCCACGGTCTCGGCGTCCTCCCCGTCCCGGCTCGCGCAGGTGGGTGTGGAGGTCGACCAGCCCCGGCAGCGCCACCAGGCCGTCGGCGTCGACGGTCGTCGCGCCGTCGACCGGGAGGTCGCTCCCCACCGCGGCAACGACGCCGTTCTCGAGCCGGACGTCGGTCGGCTCGGCGCCGAGGACGCGGGCGTTGCGGAGGAGGTACGTCGTGCTGCTGGTCACTCGCTGCTCTCGCTTTCGGATCCTCCGAGGAGGAGGTAGAGGACGGCCATCCGGACGGCGACGCCGTTGGTCACCTGCTCGACGATCACCGACCGGTCGGAGTCGGCCACGTCGGCCGTGATCTCCATGCCGCGCACCATCGGACCGGGGTGCATCACGATGGTGTGGTCCTGCAGGCTCGCCATCCGGCGGCCGTCGAGGCCGTAGCGGCGGGAGTACTCGCGGGCGGTCGGGAAGAACCCGCCGCTCATCCGCTCGCGCTGGACCCGCAGCATCATCACCGCGTCGACCTTCGGCAGCACCGCGTCGAGGTCGTACGCCGTCGCCACGCCCCAGCCGTCGACGCCGACCGGGAGCAGCGTCGGCGGGGCGACGAGGGTGACCTCGGCGCCGAGGGTCTGCAGCAGCAGCGCGTTGGACCGCGCCACCCGGCTGTGCAGCACGTCGCCGACGACGGCGACCCGGCGTCCCTCGAGCCCCGCCGGGACGCTCCTTGCCGAGGTGCCGCCACAGGGTGAACGCGTCGAGCAGCGCCTGCGTCGGGTGCTCGTGGGTGCCGTCGCCGGCGTTGACGACGCTCGAGCGCACCCAGCCGGAGTTGGCCAGCCGGTGCGGCGCACCGCTGGCGCCGTGGCGGATGACGACGGCGTCGGCGCCCATCGCCTCGAGCGTCAGCGCGGTGTCCTTCAGGCTCTCGCCCTTGCTCAGGCTCGACCCCTTGGCCGCGAAGTTGATCACGTCGGCCGACAGCCGCTTGGCCGCGGCCTCGAACGAGATCCGGGTGCGGGTGGAGTCCTCGAAGAACAGGTTGACGACCGTGCGGCCGCGCAGCGCCGGCAGCTTCTTGATCGGCCGGTCGGCCAACGACCGCAGCTCGGCCGCGGTGGTGAGGACCAGCTCGGCGTCGTCCTTGGTGAGGTCGGCGGCGCTCAGCAGGTGGCGCTTCACTCGGTGCCTCCCGCGGGGCCGTCGATCGTGACCGCGTCGGTGGCGTCGGGCCCGTCGATCTCGGCGAGGTGCACGCTCACCCGCTCGACCAGCGACGTCGGCAGGTTCTTGCCGACGAAGTCGGCGCGGATCGGGAGCTCCCGGTGACCGCGGTCGACCAGCACCGCGAGCTGCACGGCACGCGGACGTCCCACGTCGTTGATGGCGTCGAGCGCCGCCCGGATGGTGCGGCCGGAGAACAGCACGTCGTCGACCAGCACCACCACCCGGCCGTCGACGCCGCCGGCGGGGATCTCGGTGTGCAGCAGCGCCCGCGCCGGCTTCATCCGCAGGTCGTCGCGGTACATCGTGACGTCGAGCGAGCCGACGGGGACGTCGACCTCCTCGACCGCGGACAGCCGCTCGGCGATCCGGTGCGCGAGCGGCACCCCCGGCGCGGGATCCCGAGGAGCACGAGGTCACCCGCACCCTTGTTGCGCTCGAGGATCTCGTGCGAGATCCGGGTCAGGGCCCGGGCGATGTCACGGGCATCGAGGACGGTGTGGACCGTGCTGCTGACGGGGACCCCTGCATCCGGGGCCGACGGGGCGGCAGGCATCAGTGCGCCGGACCTCCTTCTCCGCCTCACGGGACGGCTCGTTAAAGGATGTCGATCGGCTCCACCCTAACGGGTGGTGGGTCCGCCTCGGCAAGTGGCACGCGGCGGGTGGGGGCGGGGGGCGGGTGGGTGGGGTGGGGGCCGTGACGGGGGGGTGGAGTCACGGGTGGCGCAGATTCATCAAGGTATGTCGACGAACCTGCGCTTCCCACGCCGTACCCACCGTGGGAAGCGGAGACCCAGCGACATACCGTGATGAATCTGCGGCAGCTGGGGCTCGCTCGACCGCCGGACGACCCTGCACCCAGCGGACCTCGACCGCGGCGCGGCAGCGTGGCGCACGCGGCGGAGCCGCACGGTGCGGCGGCCGCGGGCCGAAGGCCCGTGCGCCGCCCGGTCCGGCCGCCGGACGACCCTGCACCCAGCCGCCCTCGACCGCGGCGCGGCAGCGTGGCGCACGCGGCGAAGCCGCACGGTGCGGCGGCCGCGGGCCGAAGGCCCGTGCGCCGCCCGGTCCGGCCGCCGGACGACCCTGCACCCAGCCGCCCTCGACCGCGGCGCGGCAGCGTGGCGCACGCGGCGGAGCCGCACGGTGCGGCGGCCGCGGGCCGAAGGCCCGTGCGCCGCCCGGTCCGGCCGCCGGACGACCCTGCACCCAGCCGCCCTCGACCGCGGCGCGGCAGCGTGGCGCACGCGGCCGAGCCGCACGGTGCGGCGGCCGCGGGCCGAAGGCCCGTGCGCCGCCCGGTCCGGCCGCCGGACGACCCTGCACCCAGCCGCCCTCGACCGCGGCGCGGCAGCGTGGCGCACGCGGCGAAGCCGCACGGTGCGGCGGCCGCGGGCCGGAGGCCCGTGCGCCGCCGCACCGTCTGCGACACGCTCGCGCAAGACTTACTTGAACGCGTCCTTGATCTTCTCGCCTGCCTGCTTGAGGCTGCCCTTCGACTGGTCGGCCTTGCCCTCGGCCTGGAGGTCCTCGTCGTCGGAGGCCTTGCCCATCGCCTCCTTGGCCTCGCCCATCTTCTCCTGGGCGGTGTTCTCCAGCTTGTCCTTGTTGCTCATGACGGACTCCCTTCTCGACGGGTTGCCGTGGTCAGCTGGAGTGGTACCCGCACGGGTCCGGCGCATCCAGCACTCGTCACACGTGGCGCAGGTTCATCAAGGGATGTCGGTCGACCTGCGCCTCCCACGGCGTACCCACCGTGGGAGGCGCAGGTTCGTCGACATACCTTGATGAATCTGCGGCGACCGAGCCTGCGGCGGCCGAGTCGCGGCGGCCGAGTCGCGGCGACCGAGCCCCCGCCCTCGCCGACCCCCTACAGCGCGCGGGCCATCGCGGCGCAGGCGCGCAGCCAGGAGCGGCGGGTGCCGTCGGAGAGCTGGTGGTAGGGCACGACGGAGCCGCCGACGAGGGCGGGGTCGTAGGGGGACGCGGTGGACGCCGCGGGTGCGCTGCTCGTAGACCTGGACCAGGTCCTGGGCAAGCCGGGTGTCGACCCGGTCGCTGGGGTCGGAGAGCACGGTGATCGTCTTGTGCTTGAGGTCGGTGTGGCCGGCGTCCTGGAGCGCGTCGAGCATCCACAGGCCGCTGTAGCCGGTGTCCTCGCGGATGGTGCTGGTCACCACGAGCAGGTCGGCGGCCGCGGCGGCGGCGAGCCAGTTCTCCGCGCGGATGTTGTTGCCGGTGTCGACGAGGATGATCCGGTAGAACCGCTCGAGCAGGGCGTGCACCTCGGCGAAGTCGCTGGCGTGGATGATGCCGGTGACGTCGGCCCGCTCGTCGGAGGCGAGCACGTCGAAGTGGGCGTCGCCCTGCGACCGCACGAACGCACCGAGGTCGCCGATCCGGGACTGGTAGACGTCCTTGAACCGGCCGAGGTCCTCCAGCAGCTCGCGGGTGGTGTTGCGGTGGCTGCCGCGCAGCCCACGGATGCCCAGCGTGCCCCGGGTCTCGTTGTTGTCCCACGCCACCACGCCGCCGCCGCGCACGGTGCCGAAGGTGTAACCGGCGGCGAGCACGCCGGTCGTCTTGGCCGCGCCGCCCTCGGGGTTGACGAACGCGATCGTGCGCGGGCCCGAGAAGTCCTTCTGGATGGCCTGCCGGTCGGCGTGGAACGCGAGCTCCTTGCGGCCCATCCGGGGGTTGATCAGCCCGCCGCTGAGCCGGCGCACGCCGCCGCGCCACCCCCAGCTCGCCGGCCCGAGCTGCTGGTCGCCGGAGCGGCGGTCGAGGAAGTCGGTGGCCGTCATGAACCGCCGCGGCTCCGCGGGCCGGTCCGGAGGCGCCGCGGCGGCCGGCCGCTCGGGAGGAGGTACGGCGGTCGGTGCCGCGGCCGGCACCGCGCCAGGCGGCGGGCCGACAGGCGGAGGACTCGTCGGCGGCGGACCCGTCGGAGCCGCGCTCGGCGGAGGCGGGGCCCACCGAAGCCGCGCTCGCCGGCGGCGGGCTGACGGGCGGGCTGACGGGCGGCGGGCTGACGGGCGGCGACCCGGCGGGATTCGTCGGCGGGTCGATGGAGATCGGGTCGCTCAGCGGATCGACGGCGGCGCCGTTGCGGGCCGCCTCCACCTGCCGCCGGGCGAACTCCTCGAGCTCCTGCGGCGTGTACAACCGGTCCGAGGTGTTCTCCCCCGTGCCGGGGCTGAGGGGTGACGGGCTCATTGCAACCTCCGAGAGCGGTTGACCAGGCTGGTCCGAGGTTAGCCGAGGTCCGCGAGGGCGTCGGCGATGCCGCGGTGGAACGTCGGGTAGGCGAAGTGCATGGTCCGCAGCCGCTCGACGGGCACCGCGGCGTGCACCGCGGTCGCGAGCAGGCCGATCATCTCGCCGCCGGCCGGGCCGACCGTCGTCGCGCCGACCAGCACGCCGCGGTCGGCGTCGGCGACCACCTTGATCACACCGTCGTTGCCGGCCTGGTGGATCCAGCCGCGGCTCGACGACGGCACCTGCGACGTGCCGGTCGCGACCCGGATCCCCGCGGCCCGGGCCTGCGCCTCGGTCAGCCCCACGGTGCCGACCTCGGGGTCGGTGAACGTGACGTGGGGAGACCGCCGTGTAGTCGGCCCACGGTCCGTCCTGGCCGAGCAGGTCGCGCACCGCGACGTCGGCCTGGTACATCGAGACGTGGGTGAACGCGCCCTTCCCGGTGATGTCGCCGACGGCCCACACGCCGTCGGCGACCCGCATCCGCTCGTCGGCGTCGAGGTGCCGGGCGTCGGGGTCGAGCCCGACGCTGTCGAGGCCGAGCCCGGCGAAGTTCGGCCGGCGGCCGGCGGACACCAGCAGCCCGGCGGCCGTCAGCGAGCCGTCACCGAGCGTCAGCTTGAACGTCGAGCCGTCGTGGTCGACCCGCTCCACGCGCACGCCGGTGCGCACGCTCACGCCCTCCCGCTCGAGCACGCCCGCGACCAGCTCGCTCGCCTCCGGCTCCTCCGGCCCCAGAATCCGGTCGCCGGCCTCGAGCACGGTCACCGCGACCCCGAACCGCGCCAGCGCCTGCGCCAGCTCGCAGCCGATGGCGCCGCCGCTGAGCACGGCCAGGCTGGCGGGCAGCGTGCGCAGCTGCACGACGTCGCGGTTGGTCCAGTACGGCGTGTCCGCGAGGCCGTCGACCGGCGGCACGGCCGGTGCGGTGCCGACGTCGAGCACCACGCCGCGGCGGACGTCGTAGGCCTGCGTCCCCTCGGGGGTCTCGACCTCGATCCGCCCCGGCCCGGCCAGCCGTCCCTTCCCGCGCACCAGCCGGCCGCCGGCGTCGGCCAGCCGCTTGACGGCGGCGGTGTCGTCCCAGGCGTCGGTGGCCTCGTCGGAGATCCGGGTGGCGACCGTGGCCCAGTCGGGGCTGACCTCGGTGTCGCCGGCGAGGCCGGGCACCCGGCGGGCTTCGGCGAGGGCGCCGGCCGCGCGGATCATCATCTTGGTGGGGATGCAGCCGTAGTAGGGGCACTCGCCCCCGACCAGGTGCTTCTCCACGCCGATCACCGAGAGCCCGGCGCGGGCCAGCTCGGCGGCGGCGTGCTCCCCTCCCGGTCCCAGCCCGATCACGGCGACGTCGACGGTCTCAGCCATGACGACACGCTATGCGAGCCGGGCGGATCAGACGAGGGTCGGCTTGCTCCGGATGATCGCGCCGAGCACGCCGTTGACGAACGCCGGCGACTCGTCGGTGGACAGCTCCCGCACGAGCGCCATCGCCTCGGTCACGGCGACCGGGTCGGGGACGTCGTCGGCCCAGAGCAGCTCGTAGGCGCCGAGCCGCAGGACGTTGCGGTCGACGGCGGGCATCCGCTCGAGCGTCCAGCCCTCGGCGTAGGTGCCGAGCACCTCGTCGATCCGTGCGAGGTGCTCGACGACGCCGCGGACGAGCGTCTCGGTGTAGGGGTTGGTGGGCGCCGCGCCCTCCTCGATCGCGCGGTCGAGGGTCTCGACCGCGGACTCACCCCGGAGGTCGGCGGCGAAGAGCAGGTCCAGGGCGCGCTTGCGCGCCGGGTGCGGGCGCCGCCGGGTCGCTTGGGAGCGTCCGCCATCAGGACTTCACGCGCCCCAGGTACGACGAGTCGCGGGTGTCGACCTTGATCTTCTCGCCCTGCGTGATGAACAGCGGCACCTGGATCTCGTGGCCGGTCTCGAGCGTCGCCGGCTTGGTGCGGCCGGTCGCGCTGTCGCCGACGACGCCGGGCTCGGTGTAGGTGATCTCGAGCTCGACCGCGGCGGGGAGCTCGATGTAGAGCACGCGGCCCTCGTTGGTGGCGACGATGGCCTCCTGGTTCTCCAGGAGGAAGTTCTTGGCGTCGCCCACGATCTCCGGGGTGACCTCGACCTGGTCGTAGGTGCCGGTGTCCATGAACACGTAGGACGAGCCGTCGTTGTAGAGGTACTGCATGGTGCGCTTGTCGACGTTGGCGACCTCGACCTTGACGTCGGCGTTGAAGGTCTTGTCGACGACCTTGCCGGTCTCGACGGCCTTCAGCTTGGTGCGGACGACCGCACCGCCCTTGCCGGGCTTGTGGTGCTGGAACCAGAGGACCTGCCAGAGCTGGCCGTCCAGGTTGAGAACCATGCCGTTCTTGAGGTCGTTCGTCGTTGCCATGCGCCAGCCTTCTTCATGCAGGTGTCAGGGTGCGAGGGCCCCGCGGACAGGGGCCCGCCGCGCGCAGCCGCGCGGCCGACGGACCAGTCTAGTGGCGGACCCGGTCGGCGATGAATTCGAGCGCCTGCCGGTAGCCGTCGACGCCCTGGCCGCTGATGGTCGTCGCGGCGTGCGGCTCGACGTACGACGTGTGCCGGAACTGCTCGGCGCGCTGCTTGGGCTCGGAGATGTGCACCTCGACCAGCGGCGCGGCGAGCTGCGCGCAGGCGTCGTAGAGCGCCAGCGAGTAGTGGGTCCACGCCGCGGCGTTGAGCACGACCGGGGTGGCGTCGTCGGCGGCATCGTTGAGCCAGTCGAGCAGCTGGCCCTCGTGGTTGGTCTGCCGCACCTCGACCTGCAGGCCGAGCGCCGCCCCCCAGGCCACGCACTGCTCGGCGAGCTCGGCATGGGTGGTGCTCCCGTAGATCTCGGGCTGCCGCCGCCCGAGGCGCCCGAGGTTGGGCCCGTTGAGCACCAGCACGCGGGTCATCGCGGCGCACCCGAGGGGGCGAGTGCGGCGTACGCCGCGCGCAGGTCGTCCTCGGACGGCCCGGCGAGCACGACCGGCCGGGCCAGGTCCTCGAGCACGACGAACCGCAGCTGCGACCCGCGGGCCTTCTTGTCGACCCGCATCGCGGCGAGCAGGTCGTCGAACGGCGCGGCGGCGTACGTCGTGGGCAGGCCGACCCGGCCGAGCACGCGGCGGTGCCGCTCCACCAGCGCGGGGCTCAGCCCACCGGTGCGGGCGGCGAGCTCGGCGACGAAGACGCAGCCGATCGCGACCGCCTCGCCGTGCCGGACGCCGTAGTCCTCCACCCGCTCGATGGCGTGGGCGAGCGTGTGCCCGTAGTTGAGCGCCTCGCGCCCGGGGTGGCCCGCGGCGCCTCCGGTCTCCCGGAGGTCGCCGGCGACGACGTCGGCCTTGACCTGCACGGCGCGCTCGACCAGCTCGCGGAGCACCGGGGAGTCGGCGTCGAGCCGCTCGGGGTCGGTCTCCTCGACCAGCTCCAGGATCCGCGGGTCGGCGATGAAACCGCACTTGACGACCTCGGCGAGCCCCCGCGACGAGCTCCGCCCGGGGCAGGGTGCGCAGGAGGGCGAGGTCGCACACGACGGCAGCCGGCTCGTGGAAGGCCCCGACCAGGTTCTTGCCGGCGCCGGTGTTGACGCCGGTCTTGCCGCCGACGGCGGCGTCGACCATCGCGAGCAGCGTCGTGGGCACGTGGACCACCGCGACGCCGCGGAGCCAGGCGGCGGCGACGAAGCCGCCGAGGTCGGTGGTGGCGCCCCCGCCGAGCGTGACGACCGCGTCGGAGCGGGTGAAGCCCTCCTCGCCGAGCGCCTCCCAGCACGCGGCGGCGACCTCGATGTCCTTGGCCTCCTCGCCGTCCGGCACCTGGAGGACGACCGTGTCGATCCCCTCCAGCGCCTCCGCCAGCGGGTCCAGGAGGTCGGCGAGCGACTCCGGCGAGACCACGGCGACCCGGGAGACGCCGGGAGGCAGCACCGTGCGCAGCTCGGACAGGAGGTCGTG
Source organism: Nocardioides sp. TF02-7 (assembly GCF_022437945.1). Taxonomy (GTDB): domain Bacteria; phylum Actinomycetota; class Actinomycetes; order Propionibacteriales; family Nocardioidaceae; genus Nocardioides. The sequence goes on from NZ_CP092535.1 coordinate 4,464,718, forward strand.
GCCGATCAGCACGTCGTACGGCACCCCGGTGGCGACCCGGACCCGGGTCGACCCGGTCATGCGCCGATCCTCTCGGTGACCTCGGCGGCGACCTCGCTCGCGCTGCGGCCGTCGGTGTCGACGGTCACCCGGGCCACGCTCTCGTAGACCGGGGTGCGCTCGTCGAGCAGCTGCTTGATGCGGCCGCGGATGCCGCCGACGACCTGGTTGAGGAGCGGCCGGCTCTCCCCCAGCCCGACCCGCTTCACCGCGTCGGTCAGGCCGACCCGGAGGAACACCACCGGGTGCGCGGCGAGCAGCTCGCGGGTCGCCGGGTCGAGCACCGCTCCCCCGCCGAGGGCGAGGACGCCGTCGTGGGTGGTCAGGGCGCGCGCGACGGTCTCGTGCTCGAGCGCCCGGAACGCCGCCTCGCCGTCGTCGACGAAGATCTCCTGCACCGACTTGCCGGCCCGCTCCTCGACGAGGTGGTCGGTGTCGACGAACCCGACGCCGAGCGTCTCGGCCACCATCCGGCCGACCGTGGTCTTGCCGGCGCCCATGGCTCCCACCAGGACGCACACGGGGCCGCCGCTCACCGGTACCTCAGCGTGTCGAGGTAGGACTGCGCGTTGCGCCGGGTCTCGGGCAGCGAGTCGCCGCCGAACTTCTCGACGGCCGCGTCGGCCAGCACCAGCGCCACCATCGCCTCGGCGACGATGCCGGCGGCGGGCACCGCGCAGACGTCGGAGCGCTGGTGGTGGGCGACGGTCTCCTCGCCGGTGGCGACGTCGACGGTGCGCAGGGCGCGGGGCACGGTCGCGATCGGCTTCATCGCCGCCCGCACCCGCAGCACTTCGCCGGTGCTCATGCCGCCCTCGGTGCCGCCGGAGCGGCCGGAGACGCGGCGCAGACCGTCCTCGGTGGGCACGATCTCGTCGTGGGCGAGCGACCCGGGGGTGGCGGCCAGCTCGAAGCCGTCCCCCGACCTCGACGCCCTTGATCGCCTGGATGCCCATCAGCGCACCGGCCAGCCGGGAGTCGAGCCGCCGGTCCCAGTGCACGTGGGAGCCGAGGCCCGGCGGCAGCCCGTGCACCACGACCTCGACCACCCCGCCGAGGGTGTCGCCGTCCTTGTGCGCCTGGTCGATGCGCTCGACCATCAGCTTCGACGTGTCGGGATCGAGGCACCGCACCGGGTCCTCGTCGAGCCGGGTCACGTCGTCGGGCTGCGGCCACAGGCCCGCCGGGGCGCGGACGCCGCCGAGCTCGATCACGTGCGAGACCACCCGCACGTCGAGCGCCTGCTCGAGGAAGTTGGTCGCGACCCGGCCGAGCGCCACCCGGGCGGCCGTCTCCCGCGCCGACGCGCGCTCGAGCACGGCCGGGCGTCGGCGAAGCCGTACTTCTGCATGCCGGCGAGGTCGGCGTGCCCGGGCCGGGGCCGGGTGAGCGGCGCGTTGCGCGCCATGCCCTCGAGCACGGCGGGGTCGACCGGGTCGGCGGCCATCACCTGCTCCCACTTGGGCCACTCGGTGTTGCCGACCTCGATCGCGACCGGCCCGCCCTGCGTGCGACCGTGCCGCACCCCGCCGATGACCCGCACCGCGTCCGCCTCGAACTTCATCCGGGCGCCGCGGCCGTAGCCGAGGCGCCTGCGGGCGAGGGAGTCGGAGATGTCGTCGGTCGTGACCTCGACCTGGGCCGGAAGGCCCTCGAGGATCGCGACCAGGGAGGGTCCGTGGGACTCCCCCGCGGTCAGCCAGCGCAACATGTGCCCCATCCTCCCATCCACCCGGCCCGGACCCGGGCGCGGTCGGCTGCGGCGAGACCGGTCGCCTGTTCGCGCCGGATGCGGTCCCGGGTCCGACGTGACGGGCAAAACCTCCACTTGTCCGGCATTGCTTTGCCCGACATGTTGAGGTTTCCCCGGTCGACCGGGGAAACCTCACGCCCCGCCACCCCTCCGATCTCCCGCGGCACCGCGGCCTCCGCCGCGCCCTACCCGGCGACCACCAGCCCCACCCAGGCACCGGCGAGCAGGAACGGGCCGAACGGGTAGGCGCGCCGGAGGATGCTGCGGTCGCGCTTGACCGCGGCCCAGACCACGCCGGGCACGGCGAACAGCAGGAACGCGGCGTAGAGGCCGACGAGCACGGCGGTGCCGCCGGCGTAGCCCAGCACCAGGCCGAGCAGCGCGGAGAGGCGGACGTCGCCGAACCCCATGCCGGCCTGCCGGACGAACCACAGCACCCAGAAGATCGTGCGTACGACGACGAGGCTGACCACGCCGCGCACCAGCTCGTCGCTGTCGCCGGTCGCGGCCCAGCGGGCGAGGCCGTAGCCCAGCGCGAGAGCGGTGGCGGGCAGCACCACGACCGAGGGCAGCAGCCTGGTGCGCCAGTCGACGTAGCCGAGCAGCGTGCCGACCGGCACCAGCGGGAGGACGACGCACAGCAGCCACACCCAGCCGAGCGCGAGCCCGAGCCCCGCTCCGGCGACACCCGACACGAGCGCGCACCCCGCAGCGAGGCGGGGCCGCCGGCCGAGGTCGGCGTAGGGCTCCTTGGGCGGCTCCTCGAGGCGCTGCCGCTGGGCGGGCGTGAGCTCCACGCCCTCCTCGGGCTCGGGGTCGGGCGGCGGCTCGGGCAGCCGGCGGACGGCGTGCGGCACGAGCGCCCCGCCCGCCGCGCAGCCGACGAGGCCGACCAGGGCGGCCAGCAGCTCGTCGGTCACGAGGCCCGGTCCCGCAGCGCCGCCTCCCCCGCGGCCCGCATGGTGTCCAGCGGGGCGGTGACGCCGGTGAAGGCGACGAACTGGAGCGCGGCCTGGTGGACGAGCAGGTCCAGGCCGCCGACCAGGGCACCGGTGGCGGCACGGGCCAGCGGCGTCGGCCAGGGGTGGTAGAGCACGTCGAACAGCACCGGAGCCCCGGCCACCCGGGCGACGAGGTCGTCGGCCTGGGCCGACGCGGGGATCGTCGAGACGACGACGTCCGCCCCGCCGAGGGCGACGGTCGCGAGGTCGACGACGCGGACGGCGGGCCGACGCGGGTGGGCGCCGATCGCGGCGACCGTCTCGGTCGCCCGCGCCGCGGAGCGCGCCGCGACGGTGATCGCGGTCGCGCCCAGCTCGGCGAGCGCCAGGCCCGTGGACGCCGCGGTCGCCCCGGCGCCGAGCACCAGCGCCTCGCGCACGGGGCCGTCGTACCGCTCGCGCACCGCCGCGACCGCGCCCGGCAGGTCGGTGTTGTCGGCGTGGACCTCCGCGTCCGCGATGAGCAGCGTGTTGGCGGCCCCGGCCAGCCGCACCCGGTCGCTGACGGCGCCGGCGAGCGCCATCGCCTCGCGCTTGAGCGGTGCGGTGACCGACAGGCCGCGCCACTCGGCGGGGTCGAGGCCCGCGACGAAGCCGGCGAGCCCGCCGGCCGGCACCCGGACGGCGTCGTAGCGCCAGTCGAGACCGACTGCGGCGTACGCCGCACGGTGCAGGACCGGCGACAGGGAGTGGGCGACCGGGTCGCCCAGGACAGCGCACCTCATCGTCGGCCTAGCAGGCGCGGGACTCGTTGGCGCAGTACTCCCGCAGCTCGGCGAGGTAGCCCTCGAACTCCTCGTAGGAGGACGCGAACTTCGTCTCGCCGGTGCGCAGGTTGACGGTCACGTAGTAGTACCAGTCGCCCTCGGCCGGCTGCAGCGCCGCGCGGATGGCGTCCTCGCCCGGGTTGCCGATCGGTCCCGGCGGGAGGCCCTTCACCCGGAACGTGTTGTAGGGCGAGTCGGTGGTCTCCCGCTCCTCCTGGGTGAGGCCGACCGTCAGCGGCCGTCCCAGCGCGTAGTCGACGGTCGCGTCGATCTGGAGGAAGCCGGCCTGGCCCGCGGTGCCGGGGTTCTCGAGCCGGTTGTAGATCACCCGGGCGATCCGCGGCATGTCGTCGCCGCGCCCCTCGGCCTCGACCAGCGACGCCACGGTCATCACCTCGTGCGGGGTGTAGCCGAGCTCCGCCGCCGCACCCTCGAGGTCGAGGTCGGAGGCGGCCTGCTCCCACCGCTCCACCATCGCGCGGAGCACCGTCGCGGGCGTGTCCTGCGGCGTGACCGCGTACGTCGCCGGGAACAGGTAGCCCTCCGGGTCGCCGTTCGCGTGCTGCGGCAGGCCGAGGGCCTCGGTGTCCTCGAGCGCCCGCTGGATCGCGGGCCGCCGGAAGTCGGTCTGCTTCGCCAGCAGGGCCACCACGTCGGCGGCGCGCACGCCCTCGGGCACCGTGACCATCGTCTGCGCCATGTTGGCCGGGTCGGCCAGCAGCGTGAACGCGTCGGCGGCGCGCATCTGCTCCTTCAGCAGGTAGGACCCCGCCTGGATGGACCGGCCGTCCGCGGCGTCGACGAACGCGTCGGACGAGGCGACGACGCCGAGGTCCGCGAGCTCCTCGCCGATCGAGGTGACCGACTGGCCCTGGTCGACCACGACGAGCACCTCGCCGGAGCCGGGCCCGGCGAAGTCGTCGGGCTCACCGAAGGCGTCGTCCCACCACGGCGTGACCACCTGGGTCCAGGCGAGCCAGCCGCCCGCGACGACGACGACCAGCGCCAGCAGCATCGGGAGGCAGCCGGAGCGCCGCTTGGCACGGCGCGCGCCGCCGCGCGGCGTCGGCGTCGACCCTGGCAGGACGGACGGTTCACTCATGCGTCTCCTCGACGCCCTCCGGGCTCGGGGCGGCCACGTCGGTGACCACCTCCTCGCCCGGAGCGCGACCTGTTGCGCGCTCGGTGTCGAGCGCGTGCTGCAGGATCACGACGGCCGCGACCTGGTCGACCACGGCGCGCCGCTTGGCCCCTTTGCGTTGACCGCGGAGCATAGCCTCCGCCGACACGGTGGTGAGCCGCTCGTCGAGCAGCCGCACCGGGACCGGCGCGATCCGCTCGGCGAGCCGCCGTGCGAAGTCGCGGGCGCGCGCTGCCGCCGGACCTTCGGCGCCCGAGAGCGACCGGGGCATCCCGACGACGACCTCGACCGCCTCCTCGGCGGTGACCAGCTGCCGGATCCGGCGCAGGTCGCCCTTGCCGCGCCGCACCGTCTCGACCGGCGTCGCGAGCGTCCCCGAGGGGTCGCTGCGGGCCACGCCGATCCGGGCGTCGCCGGGATCGATGCCCAGCCGGACGCCGTGCCGCACCGGAATCGCCCTCAGCCGGCCGCGGCACCGACGGCGGCGGTCACCGCGGCCAGGGCCTCGTCGATCCGCGAGGCGTCGCTGCCGCCGCCCTGCGCGACGTCGGCCTTGCCGCCGCCGCGACCGTCGACGTAGGGCGCCACCGTGCGGACCAGGTCGTTGGCGGACACACCGCGGTCGCGGGCGAGGTCGTTGACCGCGGCGACGACCGACACCTTCCCCGTCGGCCGCACCGATCACGACCACGACGCCCGGCGCGTCGGCGGGCAGCCGGCCGCGCACGTCGAGCGCGAGTGTGCGGACGTCGCCGCCGCCGGCGCCGTCGACCCGGTGGGCGACGACCTTGACACCGGCCACGTCGGCGGCGTCGGCCGCCAGCGCGGCGCCGCTGGCGAGCAGCTGGGCCAGCCGGATCCGCTCGACCTCCTTCTCGGTGCGGCGCAGCCGCTCCACCAGGTCAGCTCACCCGCCCGACGAGGTCGTCGGGCTGGGTCTTGAGCAGGGTCGACAGCCGGCTGACCACGTCGCGCTCGCGGGCGAGGTAGCCGAAGCCCTCCACGCCGGTGAGCGCCTCGATCCGCCGGTTACCCGAGCCCACCGAGGACTCGCCGGTGACCACGATCGTGCCGATCTGGCTGGCGTGGTCGACGTGGGTGCCGCCGCACAGCTCGCGGGACCACGGGCCGCCGATCTCCACGACGCGGACCTTCTGGTCGTCGTAGGTCTCGCCGAAGAGGGCGAGCGCGCCCCACTCCTTCGCCTCGGCCAGGGTCATGTACTGCCACCCGACCGGGAGGTCGGCGCGCAGCGCGTGGTTGGACACCTGCTCGATGTCGCGGAGCTGCTCGGCGGTGAGGCCCGAGAGCCACCCGAAGTCCAGCCGCAGGTAGCCCGGCCGGTTGTAGGACCCCGACTGGAGCGCCGAGGGGCCGAGCACCTCCCGGAGGGCGGCGTGCACGACGTGGGTGCCGGAGTGCGCCTGCCGGGCACCCGTGCGCCACTCGGGGTCGACCTGGGCGTGGAGCGTCGAGGAAGGGTCGAGCTCGCCGTCCACGACCCGCACCTGGTGCACGACCAGCCCGCGGACCGGGCGCTGCACGTCGACGACCTCGAGCCGACCGCCGTCGAACTCGATGATGCCGGCGTCCGCGACCTGCCCGCCCGACTCGGCGTAGAACGGCGTGCGGTCGAGGACGACCTCGCCGATCTCGCCGTTGCCGAGCGTGGTGACCGGTCGGCCCTCCCGCAGCACCGCGAGCGCCCTCGACTCGGTCTCGAGGGTCTCGTAGGCCAGCCACTCGGTGGGGCCGTGGTCGTCGAGGATGCCGCGGTAGACCGACGTGTCGGCGTGCTGGCCCTTCTTGGCGCGCGCGTCGGCCTTGGCCCGCTCCCGCTGCTCGGCCATCAGCCGGCGGAAGCCGTCCTCGTCGACCGAGAGGCCCTGCTCGGCGGCCATCTCCAGCGTGAGGTCGATCGGGAACCCGTAGGTGTCGTGCAGGGCGAACGCCTTCGAGCCGGGGAGCACCCGGCTCTCCTGCGCCTTCACCTCGGAGGCGGCCAGGTCGAAGATCTGGGTGCCGGCCTGGAGGGTCTTGCGGAAGACCTCCTCCTCGGCGTAGGCGACCCGCGAGATGCGGTCCCAGTCGGTGTGCAGCTCGGCGTAGGTCTCGCCCATCTTGTCGCGGCTGATCGGCAGCAGCTCGGGCAGCGCCGGGTCGTCGTAGCCGAGGAGGCGCATCGAGCGGACCGCGCGGCGGAGCAGCCGCCGCAGTACGTAGCCGCGGGCCTCGTTGCCCGGGGTGACGCCGTCGCCGATCAGCATCATCGAGCTGCGCACGTGGTCGGCGACGACCCGCAGCCGGACGTCGTCGGTCGGGTCGGCGCCGTACTTCCGCCCGGTCAGCTCCTCGGCCCGCTCGATGACGGGGAACATGACGTCGATCTCGTACATGTTCTCCTTGCCCTGGAGCAGGAACGCCACCCGCTCGAGGCCCATGCCGGTGTCGATGTTGCGCTTGGGCAGCGAGCCCGCGATGTCGAAGTCCTCCTTCGACCGCACCGCGGAGAGCTCGTCCTGCATGAACACCAGGTTCCAGAACTCCAGGTACCGGTCCTCGGCGGTGAAGTCGCCGTCGGGCCCGTAGGCGGGGCCCCGGTCGATGAGGATCTCCGAGCACGGGCCGCCGGGGCCCGGGACGCCCATCGACCAGTAGTTCTCCTTCTTGCCGAGCCGGATGATCCGGTCGTCGGGGAGGCCGGTGACCCGGCGCCACAGGGCGACCGCCTCGGGGTCGTCGACGTAGACGCTCGGGTAGAGCCGGCTCTCGTCGAACCCCCACCCGCCGTCGGCGACCGGCTTGGTGACGAGCTCCCAGGCGAGCTCGATGGCGCCCTCCTTGAAGTAGTCGCCGAACGAGAAGTTGCCGCACATCTCGAAGAACGTGCCGTGCCGCGTGGTCCGGCCGACGTCCTCGATGTCGGGGGTGCGGATGCACTTCTGCACGCTCGTGGCGCGGGGGTACGGCGGCGTCTCCTGCCCGAGGAAGTAGGGCTTGAACGGCACCATGCCCGCGTTGACGAACAGCAGGTTGGGGTCGTCGAGGAGCAGCGACGCCGAGGGCACCACCGTGTGGCCGGCGGCCTCGAAGTGGGCGAGGAACCGCCGCCGGATCTCGGCCGTGCTCAGTCCGTCGTCCATCAGCTGTTGCCTTCCTTCTCCTGGTCGGTCTTCTGCTCGATCTCCCGGGGGCCGCGTCGCGCGGCGGCCACCTCGTAGCGCCGGCGCAGGTCCTGCTCCGCGTCGGCCATCCCCTGGCCGACCTCCTCGCGGAGCAGCCGCACGCCGACGACGGCGGCGCCGACCCGGTCGCGCATCCCGTCGACGGTGAACGCCTCGACGAGCCGGCGCACCTTCACGACGCCGTAGACGCCGGCGGCGGCGCCGGCGGCGAACCACGCGCCGCGCCCGATCACGGTCCGCTCCCCCGGGCCGGGCCGATCATCCGGCCACGTCCGTCAGCGGTACGGCGGCCCGCTGCCGGTCCGCGACCTCGCGGCGGGCCCGGCGGAGGTCGGTGCGGCGCTGCCTGCGGGCCCGCTTGACCTCGCGGCGCATCTCCGCACGGATCCGGTGGCGCACCTCCGGCGACAGCGCCCGTCGCAGCCCGGCGGCGAGCGACACCGTGCGGATCAGGCTCTCGCGCAGGAGGATGTCGGCGAAGACCGGTGCCGGCAGCGCCGGTGCGTCCCCGTCGTCGTGCCCGAGGTCGGTGATGACGTACTCCTGGTCGTCGCGCACGACGAGGTCCGGGGCGGTGCGCCCCGCGACCGCGCCCTCCAGCGCCGTCAGCTGGGCGCGCAGCTCCTCGGCGTCGCGGGCGGCCGACGCCAGCAGCTCCTCGGTGCGGCGCCGCGAGCGCCGCACCGACAGCACCAACCCGGCCACCGCGACCAGCAGGACCACGAGGCCGCCGGCGGTCGCGACGGCCAGCCAGGTCGGCACCGCCAGCTCGCTCGTCACAGTGGGCGAGCCTATCGGTTGGCCCGTGGCGCGGATGAGGGGTCAACCCCGGCGGGGCCGGTGCCGCGGATGATGCTCCGGATCCGCTCCCAGCGCTGCTTCACGGCGCCCTCCGCCCCCAGCTCGGTGGGCCGGTAGTACGCCGCGTCGGCGACGACGTCGGGGGCGTACTGCTGCTCGGCGATGCCGAACGGCTCGTCGTGGCTGTACTTGTAGCCGACCCCGTGGCCGAGCTTCTTCGCACCGCCGTAGTGGGCGTCCCGGAGGTGCGGCGGGACCGCGCCCACCTTGCCGGCCCGGACGTCGGCCAGCGCGGCGCCGATGGCCGTGGTGACCGCGTTGGACTTCGGGGCCACGGCGAGCGCGACCGTGGCGTGCGCGAGGGTCAGCTGGGCCTCCGGCATCCCGATCAGCTGCACCGTCTGCGCCGCAGCCACGGCGGTGGGCAGCGCGGTCGGGTCGGCGAGCCCGATGTCCTCGCTGGCGAGGATCATCAGCCGGCGGGCGATGAAGCGGGGGTCCTCGCCGGCCTCGATCATCCGGGCGAGGTAGTGGAGGGCCGCGTCGGCGTCGGAGCCGCGCACGGACTTGATGAACGCGCTGACGACGTCGTAGTGCTGGTCGCCGTCGCGGTCGTAGCGCACGGCCGCCCGGTCGGCCGCGGCCTCCGCCGTCTCCAGGGTGATCGGGGTGGGGCCGTCGTCGGCCGGTTCACCGGTCGTCCGGACGGTGGTCTGCGCGGCCCCGGCCGCCGCCTCCAGGTAGGTCAGCGACCGTCGCGCGTCGCCGCCGGCGAGCCGCACGATGTGCTCCCTGGCCTCGTCGTCGAGCAGGAACCGGCCGGCCAGGCCGCGCTCGTCGGCGACGGCCCGCTCGACGACCTCGCGGATGTCGTCGTCGGTCAACGACTCGAGCCGGAGCAGGAGGCTGCGGGAGAGCAGGGGCGAGATGACGCTGAACGACGGGTTCTCGGTCGTCGCCGCGACCAGCGTCACCCACCGGTTCTCGACGCCAGGCAGCAGGGCGTCCTGCTGGGCCTTGCTGAACCGGTGCACCTCGTCGACGAACAGCACCGTCTCGCGGCCGGAGCGGACCAGCTCGGCGCGCGCGCCGTCGATCGCCGCCCGCACCTCCTTGACCCCTGCCGCCACCGCCGAGACCTCGACGAAGCGGCGGCCGGTCTGGCGGCTGAGGATCGAGGCGATCGTGGTCTTGCCGGTGCCGGGCGGTCCCCACAGCAGGAGCGACATCGGCCGGTCGCCCTCGACCAGCTGGCGCAGCGGCGACCCTGGTGCCCGCAGCTGCGGCTGCCCCACCAGCTCGTCGAGCGAGCGCGGCCGCATCCGCACGGCCAACGGCGCCGCCGCGTGCGCGGCGTCGGTCAGCGAGCCCGCGGAGCCGCCGCCCCCGTGGGCCGGCGGGGCGCCCGCTACCTCGAACAGCCCGTCGTCAGGAGCGGCCAATCGTCTTCGCATCCAGGTCGAACCAGGTGTCGGCGTAGCCGGGCTGCTCGACCAGGTCGGTCACCGGGGAGGCCCCGGGGTCGGGCTGGCCCGCGGAGTCGACGCCGAGGAGCCGGGCGGTCAGCGGCTCGTAGGGGTGCTCGCCGAGCCGGCCGGGGAAGTGGCAGGCCACCTTGTGCCGCTTGCCGATCTGGATCAGCGGCGGCTCGTGCGTCGCGCAGATCTCCTTCGCGATCGGGCACCGGGTGCGGAACCGGCAGCCGGACGGCGGGTCGATCGGGCTCGGCACGTCGCCGGAGAGGCGGATCCGCTCCCGGCGGCCGCCGGTCACCGCCTGCTTCACGTCGGGCACCGCCGACAGCAGCGCCTGCGTGTAGGGGGTGGTGGGCGTTGCCGTAGATGCTGTCGCGGTCGCCGATCTCGACGATCTTGCCGAGGTACATCACCGCGACCTCCGGGCAGAAGTGCCGGACGACCGCGAGGTCGTGCGCGATGAAGAGGAACGCGACGCCGAACTCCTTCTGGATGTCCTGGAGCAGGTTGATGACCTGCGCCTGGATCGACACGTCGAGCGCCGACACCGGCTCGTCGGCGACGAGCAGCTAGGGTTGAGCGTCAGCGCCCGGGCGATGCCGATGCGCTGCCGCTGACCGCCGGAGAACTCGTTGGGGTACCGGTTGTAGTGCTCGGGGTTGAGGCCGACGACCTCGAGCAGCTCCTGGACGCGCTTCTTGACCTGGTTGCGCGGCACGATGTCGTGCACGGCCAGCGGCGCACCGACGATCGCTCCCACGGTCTGCCGCGGGTTCAGCGAGGTGTAGGGGTCCTGGAAGATCATCTGCACGTCGCGCCGCACCGGCCGCAGCTCGCGGTTGGAGAGCTTCGCGAGGTCGACGCCGTCGAACGTCATCGAGCCGCCGGTCGGCTTGTAGAGCCGGGTGATCAGGCGGCCGGTCGTCGACTTCCCGCAGCCGGACTCGCCGACCAGGCCGAGCGAGCCGCCCTTCGGCACCTCGAACGAGATGCCGTCGACGGCCTGCACGTGGCCGATCGTGCGCCGCACCAGGCCGGTGGACTTCACGGGGAAGTACATCCGGAGGTTCTCGACCGTCAGCACCGGCTTCGCGTCGGGGGTCCCGCTCCGCGGCCGCGTGGGCGTGGTCGGCCAGCTCGTCGAACGCCTCGGGCTGCTCCTCCTCCAGCGCCACCTGGACCTCGTCGGTCTCGGTGCCGAGCTCGGGGGCCTCACTCACCCGCTCGGGGGTGGTCGTGGCTCATCGGGTCTCCTCAGCAAGCTCGGGGGCGATCTCGGGGAGCACCTCGGCCTCGTAGATCGCGTCGGGGTTCGCGATGTGGCAGCGCTTCAGGTGGTCTCCCCGCGCTGACCGGGGAGTGAGCTCGGGCAGCACGGTCGTGCACAGATCGCCCGGCACCTTCGACCGGTGCGTGCACCGCGGGTGGAACGGGCACCCGCTCGGCGGCGCCAGCAGGCTCGGCGGGTTGCCGGGGATCGGGATCATCCGCGCGCTCGTGTCCGAGGTGACGTCGGGGGACGCTGGAGAGGAGGCCCCAGGTGTAGGGCATCTCCGGGTGCACCAGGACCTCCTTGCCGGGCCCGTACTCGACCGCCCGGCCGGCGTACATCACCAGCACGTCGTCGGCCATCTCGGCGATCACGCCGAGGTCGTGGGTGATGATGATGACCGCGGAGTTGAACTCGCGCTGCAGGTCCTGGAGCAGGTCGAGGATCTGCGCCTGCACGGTGACGTCGAGGGCCGTGGTCGGCTCGTCGGCGATGAGCAGCGACGGGTCGTTGATCAGCCCCATCGCGATCATCGCGCGCTGCCGCATGCCCCCGGAGAACTGGTGCGGGTAGTCGTCGACCCGGCGGTCGGGCCGCGGGATGCCGACCCGGTCGAGCATCTCGACCGCCTTGCGGCGGGCGTCGCGCTTCGTCGCCTTCGGGTGGTGGACGAGGTAGGCCTCCTCCAGCTGCTGGCCGACCCGGTAGAACGGGTGCAGCGCCGCCAGCGCGTCCTGGAAGATCATCGCGACGTCGTTGCCCCGCAGCTTGCGCATCTGCGCCTCCTGCATGCCGACGATCTCCTCGCCGCGCAGCCGGATGGAGCCGCTGATCCGCGTCGACCGCGGGTCGTGCAGGCCGAGCACGGCCATGCTCGACACCGACTTGCCGGAGCCGGACTCACCCACGATGCCGAGGGTCTTGCCGACCTCCAGCTGGTAGCTGAGCTCGCGGACCGCGGTGACCTCGCCGTCCTCGGTCGGGAACCGGACGGTCAGGTCCTCCACGACCAGCAGCGGTCCGTCCACGGAGCCTCCCTCGGGCTTGGTGGGGCTGGGGCGCTTGTCCAGGCTGGTCACGACAGCCTCACCCGCGGGTCGAGGACGCTGTAGACGACGTCGACGACCAGGTTGGAGATGATGAGCACCGCGGCGCCGAACAACGCCGTTGCCGAGACGATCGGCAGGTCCTTCTGGTTGACCGCCTGCAGCGCCCACAGCCCGATGCCCTCGATGTCGAAGATCCGCTCGGTGAAGATGGTGCCGGCCAGCAGCGTGCCGAAGTCGATGCCGAAGATCGTGATCACGGGCACCAGCGCCGAGCGCAGCCCGTGCTTGTAGACGACCCGGTTGGCGGTCAGGCCCTTGGCCTTCGCCGTCCGGATGTAGTCCTCCCCCAGCACCTCGACCATCGAGCCGCGCGTGTAGCGGGTGTAGGAGGTGCAGCCGAAGATGCCGAGCGCGATCCAGGCCAGCAACAGCCCGGAGAACCACTTCGCCGGGTTGTCGGTGATCGGGAAGTAGCCGGTCTCGGCGAACAGCGGGATCTCCCACGTGATCGTCAGGAACAACCACACCAGGAGGGCGAACAGGTAGTACGGGATCGAGCTCACCACGAGGAACCCGGAGACGAGCGCCTTGTCACCCAGCGTGCCGCGTCTTCGGGCGGCGGCGATGCCGATGGGGATGCCGAGCAGCAGGTAGAGCGCGGCACCGCCGACGGCGACCGAGATCGTCGCCGGCATCCGCTCCTTCATCTCCTCGAAGACGGGGCGGACGGTGAAGTAGGAGTAGCCCAGGCACGGTGCGTTGCACTCGAGCTGCTGGTTGCCGAACTGCACCTCGCGGCCCGTGAACAGGCCGTCGAGGAACTTGCCGTACTCCTCGTAGACCGGGTTGTTGTAGCCGAGGTTCTCCTTGTAGACCTCGAACCGCTCCGGCGTGCACCGGTTGCTGGTCTGGCTGTCGCAGACCACCCGGGCGGGCTCGGAGGGGCCGTACCAGAAGAGCACGAAGATGGCCATCGAGACCAGGAACAGCACCACGACGCCGGAGATCAGGCGCTTGACGATGTATGCGAACAACTGGTCCCTCCATCACGATTCAGGGCCGCCGCCCGGTCGTCCCCGGGAGCGGGCTCGCACCGGCCGGTGGGGGGTCCCTCGCGGGACCCCCACCGGCACTGGTGGTTCGGGTCAGCAGCGCCGACCCGGGTTCGGATCACTCTACGTCGGTCACTCGGTGACGAAGAGGTCCTTGTAGTTGGGCGCACCCAGGGCGCCGTCACCCGTCGGGTTGCCGATCTTCTCGCCGAACGCGAACAGGTCGTTGCGGTAGGCGAGCGGGATCAGCGGGAAGTACTCCGTCAGGATCTCCTCGTCGAGCGCACCCCACGCGGCCGGCTGGTCCTCCAGCGGCATCTGCGGGATCTCGTCGAACTGGGCGTCCACGCCCTCCTCGGAGAAGAACGCGGTGTTGTAGGTCGCGCCCGTGCGCAGCAGCGACGGGAGCATCGTCAGGCCGGACGGCCAGTCGGAGCACCAGTTGACGCCACGGAGGTTGAGCTTCTTGTTGGTCGGGTTGTCCGGGTCGGTCCAGACCGTGTAGAGCGAGGTCTCGATCGGGAACGGGTACTCCTTGACCGTGAAGCCGGCCTCCTCCAGACCGCGCTTGATCTGCTCCTGCGCGGCCTCGGTGGTCGGCGTACCGGTGTTGTACGCCATGTGGATCTCGAAGTCGCCGGGCTCGTAGCCGGCCTCGGACAGCAGCTCCTTCGCCCGCTCGGGGTCGTAGGTGATCTGCTCACCGTCGACGAAGACCTCCTCGCGGCCGCTCATGCCCGGGGGCATGATCGAGCTCGCGGGGACCCGGGTGACGCCGGGAACCTCGCCCGACGCGGTCCAGACGCTCTCGTAGTCGTAGGCGTAGGCGAGGGCCTTGCGGACCTCCGGCTCGGTGATCTTGGTGTAGTCGGGCGCCCAGTAGCTCACGCACTGCGCCGACTGCTGCACCAGGCGGTCGCCGAGGGCGTCGACGAAGTCCTGGTAGTTCTCCGAGGTGATCGAGGCCGACAGCGCGGTCTGCGACTCGGTGTTGCCGCTGAGCATCAGCTCGTCGGTCTGGGTCGGGTCAGCAGCGAACTTGAAGACCCAGCGGTCCGGGTACTGGTGGCGGGCCGGGTCGGACTCGGGCACCCAGGCCTCGTTGCGCACCAGGACCAGCTCCTCGCTGGGCCGGAACGACTCGACCTTGTAGGGGCCGTTCGACAGCGGCTTGCGGCCGTAGGCCGGCGGCTGCGAGGCGTTGCCCAGCGGCGCCGGGCCCATCGCCATGAACGCGCCCCAGTAGTCCATGTCGGGGAACGAGGTGGACATCCGGATGGTCACCGTGCGGGCGTCGTTGTCGAAGGTGACACCCTCGAAGTTCTCGGCCTCCTTGGGCTCCGAGTACGGGCCGTCGTACTCGTCGGCGCCCTCGAAGAAGTGCTCGGTGTACTCGGTGCCCGGGCCGGACGGGAACGTCGAGGAGTCGAACGACCGCTCGATGCCCCACGCGACCTCCTCCGCGGTGATCGGCGCGCCGGTCTCCCACGTCGCGTTGTCGCGGATCGTGAAGGTCCACTCAGTGAAGTCCTCGTTGGGCGAACCGAGGTCCTCAGCGAGGTCGGGGACGAGGATCATCTCGCCGCTCTCCGGGTCACGCGCGTACTGCGTGAGCGACCGGTGCGTGAGCGCCTGCTGGATCGAGTTGCCCGTGACGGACCAGCCGTTGGTCGGGTCGAGGTCCTCGGGTCCCGGGTCGTCGGGGTGGTAGACGGTGATCGTCCCGCCCTGCTGCGCACCCTCGATCTCGGGAGCGGGCCCCTGGCGATCCGGGTCCTTGTCGATCGTCTCCGAGGCGTCCTCGAACTCGCGGTTGTCGCTTCCGCCCTCGGGCCCGTCGCCTCCGCCGCACGCGGCGAGGGTGACCAGGGCCGCGCTGGTGGCGAACGCGGCAAGTGCCTTGGTCCGTCTCATCCTTCCAGCCTTTCTCCTTGTTTGCGCGCCCGGTGGTGCGGGCGCGACATCTGTGTGCCGACGTGTGTGTCGACGTCCAGGTCCACGGTCAGCGACGGGTCTTCGGGTCGAGCGCGTCGCGGATCGCGTCACCCAGCAGGTTCAGCGAGAGCACGAGCAGCACGACACCGACCATCGGCTCGATCAGGTACAGCGGGTAGTTGGACCAGTACTGGGTCGCGTTGGCGATCGTCTGGCCCCACGAGGCGCCCCACTTGCCCTCGCCGCTCACGCCGATGCCGAGGAACGCCAGACCGGCCTCGAGGGCGACGAAGGCGGGGGAGCATCAGCGAGGTGCTGATCACGATCGGCGCGACCAGGTTGGGCAGCAGCTCCTTGAGCAGGATCCGCCGGGTCGGCATGCCGACGACCCGGGCGGCGAGCACGAACTCCCGCTCGCGCAGCGATAGCACCTCGCCGCGGATCAGGCGCGCCACGCCCATCCAGCCGAAGACCGACAGGACGCCGATCAGCGACAGCACCTGGTAGAGCGCGTAGTGCTCGCTCTGCGAGAACCGGTCGATCACGATCGGCGCGATCGTCAGCGCGGCGAGCAGGAACGGGATCGTGAGGAAGAAGTCGATGACGAACGAGATGATCTTGTCGACGATGCCGCCGGCGAAGCCCGCGACCAGGCCCAGCGTGATGCCGACCAGCGACGCGATCAGGGTCGCCGTACCGGCGATGATCAGCGACGTGCGGCAGCCGTAGAGCCAGTGCGCGAGGTTGTCGGCGCCGGTGCGCGGCGCGATGCCGAACGGGTGCTCGGGGTCGAAGCCGTAGTACGGCGGGCCGGTGAGCGGGTAGCCCACGCCGGGGTTGGCGGCGTTGCACTCCAGCACGTCGCAGTTGCGCACCGGGTCGAGGGAGACCCCGAAGATCGCCGCGAGCACGTCGGCGAAGATCGCCACGAGCACGAAGAACAGGACGACGATCGCGCACACCATCGCGAGCTTGTCGCGCTTGAGGCGACCGAACGCGATCTGGAGCGGTGAGCGCCCCTCGACGGCGGTCGATCCCTCTCCCGGCTCCGGGTGGCCCGTTGCCTCAGCGACCTGCACACCCGCTGTCGGGTCGGTCATGCTCACCTTCCTCGCCCGGCTACCCGGACCCGGATCCGGCCGGGGCACCTCGTGCACGACCCCGGCGCGCCCTTTGCGCCGTGCGTGACTCTAGGCCGAAGTCCGGACGCGAATCGATGCCGGGGCGGTAACGGTTTGGTCTCGTTGGCTGGCCGGAAGGTGTCCGCCCGCCGCCCGGTCAGGCCGGGACGTCCTTCTCCGGCACCGCGTCGACCCCCGCTTCCTTCCGCTGCTCCGGGGTGATCGGCGCGGGCGCGGCCGTGAGCGGGTCGTAGCCGCCACCGGACTTCGGGAACGCGATGACGTCGCGGATCGAGTCGCTGCCGGCCAGCAGGGCGGTGATCCGGTCCCAGCCGAAGGCGATGCCGCCGTGCGGCGGGGCGCCGTACTTGAACGCCTCGAGCAGGAAGCCGAACTTCTCCTGCGCCTCGTCGGGGCCGATGCCCATCACCTCGAAGACCCGCTTCTGCACGTCCTCGCGGTGGATACGGATCGAGCCGCCGCCGATCTCGTTGCCGTTGCAGACGATGTCGTAGGCCCAGGCGAGGGCGTTGCCCGGGTCCTGGTCGAAGCCCTCGAGGTCCTGGGGCGAGGTGAACGCGTGGTGGACCGCGGTCCAGGCGCCGCTGCCGACCGCGACGTCGCCCGCCGCGGTCGCGTCGTCGGCCGGCTCGAACAGCGGGGCGTCGACCACCCAGACGAAGCTCCACGCGCTCTCGTCGATCAGGCCGCAGCGGCGACCGATCTCCAGCCGCGCGGCGCCGAGCAGGCCGCGGCTCGGCTTCGGCAGGCCGGCGGCGAAGAAGACGCAGTCGCCGGGCCGGGCGCCCACGTGGGCCGCGAGGCCGGCCTTCTCCTCCTCGGAGAGGTTCTTGGCGACCGGGCCGCCGAGCTCGCCGTCCTCCTGCACCAGCACGTAGGCCAGGCCGCGGGCACCGCGCTGCTTGGCCCACTCCTGCCAGGCGTCGAGCTGCTTGCGCGGCTGGCTGGCGCCGCCCGGCATGACCACCGCGCCGACGTACGGCGCCTGGAACACCCGGAACGGCGTGTCGGCGAAGTACTCGGTGCAGTCGACGAGCTCCTGGCCCATCCGCAGGTCGGGCTTGTCGGAGCCGTAGCGGGCCATCGCCTCGGCGTACGTGATCCGCGGGATCGGCCGCGGGACGTCGTAGCCGACCAGGCTCCAGAGGGCGGCCAGGATCTCCTCGGACAGCGCGATCACGTCGTCCTGCTCGACGAAGCTCATCTCGACGTCGAGCTGGGTGAACTCGGGCTGCCGGTCGGCACGGAAGTCCTCGTCGCGGTAGCAGCGGGCGATCTGGAAGTAGCGCTCCATGCCCGCCACCATGAGCAGCTGCTTGAACAGCTGGGGGCTCTGCGGCAGCGCGTACCAGCTGCCCGGCTGCAGCCGGGCCGGCACCAGGAAGTCGCGGGCGCCCTCGGGCGTGCTGCGGGTCAGCGTGGGCGTCTCGACCTCGACGAAGTCGCGGGCGAGCAGCACGTCGCGGGCCGCCTGGTTGACCTTGCTGCGCAGCCGGAGCGCCGCGCCGGGGCCGGTGCGGCGCAGGTCGAGGTAGCGGTGCTTGAGCCGCACCTCCTCCCCCCACCTCCACGTGGTCGCTGATCGGGAACGGCAGCGGCGCCGACGCCGAGAGCACCTCGACCTCGGCGGCCACCACCTCGACCGAGCCGGTGGGCAGGTTGGGGTTCTCGTTGCCCTCGAGCCGCGCGACCACCTCTCCGGTGACCCGCAGGCAGTACTCCGCACGGAGCGCGTGCGCGACCTCCTCGTCGCGGATCACGACCTGGACCACACCGCTCGACTCCCGGAGGTCGATGAACGCCACTCCCCCGTGATCACGCCGGTTGGCCACCCAGCCGGCGAGGGTCATGGTCTGGCCGACGTGCTCGGCGCGCAGGGCGCCGGCGTCGTGGGTGCGGATCACTGGTTCTGCTCCTTGATTCGGGGTCGGAGGTCCTCGGAGGGAGGCTGCCACGAGGCCGGGTCGGCGGCGACCTGGTTTCCGGACCGGATGTCCTTCACCTCGTGGCTCGTGGCCCCGTCGTCGCCGACGGCCGGGAACCACACGTAGGGGATGCCGCGACGCTCCGCGTTGCGGATCTGCTTGCCGAACTTCTGCGCCGACGCGGCCACCTCGCACGGGATGCCGCGGGCGCGCAGCGCGGTGGCGACGGCGTCGGAGGCCGCGCGGGTCTGCTCGTCGGACACCGCGACGTAGACGGCGCTGGGGACCTTGCGGTCCGCGGCCAGGCCGGTGCGGGCCAGCAGCGGCACGACCACCCGGCTGACGCCGAGCGAGATGCCGACGCCGGGGTAGGTGCTGCGACCGTCACTGGCCAGTGCGTCGTAGCGGCCGCCGGAGCAGATCGAGCCGAGCGACTCGTAGCCGTCGAGGCGGGTCTCGAAGACCGTGCCGGTGTAGTAGTCGAGGCCGCGGGCGATCGAGAGGTCGGCGACCAGCCGCACCCGGTCACTGACCAGGTCGGCGCACGCGCGCACCAGCTCGGCGAGCTCGGCCAACCCCTCGTCGAGCAGCTCGTGCTCGACCCCGAGCCCGCGCACAGTGGCGACGAACGAGTCGTCGGTGGCCTGGATCGTGGCCAGCCGGAGCACCCGGTCGGCGGTGTCGCCGTCGAGACCGGCCTCCTCGAGGAGCAGCGCGCGGACCTTCTCGACCGGCAGCTTGTCGAGCTTGTCGACCAGGCGCATCACCTCGTCGACGCCGCCCTCCTCCATCGGGATGCCGAGGCCGGCGTAGAAGCCCTGGATCAGCTTGCGGTTGTTGACCTGTAGCCGGAAGCCGGGGAGGAAGTCGAGGCGGGTGAGCGCGTCGACCATCACCCGGGTCACCTCGACGTCGTGGTGGAACGGCAGCACGTCACGGCCGACCACGTCGATGTCGGCCTGCGTGAACTCGCGGAACCGCCCCCTCCTGGGGCCGCTCGCCGCGCCAGGCCTTCTGGATCTGGTAGCGCCGGAACGGGAACTCCAGCTTGCCGGCGTTCTCGAGCACGTACCGCGCGAACGGCACGGTCAGGTCGAAGTGCAGGCCCAGCCCGGCGTGGCCCTCGGCCGACTCCTCGTGGAGCCGGCGCAGGAGGTAGACCTCCTTGGAGGTGTCGCCCTTGCGGAGCAGCTGGTCCAGCGGCTCGACCGCGCGGGTCTCGACCCCCGCGAAGCCGTGCAGCTCGAACGTGGCGCGCAGGGTGTCGACCACCTGCTGCTCGACGATCCGCTGTTCGGGCAGCAGCTCGGGGAAGCCGCTGAGCGGCGTCGGCCTGGCCATCGGTCAGAGGCCCCGGGTGGCTCGGGCGGCGGTGTCCCCGGTCGGGTCGAGGAGCTGCTGCAGGAACGGGTTGGTCGCGCGCTCGCGGCCGATGGACGTCTGGTCGCCGTGGCCGGGCAGCACGACGACGTCGTCGGCGAGCGGCAGCACCTTGGTCGTCAGGCTGCGCAGCATCGTCGGGTGGTCGCCGCCGGGCAGGTCGGTGCGGCCGATCGACCCGGCGAACAGGAGGTCGCCGGAGAACATGACCTCGCTGACGTCGCTGCTGGCCTCGTACGGCGTCCGGAAGGTCACCGACCCCTCGGTGTGGCCCGGGGTGTGGTCGACGACGAACCGCAGCCCGGCGAGCTCGACCGTCTGGCCGTCCCCCAGCTCGCGCACGTCGTCGGGCTCGGTGAACTCGTAGCGCCCGCCGAGGAGCATCGCGGCGCTCTCCGCCGAGAGCCCGGCCATCGGGTCGGTGAGGAGGTGCCGGTCGCCGGGGTGGATCCACGCGGTGGCGTCGTAGGTGCCGGCGACCGGGGTCACGCTCCACATGTGGTCGACGTGCCCGTGGGTGAGCAGCACCGCCACGGGCTTGAGCCGGTGCTCGCGGACCAGCTCCGCGACGCCCGGGGCGGCGTCCTTCCCGGGGTCGATGACGACGCACTCGGCCCCGGCAGAGGTGGCCGCGACGTAGCAGTTCGTGCCCCAGGGTCCTGCGGGGAAGCCGGCGATCAGCACCGAGCCAGCCTATCGGTCGGGCACCTCGGACCCGCAGCCGCCGGTGCGCGGCCGCCGTACATGACTAGCATGTGTCTCTGCTTCCCAAGGTGAGGATGGAACTGGTTGTGACGAGCACGGACTGGGGTCGGGTCGGCGACGACGGCACCGTCTTCGTGAGGACGCCCGACGGCGAGCGGCCGGTCGGTCAGATGCCCGACGCGACCCCCGAGGAGGCGCTGGCGTTCTACACCCGCCGCTACGACGCGCTCGCGCTCGAGGTCGACCTGCTGCACAAGCGGGTCAACTCCGGCGTCCTCTCCCCCGAGGAGGCGACGCAGGCGGTCAAGACGGTGCGGGCGCAGGTGACCGACGCCAACGCGGTCGGCGACCTCGCCGCGCTCGGGGCCAAGCTCGACGAGCTCGGGCCCGTGATCGCCACCCAGCGGGAGGCGCGCCGGGCCGAGAAGGCCCGCCGGCTCGGCGAGGCCCGCGAGCAGAAGGAGCGGCTCGCCTCGGAGGCCGAGCGGATCGCCTCCGGCCGCGACTGGAAGCACGGCGCCAACCGGCTCCGCGAGCTGCTCGACGAGTGGAAGCAGCTGCCGCGCATCGACAAGGCCGACGACGACGCCCTGTGGAAGCGGTTCTCCTCCGCCCGGTCGGCGTACACCAAGGCCCGCAAGGCGCACTTCGCGGAGCAGGACGAGAAGCGGGAGGCGGCCCGCGTCGTCAAGGAGCGCCTGGTCAAGGAGGCCGAGAGCCTCGCCGACTCCACCGAGTGGGGCCCCACCGCCGGCCGCTACCGCGACCTGATGCGCCAGTGGAAGGCCGCCGGGCCGGCGCCGAAGGCGGTCGACGACGAGCTGTGGAAGCGGTTCCGCGGCGCGCAGGACACCTTCTTCGGCGCACGCGACGCCGCCAACGCGGCGCTCGACGCCGAGTTCGCCGCCAACGCCGAGGTGAAGGAGCAGCTGATCGTCGAGGCCGAGGCCCTGCTGCCCGCGCTCGAGGGTCCCGACGCCGACCTCGACGCGGTCAAGCGGTCGTTCCGCGACGTCGCCGACCGCTGGGATGCCGCCGGCAAGGTCCCCCGCGACCGGGTCAAGGGAGCTCGAGGGGCGGATGCGCGCCGTCGAGAACGCGATCCGCAAGCGTGAGGACGAGCAGTGGCGGCGCTCCGACCCGGAGAAGTCCGCCCGCGCCGACGACATGGTGTCCAAGCTCGAGGCCGCCATCGCCGACATCGAGGCCCGGCTCGACAAGGCCCGCGCCGCCGGTGACGAGAAGTTGGTCCGCGAGCTCGAGGACAACCTCGAGGGCCGGCGCTCCTTCCTCGAGATGGCCCGCCGCGCCGCCGCCGACTACTCCTGACCCGGTTACTGGGTGACGCGGTAGGCGTCGAAGACGCCGGGGATGCCGCGGACGGCCTTGAGCACCGTGTCGAGGTGCTTGGCGTCGGCCATCTCGAAGGTGAAGCGGGTCTTGGCGACTCGGTCACGCGTGGTGGTGAGGTTGGCCGACAGGATGTTGAGGTGGGCGTCGGAGAGCACCATCGTGATGTCGGAGAGCAGCCGCGAGCGGTCGAGCGCCTCCACCTGGATGTTGACGAGGAACGTCGTCTGGCCGGTCGGGGCCCACTCGACCTCGAGCACCTTCTCCGGCTGTGACATCAGGTCGGCGGCATTGGTGCAGTCCTTGCGGTGGACCGACACCCCACCGCCCTTGGTGACGAAGCCGAGAATCGGGTCCGGCGGCACCGGCGTGCAGCACTTCGCGAGCTTGACCCAGACGTCCGGGGCACCCTTCACGACCACACCGGCGCCGCTGCCGGAGGAGATCCGGCTGGGCCGGCGGGGCCGGCCGGTGATCGTGACGGCCTCGGCGAGGTCCTCCTGGGCGCCCTCGTCGCCGCCGTGGATCTCGATCACCTTGCGCACGACGGTCTGCGCCCCGAGGTTGCCCTCGCCGACGGCGGCGTAGAGCGCGGGAGACGTCGGCCAGGCGGAAGTGCTCGGCGACCAGGGTCAGCGAGTCGTGGGTGAGCAGCCGCTTGAGCGGCAGCCCCTCCTTGCGCATCAGCTTGGCGATCTGGTCCTTGCCGTGCTCGATCGCCTCCTCGCGCCGCTCCTTGGTGAACCACTGCTTGATCTTGGAGCGGGCGCGCTGCGACTTCACGAAGTTGAGCCAGTCGCGCGAGGGGCCGGCGGTCGGCGACTTCGACGTGAACACCTCGACGACGTCGCCGTTCTCCAGCGTCGACTCCAGTGGCACCAGCCGCCCGTTGACCCGCGCCCCGATCGTGTGGTGGCCGACCTCGGTGTGGACGGCGTACGCGAAGTCGACGGGGGTGGACCCGGACGGCAGGGCGATCACGTCGCCGCGCGGGGTGAAGACGTAGGTCTCGGTCTGGTTGATCTCGAACCGCAGCGACTCGAGGAACTCCCCCGGGTCCTCGACCTCGCTCTGCCAGTCGAGGAGCTGGCGCACCCACGACATGTCGTCCCCGGACGGGCCGCTGCCGCCGCGCTCCTTGCTGCCCGTGTCGGCACCCGACCGGCCGTCCTCCTTGTACTTCCAGTGCGCCGCGACGCCGTACTCCGCCCGCCGGTGCATGGCGAAGGTGCGGATCTGCATCTCGACCGGCTTGCCCTGTGGGCCGATGACCGTCGTGTGCAGCGACTGGTACATGTTGAACTTCGGCATCGCGACGTAGTCCTTGAACCGGCCGAGCACCGGGTTCCACCGCGAGTGGAGGACGCCGAGGACGGCGTAGCAGTCCCGGTCCTCCTGGACCAGGATCCGGATGCCGACCAGGTCGTAGATGTCGGAGAAGTCGCGACCTCCGACGATCATCTTCTGGTAGATCGAGTAGTAGTGCTTGGGCCGGCCGGTGACGGTCGCCTTGATCTTCGCCTCGCGCAGGTCCTTCTCGACCTGGCTGATCACCTCGGCGAGGAACTGGTCGCGCGAGGGGGGCCCGCTCGGCCACCATCCGCACGATCTCGTCGTAGATCTTCGGGTGGAGAGTCGCGAACGCCAGGTCCTCGAGCTCCCACTTGATCGTGTTCATGCCGAGCCGGTGGGCGAGCGGGGCGTAGATGTCGAGCGTCTCGCGGGCGGTGCGCTCCTGGCTCTTCTGCGGCACGTAGCGCAGCGTGCGCATGTTGTGGAGCCGGTCGGCGAGCTTGATGACGAGCACCCGGATGTCGCGCGACATCGCCACGATCATCTTGCGGATGGTCTCCGCCTGGGCGGAGTCGCCGTAGACGACCTTGTCGAGCTTGGTGACGCCGTCGACCAGCCGCGCGACCTCGTCGCCGAAGTCGCGGCGGCACTCGTCGAGGGTGTACGGCGTGTCCTCGACCGTGTCGTGGAGGAGCGCGGCGACCAGGGTGGGCTCGGTCATCCCGATGCCGGCGAGGATGGTCGTCACGGCGAGCGGGTGGGTGATGTAGGGGTCGCCACTCTTGCGCATCTGGGTGCCGTGGAGGCGCTCGGCGGTGGTGTAGGCGCGCTCGAGGAGGGCCAGGTCGGCCTTGGGGTGGTTGGCGCGCACGGCCCGGAAGAGCGGCTCGAGGACCGGGTTGGAGGTCTGGCCGCGGCTGCCCATCCGGGCAAGCCGCGCGCGCATGCCCCGAGGGCCGCTCCCGGTGTCGCTGGTGACCGCCGGGACCTCCGCCGGGCGCACGGGAACCGGCCGCTGCGGGGCCCGTTCCTCGGTCATGCAGGAAGTCTAGGCGGACCGCCGGCTCACACCGTCGCCAGGGACGTCAGCCGCAGGTCCTCGATCACCGCTCGTCCGGAAAGGAAGGAGAGCTCGAGCAGCACGGCCAGCGCGACGACCTCGCCGCCGCTGCGCTCGACCAGCTCGCGGGCCGCGCGGGCGGTGCCGCCGGTGGCGAGCACGTCGTCGACGAGGAGCACCCGGTCGCCGGGGAGGATGCCGTCCTGGTGCACCTCGATCGTCGCCTCGCCGTACTCGAGGGCGTACGACGCGGCGTGGGTCTCACCGGGCAGCTTGCCCTGCTTGCGGACCGGCACGAACCCGACGTCGAGGTCGAGCGCGACCGGCGCCCCCAGGATGAACCCGCGCGCCTCGATCGCGGCGACCTTGTCGACCACCGGTCGCCCGTCGTGGCCGCGGCCCGGCTCCGCCAGGGCCGCGACGACCGCCCGGAAGCCGTCGGCGTCGGCGAGCAGCGGCGTGATGTCCTTGAACACGACCCCCGGCTCGGGGAAGTCGGGCACGTCGCGGACCAGCCGCGCGATCACCTCACCGGCCTCGGCGACCGCCGACCGCGCGTCCGGCGCCGCCACCCCGCTACCTCTTGCCGCGCTTGGAGCGCGGCTGGCGGACCGGCTGCTGCCGCCCCGAGCTCGTGCTCGGTGCGACCGGCCGGGCCTGGGTCGGGGCGACCCGGCCCTTGCCGACGGCGGCGCTCGACGACGGCCCGGTGGCCGGACGGTCGTCGTCGAGGTCCTCCCTCATCGTCGTAGAGCTCGAGCTCCGGGTCCTCGTCGCGCCCGCGGTCGGCCACCGGGAGGTCCTCGGTGAACGCCGGCACGGTGGCGTAGCGGTCGGCCAGCGCCCGCTTCTTGGCGCGCGCCCGGCGGGCCTGCTCCTTGACCTCGGTCTCGGTCGACTTGAGGTGGACCAGGATCCGCGGGGCCAGCATGACCGAGGAGTAGACGCCGGCGGCCATGCCGACGAACTGGGCAAGCGCGAGGTCCTGCAGCGAGCTGGCGCCGAGCTGGGCGGTGCTGACGTAGAGGATCGCGCCGATCGGGATCAGCGCCACGATGCTGGTGTTGATCGACCGGACCAGCGTCTGGTTGACCGCCAGGTTGGCCTCGTCGGAGTAGGACCGGGTGTTCTTGTGGAAGGTCGTGGTGTTCTCACGAACCTTGTCGAACACGACGACGGTGTCGTAGAGCGAGAAGCCGAGGATCGCCAGCACACCGGTCACGGCCGACGGCGTGACCTGGAAGCCGGACATCGCGTAGACACCGATGGTGATCGCCACGTCGTGCGCGAGCGCAGCGATCGCCGCGACCGACATCTTCCACTCGCGGAAGTAGCCCCAGATGAAGAGCATCACGAGCACGAGGAACACGACGACACCGATGAGCGCGCGCTCGGCGATCTCCGCGCCCCAGCTCGGGCCGACGTCACGCACGGAGACGTCCCGCGTCTCGTCGATCGCCGGGAAGAGGTCGACGATGATCGACCGCGCCTCCTCCTCCTCGGCGTCGTCGAGGTCCTCGGTCGTGAGCACGAGCGAGTTGCTGCCGGCCGTGGTGACGGTCGGGTTCTCGGCGTTCTCGATCTCGGCGTCGGCGACCGCCTCGCGGAGGCGGTCGGCGTCGTCCTGGTCGACGCCCTGCGCCAGGGTGACCTGGAGCTCGGTGCCGCCGGTGAACTCCACGCCGAAGTTGAGCCCCTTCACCGCGACCGCGGTGACAGCGAGCCCGACCAGCAGGACGCTGATGCCGTACCAGAGGGCACGGCGGCCCATGAAGTCGATCGACTTCCGCCCGTTGTAGAGGTCGTTGCCGAGCCTCGACATCTTGCCCATCAGGCAGCACCTCCGGCGGTCGCGGGCTTGCGGGGTTTGGGGGCGTCGATGCCCAGGGTCTCCGGGCTGAGACCGGAGAGCCGGTGGCCGGAGTTGAACGCCTTGAAGCGGGCGAGCCACGACACCATCGGCTTGGTGAACCAGAACAGCACCGCGAGGTCGATCAGCGTGGAGAGGCCGAGCGCGAAGCCGAAGCCCTTCACCGCGCCGGTGGCGAAGATGTAGAGGATCAGCGCGGCGAGCAGGTTGACGGTGTTGGCCGCGAACCGGGTCACCCGGGCACGCGCCCAGCCCGTCTCCACCGCGACCCGCATCGACTTGCCCTCGCGCATCTCGTCGCGGATCCGTTCGAAGTAGATGATGAACGAGTCCGCGACCACGCCGACCGCGATGATGAAGCCCGCGATGCCGGGCAGGGTCAGGGTGAAGCCGGCCGTCTCGCTCAGCAGGAGCACCGTGGCGTAGGTGATCGCGGCCGCGATCAGCAGGGACGCGAACACCACCGTGCCGAGGCCGCGGTAGTAGAGCAGGCAGTAGATCATCACCAGCGCGAGGCCGATGCCGCCCGCGGTGAGCCCGGCCGTCAGCTGGTCACCGGCAAGCGACGGGCCGATGTCGTCGGTGGTGGCGTCCTTCTCGAACGCGATCGGGAGCGCGCCGAACCGGAGGCTGTTGGCCAGGTCGCGGGCGGACTCCTCGGTGAAGTCACCGGTGATCCGCGACCGACCGTCGGTGATCGCGGCTTCCATGGTGGGCGCCGACAGCACCTGGCCGTCGAGCACGACGGCGAACTGGCCGCCGGACGCGACCAGCGCGCGGGAGATCGTCTCGAAGTCGTCCTCGCCGCCGGTGGAGCCCTCCGGGCGCGCCTTGCTCTTGTCGTTGCCGATGTCGAGGTTGACGCTCCACTCGACCTCACCCTGCGGGATGCCGTGGTCGGCGTCGTCGAGCTCGGTGCCCTCGATGACCGACCGGGAGAGGAGGTACTTGATGACGGCGTCGTCGTCACGGACCTCGCAGGCGACCAGCGGCTGGTCGGGGTCGTCCTCGATGTCGGCCGGCTCGGTGCCGCCGCCCTGGGTGGGGCGGACGAGGGTGCCGTCGGGGGGTGCACTGGAGCTCGTTGAAGAGCTGGACCGACTGCGGGTCGGGGCTGTTGATCCACTGCAGCTCGTCCTCGGCGGTGCGTACGCCGCCCTGGCCGCCCTCGGCGTCCTCGCCCTCCGGCGGGACGACGACGGTGCTGTCGGTCGCCGGCCCGTCGGTCGGCTGGTCGGTCGGCTGGCCGCTCGGCCCGTCGGTGGGCTGGTCGGCGTTGCCGTCCGGGGTCTCCGAGCCGGTCGGCTCCTCCGTGGCCGTGGACCGCAGGTCGAGCGGGGCGCGGCCCATCGGGACGTTGCCGCCGCCGGTGGCGCACGGGCCGGGAGCCTGGTCGGAGCACGCGACCAGCCGGAACCTCAGCTGCGCCTGCCGCTTGACGAGCTCCTCCATCTGGCGCCGGTTCTCGGTGGAGCCCGGGATCTCGACGACGATGAACTCACCGGACTGGGCGGTCACCTCCGCCTCGACGACGCCGGAGCCGTTGACGCGCTGGTCGATGATCCGGCGCGCCTCCTCGAGGCTCTCCTCGCTCGGGTTGTCGAGCGCGGTGAGCGTGATCCGGAGGCCGCCCTGCAGGTCGAGACCGAGGGAGGGCTTCCAGGTGCCGGCCATGGCGACCAGCCCGAAGAGGATCGCGACGCCTGCGAAGAACGCGATGAGGGGCGCGGCCGGGCCGCTGACGACGGGCGGCCATCTCAGCGCTCGCCTTCCTTCTGGTTGTCGTCGGAGACCTCGACGGCCTCCGGGTCGGCGATGTCCGGGGCGAGCTCGTCGGGGACGACCTGGCCGATGGCGCCGCGGGCGACCTTGATGGCGGTGCCGGGCGCGACCTCGACCATGACGTGCGCGTCGGCGGTCTCGGTGATGGTGCCGAAGATCCCGGACGTCAGGACCACCTCGTCGCCGACGGTGACCGACGCCTGGACCTGCGCGATCTGCTTCTGGCGACGCGACGCGGGTCGGATGATCAGCAACCAGAAGATCGCTGCGATCGCGACGATCCACAGGAAGGGGGCGAGCTCTGCCACCAGGAACCTCTCAAGCAGGATGCAGGGGTACGGCGCCGGGCCACCCGTTCCCGGACAGGGCCGGAGGGCAGGCGGCGGGCCGACGGGAAAGTGTAGCCGTGGCCCACACCACTCCGACGAATCGGCCCCACCCGTTGTTCCCGATCGAGCCTACTCGTCGAAGAGGGTCTGGTCAGCGGGTTCGGCCGGAGCCGGCGGCGGGGTGAGCCCGAGGTGCTCCCAGGCCGCCGGGGTGGCGATCCGGCCCCGTGGGGTGCGGGCCAGGAACCCGTTGCGGACGAGGAACGGCTCGGCGACCTCCTCGACGGTCTCGCGCTCCTCGCCCACCGCGACCGCGAGGGTGGAGACGCCGACGGGTCCCCCGCCGAAGCGGCGGCACAGCGCGTCGAGCACGGCCCGGTCGAGCCGGTCGAGGCCGAGCTGGTCGACCTCGTAGAGGTCGAGCGCTGCCTCGGCCACGGGCCGGGTGACGACGCCGTCGGCGCGCACCTGGGCGTAGTCGCGGACCCGGCGGAGCAGCCGGTTGGCGATCCGCGGGGTCCCGCGCGAGCGGGAGGCGATCTCGGCCGACCCCTCGTCGGTCAGGTCGACGCCGAGGAGGCCGGCCGAGCGGTGGACGATCCGGTCGAGGTCGGCGGGCTCGTAGAACTCGAGGTGCGCGGTGAAGCCGAACCGGTCGCGCAGCGGCCCCGGGAGCAGCCCGGCGCGGGTGGTGGCCCCGACGAGGGTGAACGGCGGGATGTCGAGCGGGATCGCGGTCGCGCCGGGCCCCTTCCCCGATCACCACGTCGACCCGGAAGTCCTCCATCGCCAGGTAGAGCATCTCCTCGGCCGGCCGTGACATCCGGTGGATCTCGTCGACGAAGAGCACCTCGCCCTCGTTGAGCCCGGAGAGGATCGCCGCCAGGTCGCCGGCGTGGGTGATCGCGGGGCCGCTGGTGAGCCGCAGCGCGGTGTTCATCTCGTGGGCGATGATCATCGCCAGGGTGGTCTTGCCCAGCCCGGGTGGTCCGGAGAGCAGCACGTGGTCGGGCGCCCGGCCGCGCTGGCGGGCGGCCTCGAGGACCAGGCCCAGCTGGTCGCGCACCCGGGCCTGGCCGACCACCTCGTCGAGGCTGCGCGGACGCAGCGCCGCCTCGACGGCACGCTCGTCGCCCTCCGCCTCGGCGGCGACGAGCGAGCGGAGGTGGGCCTCCTCGCCGGCTGCCAGGTCGTGCTCGTGCACCGGCTCAGGCCTTGCTCAGCGTGCGCAGGGCCGCCCGCAGCAGCGCCGCGACGTCCGGGGCACCGTCGGCCTCGGCCTGCGGGGCGACCGCGTCGACGGCCCGGTCGGCGTCCTTCGCCGACCAGCCGAGCCCGACCAGCCCCTGGTGGACCTGGTCGCGCCAGGCGGCCACCGGACCGGGCGCCGGCGCGGCCGAGCGGGTGCCGGTCGGGGCGCCGATGCGGTCCTTGAGCTCGAGGACGATGCGCTGCGCGCCCTTCTGCCCGATGCCCGGCACCCGGGTGAGCGTCTTGAGGTCGTCGGTGGCCACGGCGCGGCGCAGGTCGTCGGGCGACAGCACGGCGAGCATCGCCTGGGCGAGCTTGG
The DNA here is from genome assembly GCF_022437945.1 of Nocardioides sp. TF02-7. Lineage (GTDB taxonomy): Bacteria > Actinomycetota > Actinomycetes > Propionibacteriales > Nocardioidaceae > Nocardioides. The sequence goes on from NZ_CP092535.1 coordinate 4,494,592, forward strand.
GGCCGACGCCCGACGCGGTCTGGACCAGCTCGAAGACCGACCGCTCGTCCTCGTCGGCGAAGCCGAACAGCGTCATCGAGTCCTCGCGGACCACGAGGCTGGTGGGCAGCGTCGCCTCGGCGTCGGGACGGAGGCCGGCGAGCGTGCCGGGGGTGCAGATCAGCTCGAGGCCCACTCCCCGACGTCGACGACGGCGCTGGAGAGCGTGAGCGCGGCCACCCGGCCGCGGACGTAGGCGATCACGGGTTCATCTCCTCTTCCCTGCGGCGGCGAGGGCGGCGTCGATCCGGGCCTGCGCGCCGCCGCGCCAGATGTGGGTGATGGCGAGCGCGAGCGCGTCGGCGGCGTCGGCCGGCCGGGGGGCGGCGTCGAGCCGGAGGATCCGGGTGACCATGGCGCCCACCTGCCCCTTGTCGGCCCGGCCGTTGCCGGAGACGGCGGCCTTGACCTCGCTCGGCGTGTGCAGCGCGACCGGCAGCCCTCGGCGGGCGGCGCAGACCATGGCGACGCCGGCGGCCTGGGCCGTGCCCATGATCGTGCTGACGTCGGACCGCGCGAAGATCCGCTCGATGGCGACGGCGTCGGGGCGGTACTCGTCGAGCCGCGCCTCCAGCCCGGCCTCGATCGAGACCAGCCGCTCGGGCACCGAGAGGTCGGACGACGTCCGGATCACGCTCACGTCGACCATCCGCAGCGGTCGGCCGACCGCTCCCTCGACCACGCCGGTGCCGCACCGGGTCAGGCCGGGGTCGATCCCGAGCACCCGCATCACGCCACCCTCCCGCGTCGCCGCCTGTCGAACGTGTGTTCGCAGGCTATCGCGCGCCCCGGCGCGACCGGCGAAGGACACGCGGGGCGGGCGGCGCGTCAGGCGTCGACGGTCTCGAGGACGTCGTCGGGGATGTCGGCGTTGGAGTAGACGTTCTGCACGTCGTCGAGGTCGTCGACCGCGTCGACCAGCCGGATCACCTTCGCGGCGGCGTCGCTCTCGGACACCGGGATGTCCATCGTCGCGACGAACTGCACCTCGGCGGAGTCGTAGTCGACGCCGGCGGCCTGCAGCGCCGTCCGCACGGCCACCACGTCGCTGGCCTCCGACTGCACCTCGAACGACTCCCCGAGGTCGACGACCTCCTCGGCGCCGGCGTCGAGGGTGGCCTCGAGGACGTCGTCCTCGGTGACCTCCTTCCCCTCCTGCGCCTTGGGCACGACCACGACGCCCTTGCGGTTGAACAGCCGCGAGACCGAGCCCGGGTCGGCCATCGTGCCGCCGTTGCGGGTGACCGCGGTGCGGACCTCCATCGCGGCACGGTTGCGGTTGTCGGTGAGGCACTCGACGAGGAGGGCCACCCCCTGCGGGCCGTAGACCTCGTACATGATCGTCTCGTAGGCCACCGCGCCGCCGTCGAGCCCGCCGCCGCGCTTGACCGCCCGGTCGATGTTGTCGTTGGGGACCGACTGCTTCTTGGCCTTCTGGATGGCGTCGTAGAGGGTCGGGTTGCCGGCGGGGTCGGGACCACCGGACTTCGCGGCGACCTCGATGTTCTTGATCAGCTTGGCGAACAGCTTGCCCCGGCGGGCGTCGATGACCGCCTTCTTGTGCTTCGTGGTCGCCCACTTGGAGTGGCCTGACATCAGTCCCTCTTCCCGCAGTGCTTCGACTCGCTACCGGCGGGCGAGTCTACCGCCGGACCAGATCCAGGAAGAGCCGGTGCACCCGGCCCTCGTCGGCGACCTCGGGGTGGAAAGACGTCGCCAGCAGCCGGTCCTGGCGTACGGCGACCGGGTGGCCGGCCGCCTCGGCGAGCACCTCCACCCCGTCGCCCACCGCCTCCACCCAGGGGGCCCGGATGAAAACTGGCGTGCACCGGCTCGTCGAGCCCGGCGACGGCGAGGTCGGCCTCGAACGAGTCGACCTGGCGGCCGAACGCGTTGCGGCGCACCGTGACGTCGAGGCCGCCGACGGTCTCCTGGCCCTCGGCGCCGTCGACGATCCGGTCGGCGAGGAGGATCATCCCCGCGCAGGTGCCGAAGGCGGGCATTCCGTCCCGGACCCGCTCCCGCAGGGGGTCGAGCAGGCCGAAGGTGCGGGCGAGCTTGGCCATCGTCGTGGACTCGCCGCCCGGCAGCACGAGGCCGTCGCAGCGGGCGAGCTCCTCCGGCCGCCGTACGGAGAAGGCGTCGACGCCGAGGGCCGTCAGGACCGTCAGGTGCTCGCGGACGTCGCCCTGGAGCGCGAGGACGCCGACGGCCGGGGTCGTCACCAGCCGCGCTCGGCGAGCCGGTGCGGCTGCGGCAGCTCCTCGACGTTGATGCCGACCATCGCCTCGCCGAGCCCGCGGGAGACCTTCGCGACGACGTCGGGGTCGTCGTGGAACGTCGTCGCCTTGACGATCGCCTCGGCCCGCTGGGCCGGGTTGCCGGACTTGAAGATGCCCGAGCCGACGAAGACGCCCTCAGCGCCGAGCTGCATCATCATCGCCGCGTCGGCGGGGTGGCGATGCCGCCGGCGGTGAACAGCACGACCGGCAGCCCGCCGCTTCGCGCCACCTCGACGACCAGGTCGTACGGCGCCTGGAGCTCCTTCGCCGCGACGTACAGCTCGTCGTCCGCGAGCGACCCGAGCCGGCGGATCTCGCGGCGGATGGTGCGCATGTGGGTCACCGCGTTGGACACGTCGCCGGTGCCGGCCTCGCCCTTGGAGCGGATCATCGCCGCGCCCTCGGTGATCCGGCGCAGCGCCTCGCCGAGGTTGGTCGCCCCGCACACGAACGGCACGGTGAACGCCCACTTGTCGATGTGGTTCTCGTAGTCGGCGGGCGTGAGCACCTCGGACTCGTCGACGTAGTCGACGCCGAGGCTCTGCAGCACCTGGGCCTCGGCGAAGTGGCCGATCCGCGCCTTGGCCATCACCGGGATCGAGACGGCCTCGATGATGCCGTCGATCATGTCGGGGTCGCTCATCCGGGAGACGCCGCCCTGCGCCCGGATGTCGGCCGGCACCCGCTCCAGCGCCATCACCGCCACGGCGCCGGCGTCCTCGGCGATCTTCGCCTGCTCGGGGGTGACGACGTCCATGATGACGCCACCCTTGAGCATCTCGGCCATGCCCCGCTTGACCCGCGTGGTGCCCTGCTCGTGCTGCTCGCTCATGGCCGGATCCTAAGCCCGCCCGGCGTCGCCGGCGTCCTCCGATCCAGGAGCGGACGCCGCGTCGGCGGCGACGGCCTGGCGGTAGACCTTCACGATCCGGAAGACCACCGTGTAGGTGCTGGCCGCCGCGAGCGCCCACAGCGTGACGTACATGAGCTCGGGCAGGTCGAAGATGTCGGACAGCCCGGTCATCACCAGGATCGACACCAGCCGGTCGGACCGCTCGGCGATCCCGCCCTTGGCGTCCATCCCGAGCGACTCGGCGCGGGCCCGGGCGTAGGAGGTGACCGACCCCATCACCAGGCACCAGAGGGTGACACAGAGGTAGAGGTAGCTGTCGCCGTCGCCGGCGAAGTAGAGCGCCAGGCCGCCGAAGATCGCCCCGTCGCCGATCCGGTCGAGCGTGGAGTCCCAGAACGCGCCGAACTTCGACGTCTTCCCGGTCAGCCGCGCCATGTAGCCGTCCATCAGGTCGCTGAAGACGAACGCGGTGATGACCAGCACGCCGACCAGCAGCTCGCCCCTGGGGAAGAAGACGAGCGCAGCGGTGCTCACGCCGAGCGTGCCGACCAGCGTGACCATGTTGGGCGTCACGCCCAGCCTGATCAGCAGGTGGGCGACCGGCGACCAGAACCGGGTCCAGAAATCGCGGAAGCGCTCGAGCACGAGGGTGGAGGCTACCCCGGCCAGGCCCGGGCGAGGAGGTCGCGGGTCTCCCCCGAGCAGCTGCGGGAGGGTCTTGGTGCCGGCGACCACGGTCATGAAGTTGGCGTCGCCCGACCACCGCGGCACGACGTGCTGGTGCAGGTGGCCGGACAGCGAGCCGCCGGCGACGCCACCGAGGTTGAGGCCGACGTTGAACGCGTGCGGCTGGGAGACCTCGCGGACGGTGACCAGCGCCCGCTTGGTCAGCTCGGCCAGCTCGAGCGTCTCGGCGTCGTCGAGCTCGGTGTAGTCGGCGACGTGCCGGTAGGGCAGCACCATCAGGTGGCCGGGGTTGTAGGGGTAGAGGTTGAGCACGACGTACGCCGTGGTGCCGCGCGCCACGACCAGCTCGTCGTCGGACGACGAGGCCGGGTCGGGCGTGATCCGGCAGAACGGGCACTCGGGGCGCTCGGGGTCGGGCTCGTCCTCCTCGCCACGGACGTAGGCCATCCGGTGCGGCGTCCACAGCCGCTCCAGGCCGTCGGGGTCGGTCACGGGTCGGATTGTTGCAGCAGCCGGGCCAGGTGGGTCAGGGGGACGTCGGGCACCGGGATCCCCCGGACGGTGGCCATGCCCTCGAGCTGCACCCAGACGGTGTGGGCCAGGATGTCGGCGAAGCGGTCGGCCGGCGGCACCCGCTCGGGCCGCATGGTCCACCGCTTGACACCCGACCAGACCGAGCCGATCAGGGCGAACACCCACGGGTCCAGCCCCGCCCGGTCGTCGTCGGTGAGCTCGACGCCCACGTCGTCGAAGACGGCGGTCATCAGGACCTCGATCCGCCCGACGATCTGCTCGGTCGCCTCGGACAGGGGCCCGGCCCCGGCCCCGGCAGGTCGAGCTCGGCGAACCAGAACAGGGTGCGGTGCTCCTCCGCCCAGGTCACGAGGGCGTGGACGACCCGCCGGATCACCTCGACCGGCCGGTCGTCGTACGACAGCTGCGGCAGGAGCCGGGCGCCGAGGTCGGCGCAGATCCGCTCCTGCACCGCGCGGTCGAGCTCGGTGCGGTCGTGGAAGTGCCGGTAGATGACGGTGCGGGCGAGGCCGGCCTCGTCCGCGATCTGCTGGACCTGCACCTCGTGGCCCGGCTCCGCGCGCTCGAGCACCCGGACCGCGGCGTCGATGATCACCTGCTGGCGTGCGTGGTTGTGCTCCTGCCACCGCAACCGCCGACCGTCGCCGCCGACGACGTCGTCGTGCCGTCCGGCCATCCCGCTCCCCCGCTCCTAGTACTGGTGGAACCAGCGGCCGAGGTCGGCCGAGATGCCGGGACAGGTGATGTTGTGGTCGCGGCTGTCGGCGACCCACTGGCCCATGACGGCGAGCCCGCCCTGGATCGACCAGTCGGACTCGCACCGCGCCAGCGCCTCGTCGCGCGAGGTCTGGCCGGCCGCCCGCCACTCGGGGACGCCGCCGAGCCGGAAGTCGCCGACCACGACGTCCCACAGGTACGGCGTGGAGTAGACGCCGATGTCCATGCCGGCGTCGGCGTAGCCGCGGGCGACGCCCTCGACGACCGCCGCGTTGGCGGCCTTGTCGTCGCTCCACTCGAACGACGGCACCGGCTCGACGTCGATCCAGACGACCGGCGAGGTGAGACCGGCCTCCGACATCGAGTCCAGGTTGAACCGCGCCTGCTGGTAGCCGGCGTTCTTCAGCCGCCCCAGCCGGTCCTGGGCCGGGTAGGGGCCGTCCCAGCCGTAGGTCTCCAGGGTGGCGCGGTCGGGGAAGCTGGTGACGGCGTACGCCGCCGCCATCAGGCCGCGCTCGCGCACCCACGCCACCTGGTCGGCCAGGCACGGGTTGGGCGTGAACGCGGGGCCGTTGGTCAGGCCGATGACGACGAACTCGGCCTCCTCGACCGGCATCGGCAGCCCGAGGGTGCGCTTCTCCGGGATGCCCATGCCCTTCGGGCACTGCGGCCAGCTGACGTCAGCACCCTGCACCGGCTCGAGACGGGCCGGGATCTCTCCCTGCTCGCCGGCGAGGTCCTCGGCCATCTCGGCCAGGTCGCTCGCGTCCTCGCCGGGCTGGCCCGCGTCGCCCTGCTTGTCGAGGTCGCGGCGCCGGGTCGGGCTCTCGGACGGGGTCGGCGACGCGGTCGCGGCCGGGCCGTCGTCGGCTCCGCTCCCGGGGTCGTCGTCGGCACAGGCGCCGAGGAGCGACAGCAGCACCCCCGCCGCCGCGGTGGCCGCCGCCCCCCGGAGCCGCACCGTCGTCAGACCTGCTCGCGGGAGGCGATCGCGGCCGTCACCCGCTCGATCGCCTCCGCCACCGGGACGCCGTTGTCCTGGCGCCCGTCGCGGTAGCGGAACGACACCGCTCCGGCCTCGACGTCCTGGTCGCCCGCGATCACCATGAACGGCACCTTCTGCAGCTGCGCGGTTGCGGATCTTCTTCTGCATCCGGTCGTCGGAGTCGTCGACCTCGACCCGGATGCCGCGCGCCCGGAGCTGCCCGGCGACGTCGGCCAGGTAGTCGTTGTGCCGCTCGGCGATCGGGATGCCCTGGACCTGCACCGGGGCGAGCCACGGAGGGAACGCGCCGGCGTAGTGCTCGACGAGGACGCCGATGAACCGCTCGATCGACCCGAACTTGGCCGAGTGGATCATCACCGGCTGCTTCCGGGTGCCGTCCGCGGCGGCGTACTCGAGCTCGAAGCCCTTGGGCTGGTTGAAGTCGTACTGGATCGTCGACATCTGCCAGGTGCGGCCGATGGCGTCGCGCGCCTGCACCGACACCTTGGGGCCGTAGTAGGCGGCGCCGCCGGGGTCGGGCACCAGCTCGAGGCCGGTCTCCTTGCAGACGTCCTCGAGCACCTGCGTGGCGACCGCCCACTCCTCGTCGCTGCCGACGAACTTGTCCGGCTTGGAGTCGTCGCGCGTGGAGAGCTCGAGGTAGTAGTCGTCGAGGCCGAAGTCGCGCAGCAGGCCGAGGATGAACCCGAGCAGGTGCCGGATCTCGTCAGGAGCCTGCTCCGGGGTCACGTAGGAGTGCGAGTCGTCCTGGGCGAACCCGCGCACCCGGGTCAGGCCGTGGATCACACCGGACTTCTCGTAGCGGTAGACGTGCCCGAACTCGAACAGCCGCAGCGGCAGCTCGCGGTAGGAGCGCCCGCGCGACCGGAAGATCAGGTTGTGCATCGGGCAGTTCATGGCCTTGAGGTAGTAGTTCGCGCCCTCGAACTCCATGGGCGGGAACATCCCGTCGGCGTAGTAGGGCAGGTGCCCGGAGAGGTGGAACGTCCCCTCCTTGGAGATGTGGGGCGTGCCGACGTACTCGAAGCCCTCCTCGATGTGGCGCTGGCGGACGTAGTCCTCCATCACCCGCTTGATCACGCCGCCCTTGGGGGTGGAAGACGGGCAGGCCGGAGCCGATCTCGTCGGGGAAGCTGAACAGGTCGAGGTCGCGGCCGAGCTTGCGGTGGTCGCGCTTCTCGGCCTCCTCGAGCCGGTGCAGGTAGCCGTCGAGCGCCTCCTTCGACTCCCAGGCGGTGCCGTAGACGCGCTGCAGCTGCTTGTTCTTCTCGTCGCCCCGCCAGTACGCCGCGGCGGAGCGCATCAGCTTGAACGCGGGGATCCGCTTGGTGGTCGGCAGGTGCGGGCCGCGGCAGAGGTCCTTCCAGGCGACCTCGCCGTTGCGGCCGATGTTGTCGTAGATCGTGAGCTCGCCGGCACCGACCTCCGCGCCGGCGCCCTCGGCGGCGTCCGCGGCGCTGCCCTTCAGCCCGATCAGCTCGAGCTTGTACGGCTCGTCGGCGAGCTCGACGCGGGCGTCGTCGTCGGTGGTGACCCGGCGGGAGAACCGCTGGTTCTCCTTGATGATCTTGCGCATCCGGGTCTCGATCTTGGCGAGGTCGTCCGGGGTGAACGGCGTCTCGACGTCGAAGTCGTAGTAGAAGCCGTCCCTGATCGGCGGCCCGATGCCGAGCTTGGCGTCCGGGTAGAGGTCCTGCACGGCCTGCGCCAGCACGTGGGCGCAGGAGTGGCGGAGGATGTCGTGCCCGTCGGGGCTGTCGATCGGGACGCTCTCCACCTCGTCGCCGTCCCGCAGCTCGTAGGACAGGTCCTTCAGGTCGCCGCCGACCCGCGCGGCGACCACCTGCGGGTCGTCCGTGAACAGCTCCCACGCCTTGGTGCCGGTCGTGGTGGTCTGCTCCAGCCGCTCACCGGCGTGGACGCGGACGACCTTGATCTCGGACACGGGGGCTCCTCGGGTTGGTGGCGAACGGCCGGTCGCGGCCGGAGGTCGATCGTATCGACCGGCCCCGCGGACCGCGCGGGACATACTGCTCCTGTGGCCGTGCTCATCGACCCGCCGTCCGTGCCCTGGCGCGGACGCCTCTGGTCCCACCTCGTCTCGGACACGTCGTACGAGGAGCTGCACGTGTTCGCCGCCGCACTCGGTGTGCCGCGGCGCGCGTTCGACCGCGACCACTACGACGTACCGGCCGAGGTCTACGACGCCGCGCTCGCGGCCGGCGCCGAGCCCGTCCGGAGCCGGGAGCTCGTGCGCCGGCTGCACGCCGCCGGGCTGCGGCGGCGCAAGAGCGCCTGAGGTCGCTCTCGGTCCGGGGAACGGCAGAACCCCGCCGGTCGGCGGACCGGCGGGGTTTCTCGAGGTGGGCGATACTGGGTTCGAACCAGTGACCTCTTCGGTGTGAACGAAGCGCGCTACCACTGCGCCAATCGCCCGGAGCGGCCATGCCGACCGCGATCGGAGACTTTAACGCATCCCCGGCCGGCGTTCACATCGTGGGCGTCGTCAGCAGCTCCGGCTCCCGCTGGCGCCACACGTCCATCGCCCGGCGGGTCACCGGCCCGGGCGCCGGCAGCTCCCGGTCGTCCCAGCGGTGGACGCCCTGCACGTCGCGGGTCGTGGAGACGAGGATGACCTCGTCGGCCGCGGCAGCGACCGCGAGCGGCTCGTCGACCTCGGTGCCGCCGAACCAGTCGAGCAGCAGCCGGCGGGTCACGCCGGGGAGGCAGCCGCTGGCAAGGGTCGGGGTGCGCAGCTCACCGCCGACGACGTAGAAGACGTTGGTCGACGTGCCCTCGCAGAGGTGACCGGCGACGTCGGAGAACACCGCCTCGTCGGCCCCGCGCCGCCGGGCGTGGGCCAGGGCGACCACGTTCTCGGCGTACGCCGTCGACTTCCAGGCCCACCAGCGCGCCCCGCTCGTTGCGGGGCCACGGCACGGTCGCGACCGCGGCCGTCGGCGCCGGCGGCGCGAGCGGCCCGGCCGCCACGGTGACGGTGGGGCCGGCCGACACGGTGATCCGGAGCCGGCCGAGCGGCGGCTGCCCGCCCTGGAGCGCGACCGCGACCTCCCGGCGTACGACCGCCTCGTCGACCTCCCCGAGCCCCGCCATCTCCGCGCCGCTCGCCAGCCGCTCGAGGTGCAGGTCGAGCGCGAACGGCCGCCCCCCGACGACCTTGACCGTCTCGAAGACCGCATCGCCCGGCCCGAGGGCCGGGCGGGGTTCCTCGGGTGCACGGCGTCAGGGTAGGGCGCCGGGGCGTGGGGTGGGGCGGCGTCGGCAGTGGGGGCGTGGGTGGGGGCGGGCGGCGCGGGGTCCGGGGGGACGCGGCCGCCGGGACGCTGACGTGACGGGCAAAACCTCCACTTGTCCGGCATTGCTTTGCCCGACATGTTGAGGTTTCCCCGGTCGACCGGGGAAACCTCACGTCGCCGGAGCCCCGCACTCCCCCCACGCCGCCCCGACCGGACCCCCATTTTGTTGCTGAAGTGACCATGGGCTACTGTTCTCACCGCGCCGCAGCCCCCGGGCTGCGCAACGCAGGCGGACGTAGCTCAGTTGGTAGAGCGCAACCTTGCCAAGGTTGAGGTCGCGAGTTCGAGCCTCGTCGTCCGCTCGGAGAGGTCAGTTCCACTGGCCGACCTGAGGTCGGTAAGAACCGGCAGGTTTCTTGGGGGCCTGGCCTCCGCGGTGGGTTGGCCGAGAGGCGAGGCAACGGACTGCAAATCCGTCTACACGGGTTCAAATCCCGTACCCACCTCGTCGCACAACTCCACACGGGCGATTGGCGCAGCGGTAGCGCGCTTCCTTGACACGGAAGAGGTCACTGGTTCAAACCCAGTATCGCCCACCAGTAGCACCGCAGGTGAGAGGCCGGTTTCCAAGTCTGGAACCGGCCTCGTCCCTTTCTCTGTGCCCGAGAGGGCGACGTTACCCATCGTCCAGCGGGACGTCGTCTGCCGCCCACGTAGCCCATCTTGGGGACCCGCCCGGTTCACACACCGGAATCGCGTTCGGCTCCACATACTGCGAACAGGCCAGGCACCGCCCGTCCCCCGGGCCTGGCTCAGCCCCGCATCCTCGGGATCCCCACCCTCGGGGATGCGGGGCGCCCCCACCGGACGGTGCGGAGGTCCCGTCCCCTCCTCGGACCCCGACTCACCCCTGACCAGCTCATCGACGCTGCCAGCGCCCCGGAGACCGGACAGTGTCGTGGTCGGGCCTCGGCGACGGCGGGGTCGATGGTCGCGAGTTCTCGAAAACGCACCCTCGCACGTGCACGCGCGCTACGGCATGCTGTCGCTCGAGGCCCTGAAAGGTGGATCCGGTGGCACGCAATGGCTACGGCTTCGGCAACTTCGTCCTCGACGCCATCCTGACCCTCGTCACCGGGGGACTGTGGCTGATCTGGATCTTCGTACGAGAGATGCGTCGTCGCTGAGCATCAGAGGACTCAGCGCCGGTGCGGAGGCAGGCCGGTTCCCCTCCTCCGCGCAAACGCGTCGACCGAGTCGCGTCTCACACACACCGCCGCCCCCTCGTGTGCGTGGTGAGCCCGCGCCCGGGTACCGGAGGGTCCACCAGTACCCGACGAAGCGAGGGGGACGACCCGTGGCTCTCAAGAACCAGCTGGGCAAGATCAAGGACGTGGCCGCCGGAGCCGCGAAGGTCCCGGTGACCGCGGTCGGGTCGGCGGTCGGCCTGGCGAAGGGGGCGGCCGCCGCCGTCGGGCGGAGCAAGGACGACAGAGACGACCGGGACGACAAGGACGACGACCCGACGCGCGCCACCCCGGAGGACACCACCCCGCAGGACACCGCCGCGGAGCCCACCGAGGAGCCGGCCACCGCCACGACGGACGACAGCACCGGCTCGCGGCCGGAGCCGGTGAACGTCACCGAGGAGCTCGGCCTCGACCCGGCGCCGGTCGACAAGCCGAAGCCCTCCAAGGAGGCGGCCACGAGCAAGCCGACGACGGCCATCGACGCCGCCGCCGACCCGAGCAAGGTCGACGTCACGCCGGCCGACGTCGCCGAGGCCGTCGCCAAGGACGCCGGGCAGGAGTCCGACGACTAGCTCGTCGGCTCAGCCGACCCGCGCAACCGGCTGCCGCAGGATCGTCCGGAGGCGGGACGGCTCCACCCGTCGCGGGTCGCTCAGGTAGATCTCGTGGTGCCGGCCCGTCATCCGCAGGCCGGCCTCGGGAATGAAGCGGTCGTGCAGGTCGGCCAGGGTCGCGGTCTCGTCGTCGTAGGAGCCGACGTGCAGCGTCTGGACGCACAGGCCCTCGTCCAGGAGCTCCAGGCGGACCTCGTCGAGAGGTGCCGGCCGGTCACCGGCGGCGACGGCGGCCAGGGCGGCGTCGACCATGTCATCCGCGACCCAGTCGGGGACCATCAGCATCGCGGTCCACTCCCACCGTGACTTGTCCCGCGCGGAGGTGAACGCCGCCATGTCGTCGGCCCACCACAGCGCCTCGAGCGGCGGCACGACGTAGTCGCGCCCGAGCTCCCGCTTGCTGGCGAACTTCAGCCGGTAGGCCACCGGGTAGAGCGCCGCGAGCGCGTCGGCGTACTCCTGCGCCGTGTTGGGGTCGCCGCGCCCGTCGACCGCCAGGTAGCGCATCGGCGGGACCTCCAGCACGCGGAACTCCCCCGCCCGCGCCCGGTAGGAGTCGAGCGTCTTCTTGAAGTCGGTCTTCGCCGCCGCCTCAGCCACGCCGCCATTGAAGCAGCGCGGCCCGACAGCGCCCCAGCGGCGCGGAGCGGGCAGCGCGAAGCTGTGGAAACCGCCTCCGCGCGATCGCGGATCCCGCCATGCTCCCGCTGGACCGGTCAGCACGACACGCACCGGACGCAACCTCCGGGGCGGTCTACGTGTCTGACAGGTAGTCCGTCCCTGGGAGGTCCCGTGCGCCGTCCGGCCCGTCTGCTGCCGCTCGCGGCGCTGCTCGTCCTGCTGCTGACCGCCACCAGCACGCCCGTCGCCGGCCCGCCTGCCGGCGCGCTCACCGGCGGCGCGAGAGCAGCGGCGGCCCCCGGCCCCGACCGGCCCGACCAGCCCAACATCGTGCTGATCCTCACCGACGACATGCGGTACGGCGACCTCGCGTTTATGCCGCGCACGCGTCGGCTCCTCGGGCGCGCCGGCGCGACGTACACCCGTGCGATCTCGCCGCACCCGATGTGCTGCCCGGCCCGCGCCGAGCTCGTCACCGGCCAGTACGGCCACAACAACGGCGTGCGCCACAACCGCGGGCCGTGGGGCGGGTTCCCGGCGCTGAAGGCGAAGGACAACACGATCGCCCGGTGGCTGGCTGCGGCCGGCTACCGCACTTTCTACACCGGCAAGTACCTCAACGGCTACGAGGAGACCAGCCGTCCGCGGCCCGACGGCTGGACCCGGTGGGACCCGACCGTCGAGGGGGTCTACGGCTACGGCCTGCTGTCGCCGCTCGGGTTCGCGAACGGCGACGTGACCACCGGCCGCTACATCACCCACGTCCTCGGCGACCGGACCGGCGAGGCGATCCGGGCGTTCAGCGACACGGACGACCCGTTCCTCCTCTTCGTCAACCACCTCGCCCCGCACGACACGATCGCCGTGCACGACGGGCACCGGAGGCCGCTGCCGGAAGCGAAGTACCGCGGGATCCACCGGACCACCCGGCCGGACGCGGCCGGGAAGCCGTCGTACGCCGAGACGCAGGTCGCCGACCTGCCGGCGGACATGCGGGCGCTCACCCGCTCGTTCGACCGCCGCGAGGTGCCGGCGCTGTTCCGCGACCGGCTCCGGGCGCTGCGGTCGGTCGACGACGCCGTCGCCCGCACCGTGCGCCAGCTGGCCGACGCCGGCGAGCTCTCCGACACCTACGTCGTGTTCACCTCCGACAACGGCTACCTGCTCGGCGAGCACTCCCGGGTCGGCAAGAACAGCGTCTACCAGGAGGCGCTGCGGGTGCCGCTGCTCGTGCGGGGCCCCGGGATCACCCCGGGCACGGTCCACCGGGAGCCGGTCACCCTGCTCGACCTGGTGCGGTCGATGGTCGGCTGGGCCGACGCCCGACCCGGCCGCCGGCTCGACGGCCTCGGGCTGGAGCAGGCGACCGGGGCACGCACCCGGCGGGACACCATCCTCGTGCTGACCGGCGACGAGAAGCGCGACAGCACCCCGGGGCTCGCCTACCGCGGCGTGGTGACCCGTCGCTACACCTACGCCGTCCACGCCGGCGACCCGAGCACCGGCGTGCTGTTCGACCGCGAGCGCGACCCCCTTCGAGCTGCGCAACCGGTTCCGCGACCCTGCCTACGCCGTGGTCCGCCGCGAGCTGCAGCGCCGCACCGGCGCGCTGTCGAGCTGCTCCGGCGTGCGCGACTGCAACCGGGTCTTCGGGCGGCTGCCGGCGCCCCGGCGCGACTGAGCGGCACCTGCGGGTGGGACGCGCCCGGCGGCTAACCGCGCCGCCGCGGCGTCGTTGAACTCTTTACCCGACCCGCAGAGGAGGCCTCCTTGCCCTCGCCCTCCCGGCAGCGCCCGGTCCGCCGGTTCCGCGCCGGCTGTGCCGCGCTCACGGCCGCTCTCGTCGTGGCGACGCCGACGCTGCTCCTGCCCGGCTCCCCCGCCCGAGCCGGCTCCGCCGCGGAGCTCGCGCCCGCGGCGCGAACGGCGGAGGCGGTGGCAGCCCCGGCACCGAGCCACACCCGGTCGGCCCGGCCGGCCCAGGCGCCGTACCTCGTCGGCCGCGGGATCGCCGACATCACCGGGGAGCCGGCGGAGACCGGGATGATGGGGTACGCCGACACCACCCAGGTGACCGAGGGCCTCCACATGCGGCAGCGCTCCCGGGCGTTCGTGGTGGTCGACCGCCGCACCGGCCGGCGGGTGGTGCACGTGGTCGCCGACATCGGGATGTTCTTCCAGGGGCTGCGCGACGACGTCCTCGACCGGGTGCGGCACCGGCTCGGCAGCCGCTACGGCGAGCGCAACGTCATGCTGACCGCGACCCACACGCACGCGGGGGTCGGCGGCTACTCCCACCACAACATGTACAACCTGTTCTCCGGCTTCTTCCACGAGAAGACCTACGACGCCATCGTCCGCGGCGTGACGCAGTCGATCGTCCGTGCCCACCGCGACCTGGCGCCGGCGCGGCTGACCCTCGCCCGCACCCACCTGCGCAACGCGAGCGTCAACCGCTCGCGCGCGGCGTTCGACCGCAACCCGGCGCGCGACCGCCGGTTCTTCCCCCGTGCGACCGACACCCTGAGCACCACGCTCCGCGTGCACCGGCGCGGGCGCGCGGTGGGCGCGATCAACTGGTTCGCGGTCCACGCGACGAGCATGTCGACGGGCAACCACCTGATCAGCCCGGACAACAAGGGCTACGCGCAGCACCGCTGGGAGGAGCTCGCCGGGGTCGACCACCTCACCGACACCGACCCCGCGTTCGTCGCGTCGTTCGCCCAGACCAACGCCGGCGACATGTCCCCCCAACCTCAACCTGCGGCCCACCGACGGCCCGACGCGCAACGAGTTCGCCAACACCCGGATCATCGGCTCGCGGCAGCTGACGGCGGCCCGCACCCGGGCGGACCGGCGGCGTCCGGTGCGCGGCGGCGTGGACGCGCGCCTGGTCCACGTCGACCTCGGCGACGTCCGCGTCAGCGGCCGCCACACCCCCGATGGGAAGCCGCACCGCACCTGCTCCCCCGCCCTCGGCGCCGCGTTCGCCGCCGGCAGCACGGAGGACGGCGGCGGCGGGCTCCCCGATCTTCAACGAGGGGTCGGGTGGCGGCAACCCGCTCTTCGGCCTGATCAGCGAGGCGCTCTACACGGCCAGCCCGGCCCTGCGGGAGTGCCAGGCCCCCAAGGAGGTCCTGCTCCCCGTCGGCGACCTGGGCCTCGTCCAGTCCGTCGTGCCGCTGCAGCTGCTGCGGATCGGCCAGCTGCACCTGATCGGCGTGCCCGCCGAGGTCACCGTCGTCGCCGGCCTCCGGCTGCGGCGGGCGGTCGCCCGGGAGCTGGGCGTGCCGCTGCGCGACGTGCTCGTCCAGGGCTACGCCAACCACTACGCGCACTACCTGACCACCCCGGAGGAGTACGACGCCAAGGAGTACGAGGGCGCCTCGACCATCTTCGGGCGCTACCAGCTGCCGGCGATCACCCAGGTCAGCGTCCGGCTGGCCCGGGCGATGAAGCAGGGCCGGCAGCTGCCGCTCGGGGCGAAGGCGACGCAGCCGACGCCGATCGCCGACGGCTCGCCGACCGGCCCGGAGACGCCGCCCCGTGGTGCGGCGTTCGGCGACGTGCTGACCCCGCCGCGGGCGTCGTACCGCCCCGGCGGGGTGGTGCGGGTCGTGTTCGCCGGTGCCTATCCCAACAACGACCTGCGGCACGGATCGACGTACCTCACCGTGGAGCGTCGCGTCGACGGTCGCTGGCGGCGGGTCGCCGACGACGGTGACTGGTCGACGAGGCTGCGGTGGGCCCGCCTCCGCGGCGGCTCGGCGATCACCATCACCTGGGCCGTCCCGCGGCAGGCCGCTCCGGGCACGTACCGGGTCCGCTACCGCGGGGACGCCCGGGCCGCGGGCGGCGCACTGACGCCGGTGCGTGGCACCAGCCCGGTCTTCCGCGTGACCCGCTAGGGCCGGTCGGCGACGCGGACGCGAGCGAGGAGGAGCGATGACCCGGATGCCGCTGGCCGAGCGCCGGCAACAGCTCGTCGACGCGGCCGTCGCGGTGATGACCCGCGAGGGCGTCGGGAAGGCGACCACTCGCGCGATCGTCGCCGAGGCCCAGACCTCGCTCAGCGTCTTCCACTACTGCTTCGACTCCAAGCAGGAGCTCCTCGACGCGGTGATCAGGAGCCTGATCGGCACCACGGTCGACCTCGCCGAGGGGTCGTTCCGCCCCGGCGCACCACCACGGGAGATGATCCGCGACGGCCTCGAGGCCTACTGGGACCACGTGACCACCCACCCCGAGCAGCACCTGCTCACCTACGAGCTCACCCAGTACTGCCTGCGCACGCCCGGGTACGACGACGTCGCGCGGCAGCAGTACGAGCGCTACGCGCACGCGTTCGTCGTGCTGCTCCGGTCGATCGGCGCGCGGACGGCCGTGCCGGTCGAGGTGGTCGGCCGCTACCTCACCACCCTGGTCGACGGGCTGACCCTCGACTGGCTGGTGCGGCGCGACGACGCGAGCGCCCGGCAGGTGCTCGACCACCTCGCCCAGCACCTCGCGACGATGCTGGTGGAGCCGGGCACCGAGGGCTGACCCGGGTCAGCCCTCCTCGTCGACGGCCAGGTCCTCGTTGTGGGTGCCCGGCCGGGGCGCCCACGGCAGCTCCTTCGCCGGCCGTACGACGACCAGCCGGTCGCCGCGGGCGAGGAGCGCCACGACCGGGTCGAAGTAGCGGTAGACCTTCTCGTCGCGCACGACGGCGATCACCTGGTCGGGCAGCGACTGCGGCGGCATGCCGACCTCGGAGACCAGCAGCTCGCGCTCGGCCACCTCGAGCCCGTCGCCGAAGGTCAGCAGGTCCTCCATCACCCGGCCGAGCGTCGGCGACATCGAGGACAGGCCGAGCAACCGCCCGACGGCGTCGGCGGAGATGATCACCGAGTCGGCGCCCGACTGCCGGATCAACGGCGCGTTCTCCTGCTCCCCGGACCGCGGCGACGATGAACGCGTCGGGATTGAGCTGGCGCACCGTCAGGGTGGCGAGCACGTTGGTGTCGTCGCGGTCGGTGGTGACGATGACCTGGTCGGCGTTGGCGACCCCGGCGCGCCGCAGCACCTCCCGCCGGGTGGCGTCGCCGGTGATCACCGCGAGCTGGTCGGCGTGCGCCTCGGCGAGTGCCTCGGGGCTCGGGTCGACCACGACGACGTGGTCGCGGAGCAGCCCGTTGTTGACGAGCGTGTCGACGGCGCTGCGGCCCTTGGTGCCGTAGCCGATGACCACGACGTGGTGTCCCATGTGTCTCCTCCAGCGGGCGATCCGGAACAGCTCGCGGCCGCGCTGCGCGAGCACCTCCAGAGTGGTGCCGATCAGCAGCACCAGGAAGCCGATCCGGGCGGGCGTGATGACGAACGCGTTGATCAGCCGGGCGGTGTCGCTGACGGGCGCGATGTCGCCGTACCCGGTCGTGCTCAGGGTGACGGTCGTGTAGTAGATCGCGTCGATCAGCGTGATGGTGCCGGTCGGGTCGGCGGCGGTGGCGTCGCCGGCGTCGCGGTAGCCGTCGCGGTCGAGGTAGACGAGCAGCACCGTGCCGACGAGGATGCCCAGCGCGGCGAGGATCCGCCGCCCCAGCTCCCCACCACGGCGACCGGACCCGGTCGGGCAGCGCGACCCGGCCGTGCGCGAGGACGACGGAGTCGTCGGCGGCCGGTGCGTCGTTCACGCGGCGAATCTAGTGCAGCCGCCCCACCCGGCGACGGACCTCACCGTCGGTCGCGCGCCAGCACGACCCGGTCCCGCAGCCGCGACACCAGCTCGCGACGGGCGCGGGTGGTCGACGCCTGCGGGAAGACGGTGTCGAACGCGGCGTTGACCGCCGCGCCGATCAGCACCGCGAGCGCCACGAGGTAGAGCCACAGGAGCACCGCGATCGGGGCCGCCAGCGGCCCGAAGATCGAGCGGGAGTCGGCCGCGGTCACCGTCAGGAACCAGCGCAGCGCGTAGGAGCCGAGGATCCAGGCGAGGAGGGAGAACGTGGCGCCGGGCAGGTTGAAGCTCCAGTTGGTCCGCACCGGCACCGACACGTGGTAGAGCGTCGCCAGGAAGCAGATGCAGATCAGCACCACGGCCGGCCAGTAGAACGACATCAGGAAGTCGAGCCGCTCGGGCAGCCAGCCGCGCACCAGCGTCGGCCCGGCGACAACCAGCGGGATCGAGACCACGCCCGTGACGAGGGCGAGGATGTAGAGCACGAACGACAGCGCCCGGGTCTTCACGATCCCGCGGTGGCCGCCGAGCCCGTGCATGATCGTGATGGTGTCGACGAACACGTTGAGCGCCCGCGACCCCGACCACAGCGACAGCACGAACCCGATCGAGATCACGTCGAACCGGCCCGGCCGGAGCACCTGGTTGAGCGTCGGACGGATCACCTCGTTGACCGCGCGGTCGGTGAGGAAGCGCGACGTCAGGTCGACGACGGCGTCACGGATCTCCTCGACCTGCGCCGCCGAGTAGGCGTCGGCGACGTAGCCGATCGCGCCGATCAGGGCGAAGATCAGCGGCGGCACCGAGAGCACCGCGAAGAACGCCCCCTCGGCCGCCAGGCCGGTCACCCGGTGCCGCAGGCAGGAGCCGACGGTGGTCACGACCAGGCGCCACAGCAGGTGCCCCACCCGCCGGTGCCGCGGCTGCGGCGGGGGACTTCCCTCCACCCCCGCAGCCTCGGCACTCATGCCGGTTACGGTAGCGACATGAGCGCCCCGAACCCGGCACCCGGCGGCCGTCGGCAGCTGCGGCGGACCCTCAACCAGGCGCCGCCGCTCGCAGGCCACGACGTGGTCGCCACCGACCGCGCGCTGAGCGACGCCGTGCTGCGGCACGGCTCCCCCGAGGTGCTCGACTCGCTCGGGCCGCTCGGCCGCGAGGCCGGCACCGCGGAGGCCCGCGAGCACGGACGGCTCGCCAACGAGAACCCGCCGCGGCTGACGCCGTACGACCGCTACGGCAACCGGGTCGACGAGGTCGCCTTCCACCCCTCCTGGCACTGGCTGATGGAGCGCGCGATCGGGCACGGGCTGGCGGCGACGCCGTGGGAGCGGCAGGACGCCGGCGACCCGCACGCGCACGTGCGCCGGGCGGCGGGGTTCATGGCCTGGTCGCAGACCGAGCCCGGTCACGGCTGCCCGGTGTCGATGACGTACGCCGCCGTGCCGGCGCCCGGGCCGACGACGCGCTCGCGAAGGGAGTGGACGCCGCTGCTCGCGTCGACCACCTACGACCCGGGGCTGCGGCCGGTCGCGGAGAAGCGCGGCGCGCTGGCCGGGATGGGGATGACGGAGAAGCAGGGCGGCTCCGACGTGCGCGCCAACATCACCGAGGCGCGGCCGGCCGGCGACGGTGCGTACACGCTGCACGGCCACAAGTGGTTCACGAGCGCCCCGATGAACGACGTCTTCCTCGTGCTCGCGCAGGCCCCGGGCGGCGTGACCTGCTTCGTCGTGCCCCGGGTGCTGCCCGACGGCAGCCGCAACCCGCTCGACGTGGTGCGGCTCAAGGACAAGCTCGGCAACCGGTCCAACGCCTCCTCCGAGCTCGAGCTCGACGGCACCGTCGCCCACCGGCTCGGCGACGAGGGCCGCGGCGTGCGGACCATCATCGAGATGGTCGCCGCGACCCGGCTCGACTGCGTGCTCGGCTCGGCGGCGCTGATGCGGCACGCCGTCGCCGAGGCGTCGTGGCACGTCGCCCACCGCTCCGCGTTCGGCTCGCTGCTGGCCGACAAGCCGCTGATGCAGAACGTCGTCGCCGACCTCGCCGTCGAGTCCGAGGCCGCCACCGCGCTGGCCATCCGGCTCGCCGCCGCCGTCGACGCCCGGCACGACCCGGCGGAGGCGGCGTTGCGGCGGATCGCGCTGCCGCTGGCGAAGTTCTGGGTGTGCAAGCGGACGCCGTACCTCGCGGCGGAGGCGCTGGAGTGCCTCGGCGGCAACGGCTACGTCGAGGAGTCCGGCATGCCGCTGATCTACCGCGAGGCGCCGCTGAACTCGGTCTGGGAGGGCTCCGGCAACGTCAACGCGCTCGACGTGCTCCGGGCCCTCGGGCGGGAGCCGGAGGTGCTCGACGCCTGGATCACGGAGGTCGGCCGGGCCCGTGGCGGCGACACCCGGCTCGACCGGGCCGTCGACGACACGCTCGCGCTGCTCGGGGAGGTCGTCGGCGACCCGGCGCTCGCCGAGGTCAACGCCCGGCGCCTCGCGTCGCGGATGGCGCTGTGCCTGCAGGGGCGCGTTGCTCGTCCGGCACGCGCCGGTCGAGGTGACCGACGTCTTCTGCGCCTCGCGCCTCGGCGCGGCGTACGACGGCGTCTACGGCGCGCTGGCCGGCGGCGACCTCCGCGCGATCGTCGAACGGACCACCCCGACGGCCTGACCAGGCGGGCCTCTTCGGGTTATCCACAGGACGCTGGTCGGGGGTCGCGGCGGCCGGACCGAGCGGCGCAGGATGACGGCATGACCGACATCTCTCGGGACGACGGCCCGCACCGGCCCGTCCTCCGCACCGACGCCGACGTCACCACGATGTGGCGCACCATCCTCCAGCCGCTGGGGTGGCACACCCGCCGGCTCTACCTGCTGCTCGTCGACCCCGACCGCCGCCCGCGGCCCGGGGTGGTGGAGATCGACGGCATCCCCGCCACCATCGCCGCAGACGAGGCCGCGGAGGTCGTGCGGCTCCTCGCCCAGGCGGCCGGCGACACCGACCCTTCCGGCGCGTCCGGCAGCGCCGCGGTGCTGCTCGCCCGCCCCGGCGGAGAGCCACCCTCACCGACGGCGACCGCACCCTCTGCCGCACCCTCTACGAAGCCGCTGTCGCGGCCGGCGTCGCACTCGAGCTGATCCACGTCGGCACCGACACCGCCGTCGTGCCCGCTCCGATGGACGAGGTCCTGCCGCACTCCGCGTGATGCCCGGACCCGCGCCGGATGCTGCCGAGGCAGCGCGAGCCGGGGACGTCATACGGATCGTGGGCGATCGCCCTCGCCCCGCATGACGTCCCCGCGCGGCCTGGAAATCCGTTCGACTCAACGCCCGCGGCGTCTGCAGGGTGGGGCGAGTGACCAGCAGCGAGGTGTGGGACGAGGAGACGGCGAGTCGGTACGACGCCGAGGAGGCAGCCAACGCCGGGCCGGAGGTGCTCGGGCCCGTGGTCGACCTGCTCGTCGAGCTGGCCGGCAGCGGCCCGGCTCTGGAGCTGGCGATCGGCACTGGCCGGGTGGCGGTGCCTCTGCACGAGCGCGGCGTGCCGGTGACCGGCATCGAGCTGTCGGAGCCGATGGCCGCGGTGCTGCGCGCCAAGGTCGACGAGGCGGACCTGCCGGTGGTGATCGGCGACATGGCCACGACCGTGGTCGACGGCGTCGGCACCTTCACCCTCGTCTACCTCGTCTACAACACCATCTCCAACCTGCTCACCCAGGACGAGCAGGTCGCGTGCTTCCGCAACGCGGCCGAGCACCTCGCCCCCGGCGGACGCTTCCTCGTCGAGCTGGGCGTGCCCGACCTGCGCCGGCTGCCACCGGCCCAGCAGGCGGTGCCGTTCGACCTCTCCCCCGAGCACGTCGGGTTCGACACCTACGACGTCGCCGAGCAGCTGCTGACGTCGCACCACTTCCACCGTGAGCCGGACGGCTCCTACCGCCGCAGCTCCGGCCGGTTCCGCTACGCCTGGCCCGCCGAGCTGGACCTGATGGCGCGGATCGCCGGCCTGGAGCGCGAGGCGCGCTGGGCCGACTGGCGGCGCACTCCGTTCACCGGTGAGAGCACCAGCCACGTCTCGGTCTGGCGCAAGCAAGCCTGAGCGAGGCCTCCCTCCCCCGCGACCGACCTGCAAGACTGCCCGGGTGCCGCGCCTCCAGCCTCCCGCCTTCGTCGTCCGCACGCTCGCCCGTCAGCTCGGCGGGCCGTCGGGACGGCTCGGGGCGGTCGTCGCGCGGATGCTCAACAAGGGCAACCGGCCGACGATCACGGCGGCGGTGGACGCGCTCGACCTGGGGGGCCGGGAGACGGTCGCCGACATCGGGTTCGGCGGCGGCTACGGGCTCGACCTTCTGCTGAAGGCCGTTCCCGACGGTGTGGTCCACGGGGTCGAGCCGTCGGCGGACATGTTGACCCGTGCCGCGCGCAACCACCACGAGGAGCTGGCGGTCGCCCGGCTCCAGCTGCACGAGGCAGCGATGCAGTCGTTGCCCCTGGCGAGCGGGCTGCTCGACGGCTGGATCAGCCTCAACACGATCTACTTCGTCGACGACCTGGGCCCCGCCTTCGACGAGCTGGCGCGGGTGCTGGCGCCGACCGGCCGTGGCGTGCTCGGCGTCGCCGACCCGGCGTGGCTCGCGGCGCAGCCCGTCGCCCGCCACGGCTTCACGGTCCGTCCGGTCGCCGAGGTCGTCGCTCGGCTCGAGCGGTCCGGGCTCACGGTCGAGCAGCGCCAGGTGACCGGGAGCCGACCGACCGCCGGCGCCGCGCCGTACCACCTGCTGGTCTGCACGACCGGCCGGCCGGCCTGATCCTCAGACCAGCTCGAGGCCCGGGTAGAGCGGGTGCTTGTCGAGCAGCTCGGCCGAGGCGTCCCGCACCTTGTCGGCGACCCCGTCGCCGAGGACGTACGACGCCTTCGACGGCGCGCCGGCCTTGGTGGTGCCGGGCTGGGTGTTCTGCAGGACGTGGACGATCAGCTCGGCCACCCGGTCGAACTCGTCCTTCCCGAAGCCGCGGGTGGTGAGCGCCGGCGTGCCGAGCCGGATGCCGGAGGTGTACCAGGCGCCGTTGGGGTCGGCGGGCACCGAGTTGCGGTTGGTGACGACGCCGGCGTCGAGGAGCGCGGACTCCGCCTGGCGGCCGGTGAGGCCGAAGGACGTGACGTCGAGCAGCACCAGGTGGTTGTCGGTGCCGCCGGTCACGAGCGTGGCGCCGCGGCTGAGGAAGCCCTCGGCCAGGGCCTTCGCGTTGTTGGCCACGTCCTGCGCGTAACCCTGGAACTCCGGGCGCCGCGCCTCCGCGAGTGCGACCGCCTTCGCCGCCATCACGTGCGACAGCGGCCCGCCGAGCACCATCGGGCAGCCGCGGTCGACCTCGGGGGCGTACTCCTCCTGGGCGAGCACCAGGCCACCGCGCGGCCCCCCGCAGCGACTTGTGGGTCGTCGTGGTCGTGACGTGGGCGAACGGCACCGGGTCCTCGTCGCCGGTGAACACCTTCCCGGCGACCAGGCCGGCGAAGTGCGCCATGTCGACCATCAGGGTCGCGCCGACCTCGTCGGCGATCTCGCGCATCTTGGCGAAGTTCACCCGGCGCGGGTAGGCGGAGTAGCCGGCGACGATCACCAGCGGCTTGAACTCCCGCGCCTTGGCGCGCACCGCGTCGTAGTCGAGCAGCCCGGTCTCCGGGTCGGTGCCGTACTGCTGCTGGTGGAACATCTTGCCGCTGATGTTGGGCCGGAAGCCGTGGGTGAGGTGGCCGCCGGCGTCGAGGCTCATGCCGAGCAGTCGCTGGTTGCCCAGCTCGTGGCGCAGGCTCTCCCCAGTCGGCCTCGGTGAGCTCGTTGACGTTCTTGGCCCCGAGCCGCTCCAGCGCCGGAGCCTCGACCCGGTGGGCGAGGATCGACCAGAACGCCACCAGGTTGGCGTCGATCCCCGAGTGCGGCTGCGCATAGGCGTACGGCGCCCCGAACAGCTCGCGGGCGTGCTCGGCGGCGAGCGCCTCGACGGTGTCGACGTTCTGGCAGCCGGCGTAGAACCGGTGGCCGACCGTGCCCTCGGCGTACTTGTCGCTGAACCAGGTGCCCATCGTCAGCAGGACGGCCGGCGAGGCGTAGTTCTCGCTCGCGATCAGCTTGAGCGACGACCGCTGGTCGGCCAGCTCCTTGCGGGTGGCGTCGGCGACCCGCGGCTCGACGGAGGCGATCACCTCCAGCGCCTGCTGGTAGGTGCTGCTGACCAGGCTGCTGGGAACGGCGTCGCTCATGGGAACAGCGTAGGGGTGAGGCAGGTTGCCGGCACCGTGCGCCTGGAAACCGTCCGCGCACCGGCGTCGTGGCGCGGTGTGACCTCGGTCGCAGCGCCGCCCGGCCACCGGGGGCGACCTCGGCGATCCGTCCACATCCCGAGACGTCGGTCCACATCATGAGATTGCCATTTGTGGTCAGGACGTCCGGGGACTGAGACTGATTGACATGGTCACCGCTGCAACCCACGCCTTCCTCGTGGTTCGTCGCCACGTGGACCTCGGGCGCACCCGCAGCATGATGTGTCGGCCTCGCTGATCCGACCCGGCCACCCCGACCGCGCGCCTCTCGCGCGCCCATCAGCGAAGGACCCCGTTCTGCCATGGCTGACCTGCGCTTCGACTCGCCTGCGCCCCGCTTCACCGACGTCCCCCGCCCCCGCCGTGCCGAGGGCCAGTGGGCGTTCGGCTACCGCGAGCCCCTGAACAAGAACGAGGAGTCGAAGAAGAACGACGACCCGCTCAACGTCCGGGACCGCATCCTCCACATCTACTCCAAGCGCGGCTTCGACTCGATCGACCCCGCCGACCTGCGCGGCCGGTTCCGGTGGATGGGGCTCTACACGCAGCGCCGTCCCGGCATCGACGGCGGCCGCACCGGTGCGCTGGAGGAGGAGGAGCTCGACGACCGCTACTTCATGCTCCGCGTGCGCACCGACGGCAAGCTGCTCTCCCCCGACGCGGTCCGTGCCCTCGGGCAGATCGGCGTCGACTTCGCGCGCGACACCGCCGACGTCACCGACCGGCAGAACATCCAGTACCACTGGATCGAGGTCGAGAACGTCCCCGCGATCTGGGAGCGCCTCGACGCCGTCGGGCTGCACTCGACCGAGGCGTGCGGCGACTCGCCGCGACCGTTCCTCGGCTCCCCCGTCGCCGGCGTCGCCGCCGACGAGATCATCGACGGGTCGGCCGCGCTCGCGGAGATCGAGCGCCGGTTCATCGGCGACAAGGCCTTCTCCAACCTGCCGCGGAAGTTCAAGACCGCGCTCACCGGGCACCCCAGCCACGACGTCTCCCCGGAGACCAACGACGTGTCGTTCGTCGGCACCGTCCACCCCGAGCACGGCCCGGGCTTCGACCTGTGGGTCGGCGGCGGTCTCGCCACGAACCCGATGCTCGCGCAGAAGATGGGTGTCTGGATCCCGCTCGACGAGGTCGCCGACGCCTGGTCGGGCGTCGCGTCGATCTTCCGCGACTACGGCTACCGCCGCCTCCGCTCCCGGGCGCGGCTGAAGTTCCTCGTCGCCGACTGGGGCATCGAGAAGTTCCGCGAGGTGCTGGAGAACGAGTACCTCGGCCGTCCGCTGGTCTCGAACCCGTCGCCGCCGTCGCCGGTCGGCCACCGCGACCACATCGGCGTGCACCCGCAGAAGGACGGCCGCTTCTACGTCGGCATCGCCCCCACGGTGGGCCGGGTGTCCGGCTCGCTGCTGGTGCGGCTCGCCGACCTGCTCGACCAGCACGGCGTGACCGGCGCCCGGCTGACGCCGTACCAGAAGATCGTGCTGATCGGCGTCGACGGCGACGCGGTGGAGCCGCTGCTCGCGGACCTCGACGAGATCGGGCTGTCCGCGCGCCCCTCCGGCTGGCGGCGCAACGCGATGGCGTGCACCGGCATCGAGTTCTGCAAGCTGGCGATCGTCGACACCAAGCAGCGCGCCGCCGACCTGGTCGCCGAGCTCGAGCGCCGGTTCCCCGACCTCGACGCCCTCGTGCCCGGGGGGATCACCATCAACGTCAACGGGTGCCCCAACGCCTGCGCCCGCACCCAGGTAGCCGACATCGGCCTCAAGGGCCAGCTCGTGACCCACGAGGGCCGGCAGGTCGAGGGCTTCCAGGTGCACCTGGGCGGCGCCACCGGGCTCAACGCCAACTTCGGCCGGAAGCTGCGGGCCCACAAGGTCACCAGCGCCGCGCTCGACGACTACGTCACCGACGTCGTCACCGCCTACCTCGCCGACCGCAAGGACGACGAGAGCTTCGCCGACTGGGTGGCCCGGGCGGACGAGGAGCTCCTCCGCGGCGAGGCCCGGGAGCGGCTCGACCAGCGTCAGCTCGAAGGAGCCCTCGCATGAGCGAGCGTGCGGCCCCCTTCCACTGCCCCCTACTGCGGGGACGAGGACCTGTGGCCGCACGAGGTCGCCGGCGACCAGCCCGCCCACGGCGCCTGGGAGTGCCGCGCGTGCCAGCGGGCGTTCTCGCTGCGGCTGCTCGGGCTGCTCCGACCCGAGGGGGTCGTCCGGTGAGCGCGGCCACCGCCCGGGCGCGCGAAGCCCGCGGCACCCGCACCGAGGGCCGCTCCCCGGAGGAGCTCCGCGAGATCGTCTCCCACTGGGGAGCCGAGCTGGAGCTGGCGCCGGCGGAGGTGATCATCGAGTGGGCCGCCGCCACGTTCGGCGAGCGGTTCTGCGTCACCTCCTCGATGGCCGACGCCGTGCTCTCGCACCTGGCGTCGAAGGTGGTGCCGGGCATCGAGGTGGTGTTCCTCGACACCGGCTACCACTTCGCCGAGACCCTCGGCACGGCCGACGCCGTGCGGCACACGATGGACGTCGACCTACTGACCGTCACGCCGGTGCAGAGCGTGGCGGAGCAGGACGCGACGTACGGCAAGGACCTCTACAAGACCGACCCCGACCTGTGCTGCAAGCTGCGCAAGGTGCAGCCGCTGCAGGAGGCGCTCGCCGGCTACGACGCGTGGGCCACCGGCCTGCGCCGGGCCGAGACCCACAATCGGGTGATCGCCCCGGTCATCGGCTGGGACGCCAAGAAGGGCAAGGTCAAGGTCTCCCCGCTCGCCCGCTGGACCGACGAGCAGGTCGAGAAGTACATCCAGGACAACGGCGTGCTGGTGAACCCGTTGGTGTACGACGGCTACCCGTCGATCGGCTGCTGGCCGTGCACGCGGCGCGTGGCCCCCGGCGACGACCCGCGCAGCGGGCGCTGGGCCGGCACCAACAAGACCGAGTGCGGCATCCACTCATGACCGCCGCCCCCACCCTGTTCGCTTCCCCGCACCACGAGAGAGGAGGCCGATCCTGATGGCCGCTCCTGCACTGGTGGCCCTGGCTCACGGGAGCCGGGACCCTCGCTCCGCCGCCACGGTGACCGCCCTGGTCGACGAGGTCAAGGCGCTGCGCCCCGACCTCCGGGTCGAGAAGGCGTTCCTCGAGCTGTCCAAGCCGGGGTTCCAGACCGTCGTCGACAAGCTGGTCCGCGCCGGCCACGACGAGGTCGTCGTCGTGCCGCTGCTGCTCAGCGAGGCCTATCACGCGAAGGTCGACGTGCCCCGCGCGATCGCCGAGGCGACGACGCGCCACCCCGGTCTCAAGATCCGCGGCACCAAGGTGCTCGGGCTCGAGCCGCGCTTCCTCGAGGTCCTCGACGAGCGGATGCGCGCGGCGCTGAAGGCGGCGCGGGTGCGCGAGCTCGACGCTCTCGTGCTGGCCGCCGCCGGCTCCTCCGACCCGTTGGCCAACCAGGCGGTCGCCCGCCTCGCCCGCGTGTGGGGCGCCCACCACCGGCTCCCGGTGACGGCCGCGTACGCCGCCTCCGCCCCGCCGGCCACCGGCGAGGCCGTCCGGGCGTTCCGCGCCGAGGGCCGGCGCCACATCGCGGTCGCGTCGCTCTTCCTCGCGCCCGGCACCCTGCTCGACCGGGCCACCGAGCTGGCGCTCGAAGCCGGTGCGGTGGCGGTGTCGGAGCCGCTGGGCGCCCACGCCGAGATCGCCCGCACCGTCCTGGCGCGGTACGCCGTCGGCGCCGTGGAGCTGGTCCCGGTCTGAGACCGGTTTGGGACCGGGCCGGCTCCCGGAGCCGGCCCGCGCCCTAGTCGACCAGCCGGGTCCGCAGCCGGCCGAGCTCGGCGGCGGGGTCGGCGGTCACGCCGCCGTGCACCGGCCCCGGCTGCACGACGGTGCTGCGCGGTGCCTTGAGGAAGCCGAACCGCTGCGACAGCGGCTTGCCGGCGATCGCCCCGCCGCGCTCGTCGCCGGCGCAGACGCCCTCCACGAACTCGAGGGCCGCGCACACCCGGTCCACGTCGAGCGACGGGTCGAGCGCGTGCAGCCGGTCGCGGTCGCAGTGCCAGCTGACGGCGAGGTAGTCGATCGCCTGGCAGTAGAGCACCACGCCGACGTTGACGAACTCCTCGCGGTCGACCCGCGGCACGCAGCGCAGCGCGACGTACTGGTAGCTGTGGTCGTGCTGCCCGCTCACGCCGCTCCCCCGGGAGCCAGCCGCGGGTGCCGAGCCGGGCGGTCAGGAAGGCGACGTACGCCGCCCGCAGCGCGTCCGCGTCGTCGGCGCCGGGCACCGCCTCCAGCCAGGTGTCCGGGACCTCGGCGACGACCTCCTCCAGCACGCCGCCGGCCAGCCGGCCGCGGAGGTCGGCGTCGACGTCGGCGACCTTGCCGACGGCTGAGCCGAGCACGTGGTCGGTGCCGTCCCACGGCTGGGCGGCGAACCGGGCGGGGTCGCCCACGCCGCCCGCCCAGCTGTGGTGGAAGTAGAGCGAGGCGCCGTGGTCGATCAGCCACAGGTCGCCCTGCCACCACAGCAGGTTGGGGGTTGCGCCAGCTGCGGTCGACGTTGGCGGTGAAGGCGTCGAGCCAGATCACGCGGGCGGCCTCCTCCGGGTCGACGGCGCCCTCGCCGTCGAACCCGAAGGCACCGGGCAGGAAGTCGACGCCGAGGTTGAGCCCGGCGCTGGCGTTGAGCAGGTCCTGCACCTCCTCGTCGGCCTCGTAGCGCGCGATCTCGGGGTCGAGGTCGAGCACGACCAGGTCGGGGGTGCGGAGGCCGAGCCGGCGGGCGAGCCCGGCGACGACCACCTCGGCGACCAGCACCCGCACGCCCTGTCCCCGCGCCGCGGAACTTGCAGACGTAGGTGCCGAGGTCGTCGCCCTCGACGATGCCCGGGAGGCTGCCGCCCTCCCGCAACGGCGTCACGTAGCGGGTGACGGTGACGGTGGGAAGGCTCACGAGAGCGGGTCCTCCTCGGTCAGCCGGCGCTTCTGCTCCTCCACGTCGAAGTCCGCCGCGGGCCACCGCAGCCCCATCCCCCGCAGCTCCTCGAGCAGCAGCCGCCCGATCGCGAGGTTGCGGTACCACTTCCGGTCGGCCGGGACGACGTGCCATGGAGCGACGGCGGTGCCGGTGCGCTCGATCGCGACCTCGTAGGCCTCCTGGTACTCCGCCCAGCGGGAGCGCTCGTCGATGTCGACGGGGCTGAACTTCCAGTGCTTCTCGGGCTTCTCCAGCCGAGCCAGCAGCCGCCGCCGCTGCTCCTCGGCGGACAGGTGCAGCATGCACTTCACGATCGTGGTGCCCTCCTCGACCAGGCGGGCCTCGAGCTCGTTGATCGCCACGTAGCGTCGCTCGATCTCCTGTGGCGGGGCCAGCTGCCGCACCCGGGCGATCAGCACGTCCTCGTAGTGGGAGCGGTCGAAGACGCCGATGTAGCCCGGCTCGGGAAGGGCCCGCTCGATCCGCCACAGGAAGTCGTGCTCGAGCTCCTCGGGGGTCGGTGCCTTGAACGAGGTGATCCGCACGCCCTGCGGGTCGACCAGCCCGACGGTCGAGCGCAGCGTGCCTCCCTTCCCGGAGGTGTCCATGCCCTGCAGGACCAGCAGCACGCTGCGGCGGCCGCCGTGCTGCCCCTCGGCGAACAGGCGTTCCTGGAGGTCGGCCAGCTCGTCGGCCATCGCGTGCAGCGCGGCCTTGCCCTCCTCCTTGGATCCGTCGAAGCCGGGGGTGGCGTCCGTCGGGAGCGCCCCGAGGTCGACCGCGCCGGGTGGGACGCGGAGCAGGTCGGGTGTCATGGCCGAAGGCTAGTGGGGGGCGTGCTCCTGCCGGCGGAGCCGGGTCAGTGGGCCTTGCCGCCTCGTCGGTCGACGAGCGGGGGCGTGGACGACCACGGGAAGTCGATCCACTGCTCGGTGCGGCGCCAGACGTAGTCGGCATGCACGACGGTCCGCGGCTTCTCGTAGATCACGGCGCTGCGGGCCTCGGCGACGTGGCCGGCGACGAAGTCGCGCACGATCTCGAGGGTCTTGCCGGTGTCGGCGACGTCGTCGGCGATCAGGACCCGCATCCCGGTGAGGTCGACCGCGGCCGGGGTGGGCGGCAGCATGATCGGCACCTCGAGCCGCTCGTCGACGCCGGTGTAGAACTCGACGTTGACCGCGCTGAGGTTCTTGACGTCGAGCGCATAGCCGAGGCCCATCGCGAGGCCGAGCCCGCCGCGCGCGATCGCGAGCACCATGTCGGGCTCGTAGCCGTCGTCGACCACCTGCTGCGCCAGGTCGCGCACCGCGGTGCCGAACAGCTCGTAGGTGAGGATCTCGCGGGCGGCGGCCGGGTCGGTGGTCACCGGGCCATTGTGACGTCAGTCGACCGGATCGGCACCCACGTCGAGCTCGCGGCCGGCGGCGGCGAGCTCGTCGCGCACGACGGCGAACGCCAGCCCCGCGGGGTACCCCTTGCGGGCGAGCATCCCGGCCAGCCGGCGGGCGGCCGCCGTCTCGTCGACGTTCGGCAGCCCGCGCAACTTCTTGCGGACCAGTCGGCGAGCGGCCTCCTCCTCGGCGGCCGGGTCGACCTCGTCGAGCGCCGCCCGGGCGGTGTCGTCGTCGACGCCCTTGCGCCGCAGCTCCTGGGCGAGGGCCCGCCGGGCGAGGCCGCGGGTGCGCTGCCGGCTGTCGACCCACGAGCGCGCGAACGCGGCGTCGTCGACCAGCCCCACCTCCTCGAACCGGTCGAGCAGCCGGCCAGCCACGTCGTCGGGGGACGTCGCGGCGGGCCAGCCGCTCGGCCAGCTCGTGCCGGCTGCGGGCCTGCCCGGTCAGCTGGTCGAGCAGGATCTTGCGAGCCACCGACTCCGGGTCGGCCTCGGGACCGAGGTCGCGGTCGTCGTCGGCCGGTTCGGCTCTCATGTCAGCTCGGCGTTGTCGTCGGCCATCGCGGAGAACGCGACCACTGCAGCGGAGGGAGCGAGGGACGAGCGACCGGAGCGGAGGTGGGAGCTTCTCCGCGTGCCGACCGTCTGGCCGCCCGACGACCTCACGCTGCGGTCACCTCGACCGCGCGCGCGGCAGCGCGGCGCGACGAAGGAGCGACGCGCTCGCGCCATCAAAAGCTGTCGACGCCGATCGGCTCGTCGGACAGGTCCTCGCCTTCGACGGTGGGCCCGACGCCGAGCTTCTCGAGGATCTTCTTCTCGAGCTCGTTGGCGAGGTCGGGGTTGTCGACGAGGAACTGGCGGGCGTTCTCCTTGCCCTGGCCGAGCTGGTCGCCGTCGTAGGTGTACCACGCTCCGGCCTTGCGGATCAGACCCGCCTCGACGCCGACGTCGATCAGGCCGCCCTCGCGGCTGATGCCGCGGCCGTACATGATGTCGAACTCGGCCTGCTTGAACGGCGGGGCCACCTTGTTCTTCACGACCTTGACCCGGGTGCGGTTGCCGACCATGTCGGAGCCGTCCTTGAGGGTCTCGATCCGGCGGACGTCGAGGCGCACCGAGGAGTAGAACTTCAGCGCCCGGCCACCGGTCGTCGTCTCGGGACTGCCGAACATCACACCGATCTTCTCGCGCAGCTGGTTGATGAAGATCGCGGTGGTGCCGGAGTTGTTGAGGGCACCGGTCATCTTGCGCAGCGCCTGGCTCATCAGCCGGGCCTGGAGGCCGACGTGGCTGTCGCCCATCTCGCCCTCGATCTCGGCCCGCGGCACGAGCGCGGCGACGGAGTCGATGACGATCAGGTCGAGCGCGCCCGAACGGATCAGCATGTCGGCGATCTCGAGCGCCTGCTCACCGGAGTCGGGCTGGGAGACCAGCAGGGCGTCGGTGTCGACGCCGAGGGCCTTGGCGTACTCGGGGTCGAGCGCGTGCTCGGCGTCGATGAACGCCACGATGCCGCCGCCGCGCTGGGCGTTGGCGACGGCGTGCAGCGCCACCGTCGTCTTTCCGCTCGACTCCGGGCCGTAGACCTCGACCACCCGGCCGCGCGGGAGGCCGCCGATGCCGAGCGCCACGTCGAGCGCGATCGAGCCGGTCGGGATCACCTCGAGCGGGGCGCGCGAGTCGTCGCCGAGGCGCATGACCGAGCCCTTGCCGTACTGCTTCTCGATGCTGAGCAGCGCCGTGTCGAGCGCCTTGAGGCGGTCGTCCGCCATGTGCCTCACGTCCTTCGTCTGGTTGGTCGGGCCAGGTACGTCGGCGACGCTACGGCGAGGGTCCGACACGGCCTGGTCAGCCGGGCGGGTCCTGGGGACACACCTGCCGGTGCGTCGTACCTGTGGACGGTCGGTGGGTCGGTCGGCCGCCTCCCGTCGTGGGACCGACGCTACCGAACACCTGTTCGACGGTCGACCACCGCTCCCGGCGTGTCGCGTGCCGCTCCGGCGCGTACGGCGGCCGCGACCACCCCGAGCGCGAGCGCCAGGCTGGCCAGGGCGAGCGCCGGGTAGCCGGCGAGGTCGACGACCAGCCCGGCGAGCGCACCGGCGGCCGCGGCGGTGAGGCCCATGACCAGGTCGGAGGAGCCCTGGACGTCGGTGCGCGCCTCGAGCGGGGCGTGCTCGGCGACCAGCGTCGAGGACGACACCATCGCGAGCGACCAGCCGGCGCCGAGGAGGAAGAGCCCCGCCGAGACCTGCCACGACATCCCCTCCGGGGAGGAGGAGCACAGGACGAGCGACAGCGCCAGCACCACGCCGCCGGCGGCGAGGACCGGCGGGCGGCCGACCCGGTCTGCGAGCAGCCCGACCAGCGGCGAGAACGCGAACATGCCGAGCACGTGGCCGCTGATCACCAGTCCGATCACGTCCAGCTCGGCACCGCCGTGCTCCATGTGCAGCGGCGTCATCACCATGACGCTGATCATGGTGGCGTGCGCCAGGGCCAGGCCGGTGATGGCGGCACCGAGCACCGGCCGCTCGCGCACCGCCTGCCAGGCCCGGGCGGCCGAGGAGCCGTGCAGCGCGGGACCGGCAGCCCCTGCGCCGGCGCGTTCCCGGGCCACGAGCAGCGGGTCCGGGCGCAGCAGCAGGCCCACGACGAGGGCCGCCGCGAGCATCCCGAGCGCGCCGATCGCGAACGGCCCGGTCAGCTCCGGGATGTGGGCCGCCTCGGCGAGCGCCCCGGCCGGCCCGGTCAGGTTGGGCCCGAGCACCGCGCCGATCGTGGTGGCCCAGACCACCAGCGACAGCGCCCGGCCCCGGGTCCGGTCGTCGGCGAGGTCGGTGGCCGCGAACCGGGCGGCGCTGTTGGCGGAGGTCGCGGCGCCCAGCAGCACCGCGCCGAGGAGCAGCAGCGCCATCGACCCGACCACCCCGGCGAGGACCGCCAGCCCGCCGCCCGAGGCGCCGAGGAGGTAGCCGGTCACCAGGCCGGTGCGGCGCCCGCGCCGCGCCATCAGCGAGGCGAGGAGGAAGGAGATGACCGCGGCTCCGAGCACCTGGGCGGTCTGGGCGAGCCCCGACAGCGCCTCGGAGCCGGACAGGTCGCGGGCGAGGAGCGAGGCGGTCGCGATGCCGATGGTGATGCCGAGCGCACCGACCGCCTGGGTCAGGACGAGCACCCGCACGGTGCGGCGCTGCAGCGCGGCCGTGTCGACCGACGCCGGCGCCGGGGTCGTCACCGCTCGCTCGCCGGCAGCTCGAGCGTGCGCCAGACCGCCTCCCACACCTGCTTGGGCGGCACGCCGGCGTCGAGCGCCTCCTTGGCCGTGCGGTGGTCGAGGTCGCCGATGACGACCTGCTCGGCCCAGGTGCGCGAGTAGGACCGCCCGAGGTGGTGGTCGAGCCGCGCCCAGAACTCGGTGTGCCTCACAGGAGGATCATGCCCCGCCACGCTCGGCGCCGTGCACCCAGCGCACGTCCCAGAGGTGGTGGACGACGTCGTGCAGGTGGTAGCGGCCGAGGGACGCGACGGTGAACCGGCTGCCGTCGCTGCGCAGGCCGTGCCGCTCCCAGGCGTCCCCGGTCACGCCGTCGTACGACGACGCCACGCGCTCGGCCTCCTCGAGCAGCTCCGCGCCGACCCGGTCGGGCAGCAGCAGGTCGTAGCGCTCGGCGACGGCGGTCTCGTCCTGGTCCCAGTTGGGGAACCGGGGCCCGTCCTCGCCCAGCATCAGGGTGATCCGGCCGGCGAAGACCCGGTGCACGTCGCGGACGTGTGCGGCGTACTCGGTGGGCGACCACACCGTCGGCTGCGGCCGGCTGGTCGCGTCCGGCGAGGCGAGCACCTGCTGCCAGCGCTCGGCGTTGTCGCGGACCAGCGTGCCGAGCCGGGCGGGCTCGACCGTGCTCGCGTCGTAGCCGCAGTCGGGGCACGGCCGGTCGAGGACCCAGGTCCAGTCCTTGGTGTCGGGCTCGATGGACGGGCTGCTCATGGTCCCATCCTGGCAAGCCGGGCCAGCGGCCGCGACGCCGCCGGCTGCCAGCGAGCGTCGACCTGCTGCCACCCCGGCGCGTCGCTCACGCCTCGGCGCCCCCGGTCCAGACCCGGGCCACCAGCGGCACGCCGGGACGGTAGGCGAGGTGCACGTGGCTCGGGGCGTCGAGCAGCACCAGGTCGGCGCGGGACCCCGGCACAAGGCGCCCGACGTCGGTCCGCGCCAGGGCGGCCGCTCCCCCGGCCGTCGCGGCGTGCACCGCCTCGGCCGGGGTCATGCCCATCTCCCGCACCGCGACGGCGATGCAGAACGGCATCGAGCTGGTGAACGACGAGCCCGGGTTGCAGTCGGAGGCCAACGCGACCCGGACGCCGGCGTCGAGCAGCCGGCGCGCGTCCGGGTAGGGGCTGCCGGGTCGAGAACTCCACCCCCGGCAGCAGCGTCGCCACCGTGCCGCTGGTGCGCAGGGCGTCGACGTCGCCGTCGTCGAGGAAGGTGCAGTGGTCGACCGCGGTCAGGCCGAGCTCGGCGGCGAGCCGGACGCCCGGACCGGGGCCCAGCTGGTTGGCGTGCAGCCGACCCCGCAGGCCGGCCGCCGCGCCCGCGGCGAGCACGGCACGGGCCTGGTCGGCGTCGAAGGCCCCGCGCTCGCAGAACGCGTCGACCCACCGCGCGTGCGGCGCCGCGGCGGCGAGCATCGGTCCGGTGACCAGGTCGACGTAGCCGGCGGGGTCGTCGGCGTGCTCCTCGGGCACCACGTGCGCACCGAGGTACGTCGTCTCGTCGGTGAAGCGCCGCGCCACGCGCAGCGAGCGCTCCTCGTCGGCCACGGTGAGCCCGTAGCCGGACTTGGTCTCGAAGGTGGTCGTGCCCTGCCGCCGCATCTCGGCCGCGAGCCGCGCCACGCCGGCGGCGAGCTGCTCGTCGCTCGCGGCGCGGGTCGCGGCGACCGTGGAGCGGATGCCTCCGGCGGCGTAGGGCTCGCCCGCCATCCGCGCCCGGAACTCCGCCGCCCGGTCACCGGCGAAGACCAGGTGGCTGTGGCTGTCGACGAAGCCAGGGAGCACGGCGCGCCCCTGCGCGTCGACGACCTGGTCGGCCGCGGGCGCCCCGGCCGCGGCGCCCACCCAGGCGACGCGGCCGTCCTCCACGACCAGCGCCGCGTCGGCGCGGAGCCCGAGCAGGTCCGTGGCGCCGGGGTCGTTGGTGACCAGCTCCGCGATGTTGGTGACCAGCAGGCTCACCGCCACACCTCCTCCACGACGGCGGCGAGCTCACGGCCGACGGCGCCGTGGTCGCCGTCGAACACCACCCGGCCCTCGACGACCACCGTCCGCACGTCGGCGGCCGCCGCCGCGAACACGGCGGTGTGCTCGTCGGCGCCGGTGCCCGCCGTGCGCGGGCCGGCGGCGTCGACCGTGACCAGGTCGGCCCGGCAGCCCACAGCGATCCGGCCGGCGTCGGCGACGCCGAGGCAGCGGTGGTCGAGACCGGCGGCGAGCAGCTCCGCGGCGGCGAACACCCCGCGCCGCTGGTGCGCGGCGCGCTGGTCGAGCTCCAGCGTGCGCAGCTCCTCGAACGGGTCGACGACGGCGTGGCTGTCGCTGCCCACCACCAGCGGCACGCCGGCGTCCGCGAGCCGCCGGCTCGGCCCCACGCCGTCGCCGAGGTCGCGCTCGGTCGTCGGGCACAGCGCCACGGTCGTCCCCGAGCCGGCGAGCAGCGCGACGTCGGCGTCGGTCAGGTGGGTGGCATGCACCGCGGTCGTCGTAGGGCCGAGCACCCCGTGATCGGCGAGCAGCGCCGTGGGTGTCGTCCCGTACGCCGCCCGGCAGCCCTCGTTCTCGGCCACCTGCTCCGAGACGTGCACGTGCAGCGGCCGTCCGGTCGCCGCGGCGGCGACGACCCCCAGCTGATCGGCCGGGACGGCGCGCACCGAGTGCACCGCGGCGCCGACGAGGTCGTGGTCGATGCCCGCCACCCGGTCGGCCCACGCCTCGGCGTCGGCGTCGCCGAACCGGCGCTGCGCAGGGCCGAGCGGCTCCCCCGAACCCGCCGGCGAGGTAGCAGGTGTCGAGCAGCGCGAGCCGGATCCCCGCCTCCCGCGCCGCCTCGACCAGGGCGTGGCTCATCGCGTTGGGGTCGTCGTAGGGCGTGCCGTCGGGCTGGTGGTGCAGGTAGTGGAACTCCCCGACGCTCGTGTACCCGGCGGCCACCAGCTCGCGGTAGACCGCGCGCGCCAGCCGGTGGTAACCGTCGGGGTCGAGCCGGCCCGCGACGTCGTACATTCGCTCCCGCCACGTCCAGAACGTCCCGCGCTCGCGCTGGGAGCGACCGCGCAGCGCGCGGTGGAAGGCGTGGCTGTGGGCGTTGGCGAACCCCGGCAGGGTCAGCCCGGGCAGGCGGGTCGCGGCCGCGTCCGGCCGGTCGGGCTCGACCACGGTGAACCGGCCCTCGCCGACCTCGACCAGCACGTGGTCGCGGACGAGGCCGTCGACCCACGCGCGCTCGAGGACGTACGCCGTCACCGGCAGGCCTCCGCGAGCGCGGCGGCGAGGGCGGTGACACCGGCGTGGCAGTCGTCGGGCTCGGCGTGCTCCTGGGGGCGTGAGAGACGCCGGTCGGGTTGCGGACGAAGAGCATCGCCGACGGGATGCCGGCGGCCTGCAGGACGCCGGCGTCGTGACCCGCCTGGGTCGCCAGCACCGGCAGCCCGTGGCCGACCGCGTCGCGCAGTTCCGGGTCGAACGCCACCGCGCCCGTCACCGACTCCGCCGTGACGCTCAGCGTGGTGCCGTCGCGCTCGGCCCGCTGCGCGGCCTGGGTGCCGATCGCCGCGACGAGCGCGTCGAGCGCCTCGTCGGTCTCCGCCCGCGCGTCGAGCCACCCGGTGACCCGCGACGGGACGGCGTTGGTGCCGTTGGGGTGCACGGCCACCCGGCCGAACGTGGCGCGCTGACCGGCCAGCCGGGCCTGCTTGTTGGCCGCGAGCGCCGTCATCGCGTAGGTCAGCATCGGGTCGGCCCGGTCCTCCATCCGCGTCGTCCCCGCGTGGTCGGCCCGCCCGGTGACGTCGTAGCGCCAGCGTCCGTGGG
Source organism: Nocardioides sp. TF02-7 (assembly GCF_022437945.1). Lineage (GTDB taxonomy): Bacteria > Actinomycetota > Actinomycetes > Propionibacteriales > Nocardioidaceae > Nocardioides. Next base: position 4,531,957 of record NZ_CP092535.1, read on the forward strand.
GCCAGATGCCGCTCGCCACCGCGACCGGCCGGCCGAGGTCGACGAGCCCGCGCCCCTGCTCGACGTGGAGCTCGACGTAGCGCCCCACCCGCGCCAGCCACGGCGCCGGGTCGCCGCCCTCGACCAGCTCGCCGAGCCGCACGCCGTCGGAGTCCCGCAGCTCGCGGGCCTCGGCCCACGTGGTGGCGCCGGTGGCGAGCCGGGAGCCGAGGCAGGCCCGGCCGAAGCGGGAGCCCTCCTCCTCCACGAACGCCGCCACGCCGAGGGGACGCCGCAGCGGGGCGCCCTGCTCGCGCAGCAGGTCGACGGCGGCGAACGCCGAGACCACGCCGAGCGGGCCGTCGTACGCCCCGCCGTCGGGGACGCTGTCGAGGTGGCTGCCGGTCAGCACCGCGGGGCCGGAGGTCCCCGGGGCGTCCCCACCACGCCACCAGGTTGCCGAACGGGTCCTCCTCGACCGTCAGCCCGCGGGCGGCCGCCTGCTCGCGGAACCACGACCGCAGCTCGAGCTCCGCGGCGTCCCAGGGCCGGCGGTCGTAGCCGCCCGACCGCGCCGAGCGCCCGATCGGCGCGAGCTCGCGCCACATCTCGTCGAAGGTCATCGCGGGACGCGGACGCCGCGCTCGGCCGCGACCTCCTCGGCGCGCTCGTAGCCGGCGTCGACGTGGCGGACCACGCCCGTGCCCGGGTCGTTGGTGAGCACCCGCTCGATCTTCTGCGCGGCCAGCTCGGTGCCGTCGGCGACGACGACCTGGCCGGCGTGGATCGACCGCCCCATCCCGACTCCCCCGCCGTGGTGGATCGACACCCAGGTGGCACCGGAGGCGGTGTTGACGAGCGCGTTGAGCAGCGGCCAGTCGGCGATCGCGTCGGACCCGTCGAGCATGCCCTCGGTCTCGCGGTAGGGCGAGGCGACCGACCCGCAGTCGAGGTGGTCGCGTCCGATCACGACCGGCGCACTCCAGCTCGCCGGAGGCGACCATCTCGTTGAACCGGAGCCCGGCCCGGTGGCGCTCGCCGTAGCCCAGCCAGCAGATCCGCGCCGGGAGGCCCTGGAAGTGCACCCGCTCCCCCGCCAGCGTGATCCACCGGCGCAGGTGCTCGTCGTCGGGGAACAGGTCGAGGACCGCACGGTCGGTCGCGGCGATGTCGGCGGGGTCCCCGCTCAGCGCGGCCCACCGGAACGGGCCCTTGCCCTCGCAGAACAGCGGCCGGATGTAGGCCGGGACGAAGCCGGGGAAGGCGAAGGCCCGGTCGAACCCGCCCTTGCGGGCCTCGTCGCGGATCGAGTTGCCGTAGTCGAAGACCTCCCGCACCGGCGTCGAGGAAGCCGACCATCGCACGGACGTGCGCCGCCATCGACTCCTGCGCCCGCTTGGTGAAACCGGCCGGGTCGGCGGTGCGCTGCTCCTCCCACTCCTCGAACGGCACCCCGAGCGGGAGGTAGGCGAGCGGGTCGTGCGCGGAGGTCTGGTCGGTGACGACGTCGACCGGCACGCCGCGCGCGAGCAGCTCGGGCAGCACCTCGGCCGCGTTGCCGAGCAGGCCGATCGACAGCGGCTGCCGCTGCTCCTTGGCGGCCAGCGCCCGGCGTACGGCGTCGTCGAGGTCGTCGGCGCGCACGTCGAGGTAGCGGTGCTCGATGCGACGGTCGATCCGGGCCGGGTCGCACTCGACGCAGATCGCCGTCCCGCCGTTCATGGTGACCGCGAGCGGCTGTGCCCCACCCATGCCGCCGAGCCCCGCGGTGACGGTCAGCGTGCCGGCGAGGGTGCCGCCGAAGCGCTTCTCCGCGACCGCGGCGAAGGTCTCGAACGTGCCCTGGAGGATGCCCTGGGTGCCGATGTAGATCCACGAGCCGGCGGTCATCTGGCCGTACATCGTGAGCCCGAGCTCCTCGAGCCGGCGGAACTCCTCCCAGGTCGCCCAGTCGCCGACCAGGTTGGAGTTGGCGATCAGCACCCGCGGCGCCCACTCGTGGGTGCGCATCACCCCCGACCGGCTTGCCCGACTGCACCAGCAGCGTCTCGTCCTCGCGCAGGTCGCGCAGCGTCCGCACGATCGCGTCGTAGGCCTCCCAGGAGCGCGCGGCCCGCCCCGTGCCGCCGTAGACCACCAGGTCCTCGGGTCGCTCGGCCACCTCGGGGTCGAGGTTGTTCATCAGCATCCGCAGCGGCGCCTCGGTCTGCCACGACCGGGCGGTCAGCTCGGTGCCGCGGGGTGCGCGGACGGGGGTCGGGTCATGCGCCGACGATACGAACCCGGAGGCGGCGCGGCCAGCACCGACGCTCAGCAGGTCGCGAGCGTGCGCCTCCCCGACCAGGCCGCGACGGCCATCGGCGCGAACAGGAAGCCGGTGACCGTCGCCCAGTAGGCCGGGTGCAGCCCCTGGGCGAGGACCGACATGGCCAGGCCGGTCGCGCTCATCGTCACCGCTGCGACGATCGTGACCAGCGACGTCGCCCGGGCGACACCACGGCCGGCGCGGTGCCACCGGTTGCCGATCGTGGCGGCGGCGAGGAGCGCGACGGTGGCGAGGATCATCGCCCCGCCGACCACCTCGACCGCGACGTCGAGCACCGGGTAGAGCACGCCGTCCGGCGCGCGACCGTCGGTGCCGGCGACGCTGACCGGGCCGTCCCACAGGAACGGCTGCACCCCCAGCGCCACGAGGAGCAGCCACGCCGTACGACGCGCGGCGGCCACCGCGAGCGTGGTCTGGAAGGCGGGCACCACCACGTCCAGCGGCCCGAAGTCGGCAACCGCACGCCGCTCGGCCTGCTCGGCGTCCCAACCGGCGCGCTCGTAGGCCGCGACGGCGTCGTCGAGGTGGCCCGCGGCCTCGGCGACGAGGTCGCGGCGGGCACGCCGGGGACCGGCCAGTGCGGCGTCGAGGTCGGCGAGGTAGGTACCGGTGGGCGACACGCCCCCCATCATGCGCGCCGGCGCCGCGGTCGGCATCCGGGATGTCCCCTGAGATCGGCACCGGTCAGGCCTCGCCGAGAACACCGCCGATGACCGACGAGAACGTCCGCCACTCGGCGCGGTGCTGCGCCAGCGCCTTCCTGCCGGCGCGCGAGAGCGCGTAGGTCCGGCGGCGACGGCCGCCCACCTCGTCCCAGTCGCTGGTGAGGTAGCCGGCGGCCTCGAGCCTGCGGAGGGCGGGGTAGACGGTGCCGGTGGGCAGCTCGAGCTCTCCGCCGCTGCGGACCTGCAGCGCCTCGATGATCGCGTAGCCGTGGAGCGGCTCGTGCTCCACCACCGCGAGGACCAGCGAGTCCAGGTGCCCGCGCAGCGCGTCGGCTCTCATGTAGACAGCCTACACCAAGGTGCGCTATATGTTGCTTGTCTACATGTAGCCGCCCTGCCTACGGAGCCCGCCGTGACCACGCCTTCCTCCCGCCCTCCCGCCAGTCCGCCGTCCCCCCGCCTCGTCGCCCGGGTCGGGCGCCGCCCCGAGCCGGATGCAGCGACTGGCCGCCTTCTCCCAGCGCCACCGCTGGACCGCGCTCGCGCTGTGGCTGGTCGCTCTCGTCGGCGTCACGGTGGCCTCCACGGCGGTCGGCGACGACTACCGCAACGACTTCTCGCTGCCGGGCACCCAGTCGCAGGAGCTCGTCGACCTGCTCGACGAGCACGGTGCCGGCGGCAGCGGGACGGTGACGGTGGTGCTGCACGACGAGCGGGGCTGGGACGCCGACCCGGCCGCGGTGGAGGCGCTGGTCGCCGACCTCGAGCAGCTGGACCACGTCGCGTCGGTCGCCGCACCCGACGCGGCCGAGGGCACGGTCTCCGACGACGGCACGGCCGCCCTGGTGGTCGTCACCCTCGACGTCGAGACCGGCGACGTGCCCACCGAGGACCACCGGGCGATGCTCGACACCGCGCTCGACCACGCCACCGACGACCTCCGGGTCGAGGTGTCGGGCGACGGGATCCGCGAGGTGCAGGAGAGCGAGGCCGCCGGCGGCGCCGAGGGCGCCGGCATGCTGGCGGCGCTCGTGATCCTGGTCTTCATGTTCGGCTCGCTGCTGGCGGCGAGCCTGCCGCTGGTCACCGCGCTGTTCGCGGTGGGCACGACGTTCGGACTGGTCGTGCTGCTCTCCCACCTGACCACGGTGCCGGACTACACCGCGCCGATCCTGGTGCTGGTCGGGCTCGGCGTCGGGATCGACTACGCGCTGCTCGTGTTCTCCCGGTTCCGCTCCGAGCTGGTGGGCGGCGCCGACCGCGCCACCGCCACCCGCCTCGCGGTCGACAGCGCCGGCCGGTCGGTGCTGTTCGCCGGCGCCTCGGTGATCATCGCGCTGCTCGGCCTCTACGTGCTGCGGGTCAGCGCCCTGCAGGGCGTCGTGCTCGGCGTGGTCCTGACGGTCGCGACGACCATGCTCGCGTCGCTCACGCTGCTGCCCGCCCTGCTGACGGTCCTGGGCGGACGCATCGAGCGCTCGGTCCGCAAGCGCGCCGGCAGGTCCCGGCGCGAGCACGGCGACCGGTGGCGGTCGTGGGCCGGCGTCGTGCAGCGCCGCCCGTGGCCGGCCCTGGTGGTCGGCCTGCTGGCCACCGGTGCCCTGGCCCTCCCCGCCCTCGGCCTCACCCTCGGGTTCAACGACGCCGGCAACGACCACGAGAGCACCACGACCCGGCAGGCCTACGACCTGGTGAGCGAGAAGTGGGGACCCGGCGCAAACGGTCCGCTGTTCGTGGTCACCGAGGGCAGCCTCGAGCAGGCGGAGGCCGCGGCCGACGCGGTGCGCGAGCTGCCCGGCGTGGCCCGCGTCGTGCCGCCGTACGACGCCGGCGAGGGGTTCGTGCCCTGGCAGGTGGTGCCGCAGACCGGGCCACAGGACGAGGCGACGTCCGACCTCGTCCGGGACGTGCGCGACCGGCTGGGCGAGGGCCACCTCGTCGGAGGTCCGACCGCAGCGAACGTGGACTTCGCGGAGGCGATCGCGGAGCGCTTCCCCCTCTTCGTCGGGGTGGTCGTCGGCGTCTCGGCGCTGCTGCTGGTCCTGGTCTTCCGCTCCGCGGCGATCGCCGTGAAGGCAGCCGTGCTCAACCTGCTGTCGATCGGCGCCGCGCTGGGCGCCATGAAGCTGGTGTTCCAGGACGGGCTGCTCGGCGTGGAGCCAGGACCGATCGAGGCCTTCCTGCCGGTGATGATCTTCGCCATCGTCTTCGGCCTGTCGATGGACTACGAGGTGTTCCTGCTGTCGCGGATGCACGAGGAGTGGCAGCGCACCGGCGACCCGGCCACGGCCGTGCGCGAGGGACTGGCGCACACGGGCGGCGTGATCACCGCCGCCGCGGCGATCATGGTCGTGGTCTTCGGAGCGTTCGTCCTCTCCCCCCGACCGGATGCTGCAGCAGATGGGGCTCGGTATGGCCGTGGCCGTGCTGCTCGACGCGGTGGTCATCCGCTGCCTGGTCGTGCCCGCGGTGATGCGGCTGCTCGGACGCCGCGCCTGGTGGCTGCCGCGCGGCCTCGACCGGGTGCTGCCGCGGCTCGCGATCGAGGGATCGCAGGGACAGCAGCGGCAGCGGGTGCAGCAGCCGCAGCGGTGACCTGGCCCGGTCAGCCCAGCGGCCCGGCCGCCTCCTCGGCCGCGGCGACGACGGCGCCGTCGCGGACGAGGCCGACCGCCGCCTCGATCTCCGGGGCGAGGTGGCGGTCGGGCCCCCGGACCCGGCACGCCCGCGCCGCGGAGCAGCCGGACCACGGCGCCGGTGCCCGCCGCCGGCGCCAGCGGCGCGCGCAGGTCGAGCGCCCGGGCCGCGGTGAGCAGCTCGACGGCCAGCACGCGTGTCAGGCCGTCGACCGACCGCCGCAGCTTGCGGGCCGCCGACCAGCCCATCGAGACGTGGTCCTCCTGCATCGCGCTCGACGGGATCGAGTCGACGCTGGCCGGCACCGCCAGCCGCTTCAGCTCCGAGACGATCGCGGCCTGCGTGTACTGCGCGATCATGTGCCCGCTGTCCACGCCCGGGTCGTCGGCGAGGAACGCCGGCAGGCCGTGGTTGCGCGCCACGTCGAGGAAGCGGTCGGTGCGGCGCTCGCTGATGCTCGCGACGTCGGCGGCGGCGATGGCGAGGAAGTCGAGGACGTAGCCGACCGGCGCGCCGTGGAAGTTGCCGTTGCTCTCGAGCCGGCCGTCGCCCGGGAGGACGACCGGGTTGTCGATCGCCGCCCTCAGCTCGCGAAGCGCGACCGTGGCCGCGTGGTCGACGGTGTCGCGCGCGGCGCCGTGGACCTGCGGCGAGCAGCGCAGCGAGTAGGCGTCCTGCACGCGGTTGCAGTCGGGGCCACGGTGGCTGGCGACCACGGCGGAGCCGTCGAGCAGCCGGGTCAGGTTCTCCGCCGACGCCGCCTGCCCCGGGTGCGGCCGCAGCGCCATCAGGTCGGCGGCGAAGACCCGGTCGGTGCCGAGCTGGGCCTCGACCGACATCGCGGCCGCGACGTCGGCGGTGCGCAGCAGCAGCCGGAGATCGGCGACCGCGAGCACCAGCATGCCGAGCATGCCGTCGGTGCCGTTGATGAGCGCCAGCCCCTCCTTGGGCCCCAGCTCGACCGGCGTCATGCCGGCTGCCGCCAGCGCCTCGGCCGCCGGGAGCAGGGTGCCGTCGGCGTCGCGCACCTCGCCCTCGCCGATGAGGGCGAGCGCGCAGTGCGCCAGCGGGGCGAGGTCGCCGGAGCAGCCGAGCGAGCCGTGCTCGTGCACCACCGGCGTGATGCCGCGGTCGAGCAGCTCGGCCAGCAGGAGCGCCGTGCCACGACGGACGCCGGTGTGGCCGGTCGCCATCGTCGACAGCCGCAGCAGCATGAGGGCGCGCACCACCTCCCGCTCCACCTCGGGTCCCGAGCCGGCCGCGTGCGACCGCACCAGCGACCGCTGCAGCTGCGCCCGCTGGTCCTCGGCGATGTGCTTGGTGGCGAGCGCCCCGAAGCCGGTCGACACGCCGTACGCCGGCCGCTCCGACGCGGCGAGCCGGTCCACGACCCCGCGCGCCCGGTCGACCGCGGCGAGCGCGTCCTCCGACAGCCGCACCCGGGCGCCGTACCGCGCCACCGCCACCACCTCGTCGAGGCCCACCGGCCCGGTCCCGACCACCACCTCGCCCGTCATGCGGCCGATCATCACACCGCCGTCAACACCGTGGACCTGCGGTGAGGGAGGATCGGCGGGTGCTGATCGCGACCGACCTGGACGGGACGCTGGTCCCCTACGACGCGCGGGAGCCGAGCCCCCGCACCGCGTCGGTGCTGGAGCAGGCCGACCGGGCCGGCATCCCGCTGGTGTTCGTGACGGCGCGCCCGCTGCGGTGGATGGACGGGTTCTGGCCGCACGTGGGGCGGCACGGGCTCGCCGTCGTCTCCAACGGGGCGGTCGTCTACGACGTCCACGAGCGCAGGCCGCTGGCCGTCAGCGGCATCGAGCCGGCCGCGGGCCTCGAGGTGGTGGCGGCGATCCGCGAGGCGCTGCCGGGCGCGTCGTTCGCCATCGAGTGCCTCGACGGGATCCGCCGCGACCCCACCTACGTCGAGCCCTACGGCGTGCCGGCCGGGTCGCCGGTCGGCGAGCTCGGCGAGATCTGGGACGTGCCGGCGCTCAAGCTGCTCGTCCGCCACCAGGGCCTCGACCCCGACGAGCTGCGGGACCGCACCCTCGCCGCCGTCGGCGGCGCCGCCACCGCGACCTGGTCGGTGAGCGGGCTCGTCGAGATCAGCGCCTCGGACGTCACGAAGGCGAGCGCCCTGGTCGGCCTCTGCAGAGCGGCTCGGCGTCGACGCCGAGGACGTCGTCGCGTTCGGCGACATGCCCAACGACATCCCGATGCTCGCCTGGGCCGGCACGTCGTACGCCGTCGCCGGAGCGCACGAGAGCGTGCTGGCCGCCGCCGACCACGTGGCGCCACCCGTCGACGAGGACGGCGTCGCCCGGGTGGTGGAGCGGCTGCTCGACGAGCGGGAGACCTGACGGGCTAGGCGATCGGTGCGGTGCCGAAGGCGACGTTGAACCGGTCGCACCAGATGACGACCGACCGCATGCCGGCGAGGTCGGCGCCGTCGGGGATCTCGTAGCTCTGGCTGCCCTGGTTGCCCTTCAGCTCGCCGAGCGCGACGTGGTCGCCGTCGTCGTAGATGCCCCAGGAGTCGAAGCAGCCCTCGCAGTCGCCGCCGCTGGGCCGGTCGCTGATCCACACGTGCAGGTCCGGCCCGTTGGAGGTGTCGAGGTCCTCCAGCCGCAGGTAGCGGGTGCCGTCGTCGCGGCGGTAGACGACCGCGGTCCCGGACGTGCCGTGCTCGGCGTCGATGAACCGGCCGCGGGCGAGCTCGAGGCGCACCGGCGCCGTGCCGTCGCCGTCCGGCACCGCGGTGTCGGAGATGCCGGCGGAGGCCGTGGCGACCACAGCGCCGCCGTCGTCGGCCTCGTCGACCTCGTCGTCGACGAGCAGCAGCCAGGGCTGGAAGAGCAGCAACCCGGCGACGAGCGCCACGAGCAGCACGCCGCCGACGGACACCAGCACCGCGCGCCTGCGACCCATCACGCCTCCCTCACGTCAGCAGCAGCCGGTCGAGCCGCCGGCGCACCACCAGCATGCCCAGCACGCCCATCAGCAGCAGGTAGACCACGGAGACCAGCGAGGCGGACGACACGGTGCCGAGGGTGAGCTCGCGACACAGCACGACGCCGCGGTAGAGCGGCGTGCACTCGATGACCCACCGCACGGGGCCGGAGTAGGTCTCGACCGGGAAGAACGTCGCGGAGAACAGGAACATCGGCAGCTGGACGAGCGTGATCTTGTCGAAGTCCTGGAAGTTGCGCATCCACGTCGTCGCCGCCATGCAGACCGCGCTGAACGCGAACCCGATCAGCAGCACCGCCGGCAGCGCGAGCAGCGCCCACCACGACTCGATGAGGCCCATCGCCAGCATGACCAGCAGGAACGCCGCGGCGTACGTCGACCCGCGCAGCTGCCCCCACGCGATCTCGCCGCGGGCGACGTCGCCGGTCGTCAGCGGCGTGGCGAGGATCTGGTCGTAGAGCTTGGTGTACTTCAGCTTGAAGAACACGTTGAACGTCGAGTCCATGAGCGCACCGTTGAACGCCGACACGGCGAGCATCCCGGGGGGCGACGAACGCGGCGTACGACACCTCCCGACCGCCGGCCTCGAACCCGTCGACGAGGGCGCCGACGCCGATGCCGATGGAGAGCAGGTAGAACACCGGCTCCAGGAAGCCGGAGACGAACAGCTTCCACGCGCTGCGGTAGGTGATGTAGTTGCGCAGCACGAGCAGCCGCAGCGAGGCGACCGGGCCGAGCGGCCGCACCTCGGCGTCGTCGGCGAACGTGGCGCTCACGTGATCATCCGCTTCGCCAGGCCCGAGACCGACCACCGCCAGCCGAGCACGGCGAGCGCCGCCAGCACGGCGACGTTGACGCCGGCCACCCACCAGGTGACGTTGTCGAGGGCGAGCATGCGGGAAAGGTTGACGCCGTGCCACAGCGGCGTCAGCCGCGCCAGCCACGCCCCCACGTCGCCGAGGTTGGTGACGGGGAAGAACGCGCCGGAGAACAGGAACAGCGGGAACACGCCCAGCCGGAACAGGACGCCGAACGCCTGCTCCGACCGCACCCGCGTGCTGAACGCGTAGACCAGCGTCGCGAACGCCGTGCCGCAGAGCACCTGGGCGCCGAACGCCAGGAACGGGCTCCACCAGGCCTCGAAGACCCCGAACGGCACCATCACGAGCGTGTAGACACCGCACGCCGCCACGAGGTGCAGCACCACCGAGGCGAGGTGGGCGCCGACGACGTGCCGCGGCTGGAGCGGCGTGGCGAGCATCGACTCGTAGATGCGCTGCCACTTGATCATGCCCATGACGGGGGTACGTCGTCTCCGACACGGCGGTCTGCATCGCGTGGGCGGCGATCAGGCCGGGCACCACGAACGCGAGGTAGGACGACGCGCCTTCGAGCGTCTCGGCGTCGGCCTCGACGAAGTCGCCGAGGAGCACGCCCATCGCGAGCACGTAGAGGAACGGTGACAGGAACGAGGATGCGATCACGCCGCGCCAGGTGCGGGCCCAGAGCGTCGCCCAGTAGTCGATCTGGCGGCGTACGCCCTCGAGGAACGGCAGGTCGCCGGCCGGCGCGGCGCGGTCGGGACTGATGGTGCCGGCGCTCATCAGTCGACCAGCGTCCGTCCGGTGAGCCGGAGGAACACGTCCTCCAGGGTCGAGCGCCGCACCAGGGTGGCGAGCGGCTGGAGGCCGCGCTCGTGGGTGCGGGTCACGACCTCCTCGCCGTCCTCGGCGTAGACGAGCAGCCGGTCGGGCAGCACCTCGACCCGCTCGCCGAGGTCGGCCACCTTCGCGGCGTGCGCCTCGTGCTCGCCGACCCCGAACCGGAGCTCGGCGACCTCGCGCGTGGAGTGGGCGCGGATCAGGTCGAGCGGTGCTCCTTCGGCTACGACCACCCCCTTGTCCATGACGACCAGCCGGTCGCAGAGCTGCTCGGCCTCGTCCATGTAGTGGGTGGTGAGGACGAGCGTGACGCCGGCCTGCTTGAGCCGGAACAGCTGGTCCCACAGCAGGTGCCGCGCCTGCGGGTCGAGCCCGGTCGTCGGCTCGTCGAGCAGCAGCAGGTCGGGCCGGTTGACCAGCGACCGCGCGATCGTGAGCCGCCGCTTCATGCCGCCGGAGAGCTCGTCGACCTTGGCCTTCGCCTTGTCGGTCAGCTTGGCGAACTCGAGCAGCTCGGCCGCCCGCTCGCGCACCACCTGCCGGGGCAGGCCGAAGTAGCGGCCGTAGATGTAGAGGTTGTCGAAGACGTTGAGCTCGGTGTCGAGGTTGTCCTCCTGCGGGCACACCCCGAGCCGGCCCCGGATCGCCGGCCCGTCGGCAGCCGGGTCCATGCCCAGGATCCGCAGCTCACCGTCGGTCACCGGCGACACGGCGGCGATCATCCGCATCGTCGACGACTTCCCGGCGCCGTTGGGCCCGAGGAACCCGAACGCCTCGCCGCGCCGCACGTCGAGGTCGATCCCCCGCACCGCCTCGAAGCCGCTGTCGAACGTCTTGCGCAGCCCGCGCGCCCGGATCATCGACCCAGCCCCCGGTTGCGCCTCCACGCCGCTCCTCGCCTGATCCTCCGACGCCGTCTCGCTCACGGACCCGATCCTAGGGAGCGACCCCGACAGCGGTCGCGCGGATATCGAGGGCGGGTGGGCAGCGCGGTCGGCCGGAAAGCGCGGGCGGCCGGGAGGCGCGGGCGGCCGGGGACGTCATACGTTCCGAGGGCGATCGCCCACGGCACGCATGACGTCCGCGGCTCCGGATGCTCGGCGGGATCAGCCGGCCGCACCGAGCGGCGGGCCGCCGAAGCCGATCTCGTTGCCGTCAGGGTCGCGGTAGATCACCTTGCGGACCCCGTCGCCGTAGGTCTCCCGCTCGTCGGGCTCGATCCCGCGACCTGAGATCGCGCGGACCCGCTCGTCGAGGTCGGCGACGAACACGGTCACCGCAGCGTGCCCCGCCCGGTCGGGCCGCTGCTCGACGACGAGCCAGCGGTGGGGCGCGATCTCCCATACCGACTCCGTCGGCGTGGCATCGAACGTCGAGTGGCGACCGAGCAGCTGCTCCCACCACGGGCACGCGGTCGCATGGTCGCGCACGCAGACCGTGGCGAAGAGCTCGACGCCGTCGGAGAGGAACTCGCTGACGCTCATGCAGGGTCCGACCGCCGGCCGGGCGTCGACTCATCGCTGCCGTCGCCCGGCCGCGGTTCGACACGTCCACCCGGTGGTGAACGGTGGAGCCTCGGTGCCTACGGACGTACCAAACCCGCCGATCGGCCTCGCGGGCCACGCTCAGGCACCGCCCGGCGACGCACTTCGGTACGTCGGCCGGTCGCCGCGACGTCGGCTCGGCGGTCAGTAGCTGTCGTACATGCGGCTGTAGGACTTCCAGTCCAGCCGCCAGGCCTGGCGATAGTGGCGGTAGGTGACCTGGTAGCGGCCCGTGTCCGGCCCCCAGCAGGGCCGGTAGCTCTTGGTCTTGTAGCCGCCTCCCTGGTGCTCGAGCCGCCCGTGCGTGTCGAAGCGCGCTTCGACCCACAGCAGCGTGCGGCCGGAGGTGACCTGCCGGAACTCGCCCTTGGTGACGCACCCCCGGAACGGCGTGCGCCGACGGCGTCGGCAGCGCGGCGATCGGCGTCAGCAGCCCGGCCGCCAGCGCCAACGCGACAAGTGTTCTCTTCATGTTGGTTCCCCCTGGGTGTTCCGACGGCCCGAGCGGCCGGTGGTGGCGCTGATCAGCCGACCAGCGCACGGTTCGTGGGTGAACCTAAGCGTCCGGGAGGGGCTGGCGTCGCGGTTCGACCAAACAAGGTCGATCGACCGCGGCCCGGGGGCACAACCGGACTACATCCCTAGTCGGAAGTGACGATGGTGTCCGAGCACCCCTGTCACTCCACCCCCGCCCGCTCCAGCCACCACGCCGTCACCTCCTCGTCGCCGCCGTAGGCACGCGTCATCACGCGCGCCGTCGCGGCGAGGGCGGAGGGGTCGCGGTCGCGCTGGGCGCGTTCGGCGAGCAGGGCGCCCTCGGCCCAGGCGTCCGGGTCCGCGGGCAGCGGCAGGGCGGCGAGCTGACGGGCGCTGAGCTTGACCGAGCCCGGGGTCAGGCCGGCGCCGAGGTAGCGGGCCGCCGCGTCGGCGACGAGCGGGGGTGCGAGCAGGACGGCGAGCAGCCGCCAGAGGTCGGCCGGGTCGGAGGGCACGACGCTGACGACGGGCACCGACGGCAGCCAGGCGCCGCGCTCGTCGACCACCGCCTCGACCACCCGGCCCTGGCCCGCGACGAGGAGCTTGGGCACCAGCCGGGCGTCGGCCCACGACGCGAGCGGCCCGGCGCGCAGGCCGGCCAGGTCGACGACGGGCTCGTCGAGACGCCGTCTCGCGAAGCGGGTGGGGCGTCTCCCCCACTCGCAGCCCGCCGGCTCGATCAGCCCGCTGGTCACCAGCGGTGCACCGGAGCCGTCGAGCCCGCCGTCGCGGACGTGCGGCACCAGGCCGTAGTACTGGTCGCGGAAGTCGGCGGTGCACACGGCGAGGTCGCCGACCGCGCCGTCGCCGGTGCGCAGCCTCACCGGCGGGATCCCGTACGACGGCGCCGCGAGCCGGCCCCACCCGTCCGGGTCGGTGGCGCCGGGGTCGCCGACCCGCACCACCGGCACGCAGGTGAGCACCGAGGTGCCGGCGAACACGGGCCGGGGCGAGCACCACAGGTCGGTCACCGCGCCGCGCTCCGCGACCGCCCGGCGTACCGGACCCGCGTCGCGGGCGGCGAGCACCGACAGCGGCTGCACCAGCGCGACGGTGCCGCCGGGGCGCACCAGCTCGAGCGCCCGCTGCAGGAAGACGGCACTGGTGTCGGTGTAGGCGGCCGGCCGCGCGTCCGACCGGCCGGCGGTACGCCGTCGCAGCTGGCCCAGGAACGGCGGGTTCCCCACGACCGCGTCGAACTGCTCGCCGTCCCACGCGGTGAGCCCGTCGGCGACCCGCACCTGCTGCGCCACCTCGTCAGGCGTCAGCGTCGGGTCCTCGGCGAGCAGCCGCGCCCGGGCGATCGCGACCGCCTCCGGGTCGAGGTCGGACCCGTGGACCGACCGGGCGCCGAGCCGCCGGGCCGCGGCCACGAGGAAGTGCCCGGTGCCGCAGGCAGGGTCCAGCACCCGGGCGACGCCGGGACCCAGCGCCCGGTCGAGCACCCAGGAGACCAGGTCGGGCGGGGTGTAGAACGCGCCCCGCTCGCGGCGGCCCTCGCGCTGCTCCGCCAGCCGCTGCTCGTAGGCGACGGCGAGCGCCTCGACCCGTTGCCGCTCGCCCACGAGGGCAGAGTAGAGGGAGGAACCGCGCTCGGTGGCGTGCCGCCGACGCCAGGCGCATCACCGACCCTGTTATAGTCATCATGACTACAACGTGAGGAGCCGGCATGGACCGCACCGGGCTGCTGACCGACCGCTACGAGCTGACGATGCTCGACTCCTGGGTGCGCGACGGCTCCGTCGACAACCGGGCGGTGTTCGAGGTGTTCGCCCGCCGGCTCCCGGAGGGCCGCCGGTACGGCGTCCTCGGCGGGCTCGGCCGCCTCCTCCCCCCTCGTCGAGGCGTTCACGTTCGACGCCGACGAGGTGGCCTGGCTCGTGGAGCACGAGGTCGTCGGCGAGGAGACCGCCGCCTACCTCGAGGGCTTCCGGTTCCGCGGCGACATCGACGCCTACCGCGAGGGCGACCTCTACTTCCCCGGCAGCCCGGTGCTGACGGTCTCCGGCACGCTCGGCGAGTGCGTCCTGCTGGAGACGCTGGTCCTCAGCGTCCTCAACCACGACACGGCGATCGCCAGCGCCGCCGCCCGGATGGTGACCGCCGCGCAGGGCCGCCCGCTGATCGAGATGGGCAGTCGCCGCACCCACGAGCAGGCGGCCGTCGCGGTCGCCCGGGCCGCCTACCTGGCGGGGTTCGCGTCGACCAGCAACCTCGCGGCCGGCCGGCTCCACGGCGTGCCGACGGTCGGCACCGCGGCCCACGCGTTCACCCTCGCCCACGAGAGCGAGGAGGCGGCGTTCCGCAGCCAGGTCGCCGCGCAGGGGGTCGGCACCACGCTCCTGGTCGACACCTACGACACCGCCGAGGGCATCCGCACCGCGGTGCGGGTCGCCGGTCCCGAGCTCGGCGCGGTGCGCATCGACTCCGGCGACCTCGCCGAGGAGGCGGCCAAGGCCCGCGAGCTGCTCGACGCCCTGGGCGCCACGCGGACCGGCATCGTGGCCACCAGCGACCTGGACGAGTTCGTCATCGCCGCCCTCGCCGACGCCCCGATCGACGGCTACGGCGTCGGCACGCGGGTGGCGACCGGGTCGGGCCACCCGACCGCGAGCATGGTCTACAAGCTGGTCGCCGTGGCCGACTCGCCGGACGACACCACGCTCCGGCCGGTCTCGAAGAAGTCGAAGGACAAGGTGTCGGTCGGCGGCCACAAGACGGCCTGGCGCCGGTACGACGACGCCGGCGTGCTCGTCCGCGAGACGTTCACCGTCGCCGGCGACCCCGAGCCCGTGGGCGCGCAGCGTGCGCAGGTGCCGGTGGTGCGCGGCGGCGCGACCGTGCACGCGCCCTCGATCGCGGACGTCCGCGCGTTCACGGCAGCGGCGGTCGCGTCGCTGCCGCCGGAGGCCCGCTCGGTCGCCGCGGGCCCGTCGTACCTCACCGTCACCCACCACCAGGAGGGAGAGCAGCATGACCACCGCACCCGCCCCCACGAGGGCCCTGCTCATCGTCGACGTGCAGAACGACTTCGTCGAGGGCGGGTCGCTCGGCGTCGCCGGCGGCAACGACGTCGCCGCCCGGATCAGCGAGCACCTGGCCGGGCACGCCGCCGAGTACGCCGTCATCGCGGCCTCGCGCGACTGGCACGACCCGCACGGCACCAACGGCGGCCACTTCCACGAGCCCGGCGAGGAGCCGGACTTCGTCACCACCTGGCCGGTGCACTGCGTCGCGACGGAGGGCGGCTCGGACTACGCGCCGGGGTTCGTGACCGACGCGGTCACCCACCACGTCCGCAAGGGCATGGGCGAGCCGGCGTACTCGGCGTTCGAGGGAGTCACCGACGACGGCGCGACGCTCGCCGACGTGCTCCGCGCCGCCGGCGTCACCGAGATCGACCTGGCCGGGATCGCGACCGACTACTGCGTGCGGGCGACGGCGCTCGACGCGCGACGGGAGGGGTTCGCGGTGCGCCTCCTCGACGGGATGCACGCCGGTGTCGCCCCCGGAGTCGAGCACGGCCGCGGTGCGTGAGATGACCGAGGCGGGCGTGCAGGTATGACGGGCGGCAACGGGTCGTCGTACCCCCCGTTCGCGGTCGCCGTCGACCTGGCGATCTTCACGATCCGCGACGGCGCCCTCAGCGTGCTGCTCGTGGAGCGCGGGGAGGAGCCGTTCCGCGGGCACTGGGCGCTGCCGGGCGGGTTCGTCGGGCCCGATGAGGACGCCGAGCAGGCCGCGTGGCGCGAGCTGCACGAGGAGACCGGCCTCTCGCAGACGTCGGCGCAGTTCTCCGGCTACCTGGAGCAGCTGCGCACCTACTCCGCGCCCGACCGCGACCCGCGGATGCGGGTGGTGTCGATCGCCCACGTCGCGCTGGCGCCCGACCTGCCCGACCCGACCGCGGGCACCGACGCCGCCGACGCACGCTGGTGGGTGGTCGACGACCTCCTCGAGCCGGCCGAGGACGCCGCGGCCGAGGCCCCCGAGCTCGCCTTCGACCACCACCGGATCCTGCTCGACGCACGCGAGCGGGTGCGCGCGAAGCTGGAGTACACGACGCTGGCCACCGAGTTCGTCGCCGAGCCGTTCACGCTCCCCGAGCTGCGGCGCGTCTACACCGCGGTCTGGGGCACGCCGCCGGACCTCGGCAACTTCCGCCGCAAGGTGCTCGGCACCGAGGGGTTCGTGGTGCCCACCGACAGCCGCGGGACGGCGTCGGAGGGCGGCGGCCGGCCGGCGCTGCTCTACCGGCGCGGTCCGGCGCAGGTGATCTCGCCGCCGATGGTGCGCGCGCAGACCTGAGCGCGCTCGTCAGGTGTTGTAGCGCAGCCAGACGATCAGCGCCATCACCGCGGCCACCGCCACGAGGATCGCCAGCACGATCAGCAGCGACTTCGGCGACCGGCGCGGACCGTGGAGCGGCTGGTTCACCGTGGGTCGTTCTCGTTCGTCGGCCATGCCGGCGCGGTACCCCGAACCCGCTGCGGCATGACGCCCCGGGTCACGACACCGCCCACCACCAGTCGAGGGTGGGTTCCGTCGGGCGGGCGCCCGCGAGCACGGCGTCGAGCCGCAGCAGGTACGCCGCGATGCCCGCTGCGCCCTGCATCCAGCCGATCCCCGGTGGCAGTCCCTCCGGGCCGGCGTCGGCCGCGGCGAACCGCCAGCAGAGTCCGGCACCGTCCTCGACCGCCCGCTCGAGGAGCGCGTCTCCCAGCCGCACCGCCCAGTCCGTGTCGACGGTAGTGAGCAGCACGCCGCCGACGCCGGCGGTGCCGCAGCAGCGGCCGTCGTTGTCCCAGAACCCGGGGCGGACCCGCGCGGGCAGGCCGGAGGTGCGGACGCTCCGGAGGCAGTCGTCGTGCCACTCCGCGGGCGTCCGGCCGCCCACCTCCTCGAGGCCGGCGCGGTCGAGCGCGGCGAAGAGCAACGACGTCCCGGCGGCGCCGTGGCACCAGCCGAAGCTCGTGGGCTCGGCGTCGGGGTGGTCGTCCGGCAACGGCGGGACGTACCGCGGGAACCTGGTCCCCGCCGCGTCGCTCTCCGCGAGGGGTGAGCAGGTGCTCGGCGCCCGCCCGCGCCGCCGTCACGAGGTCCGGCCGGCGCAGCACGGTGCCGGCGGTCGCGAGGGCGGCGGCGACGCCGGCCACGCCGTGGGACAGGTTGGGCATCTCGGTCGGCTCCGCTCCGTCCACCCGGTGCCGACGGGGCACGAACCGCCACCGCGTCCCCGTCGGCTGCTCCTCCGCCTCCGCGAGCAGCACCGCCGCCGCGTGGTCGGCCAGCTCACGGGCGTGCGGGAGGTCCTGTCGCACGGCCTCGACGCCGGCGAGCAGCACACCGGCGGTGCCGAGCGTCAGGTCGTTGACCCGCACCCCCGGGCCGTAGCGAGGTGCGCCGACCACCGACGTCGGCCACCCGTCGGCCTCGGCGAGGTCGAGCAGCCGGGCGACGACCCGGTCCCGGCCGTCGGCGCCAAGCGCGGTCAGGGCGGCGAGGTGGCCGGGGGAGCCCGTCGAACATCGACGCGTCGACGGTCGTGGCGACCGTGCCGTGCAGGCGGTCGACGAGCCCCTCGGCGAGGACCTGCTCATCGGCGGTCCACGGGCGGGTCCGGGCGATCTCCCCGAGGACCAGGGCGAGGCCGCCGGCACCGCTGTGGACGCCGTCCCGGTAGCCGGACCGCGGCTCGACGTCGTCCAGCGCCTCGGGGATCCACGGGCCGTCGTCCCACCGCACGTGGCCGAGGACCCAGGCCCACCCGCGCTCCCCCGCTTCGCCGTACCGCACCCCGGGAGTCTGTCATGTTCAACCAGGGGGTTGACAAGACGCGTGCGACGACGTTTGATCAACCACATGGTTGAGGAACAGGCGCGGCTCTCGCGGGTGTTCGCGGCGCTCGCCGACCCGACCCGGCGCGACATCGTCGCCCGGCTCGCGGCGGGCGACGCGACGGTCGGCGAGCTCGCCGCGCCGTACGACGTCTCGCTGCAGGCGGTCTCGAAGCACCTCAAGGTGCTCGAGGACGCCGGGCTGGTGCGCCGCAGCCGCGACGCCCAGCGCCGGCCGGTCCACCTGGAGGCGGAGGTGTTCGACCTGATGACGAAGTGGATCGAGCGCTACCGCCGCCAGGCGGAGGAGCGCTACCAACGGCTGGACGCGCTCCTCGACCGCATGCAGGGCGAGGAACAGCAGGAACCCGGAACGAAGGAGCAGGCAGGATGACCACGACGCAGGCCGGGGACGGCACCCGGCAGACCCTGATCGAGGCGGACCCCGACATCCCGGTGGTCCGGATGGTGCGGGAGTTCGACGCGCCGCCCGAGCTCGTCTACCGCGCCCACGCGGACCCCGAGCTGGTGCGGCAGTGGATGGGGCCGCGCTCGATCGACATGGACATCGAGCGGTGGGACGTGCGCACCGGTGGCGAGTACCGCTACACCGCACTCCGCGACGGCGAGGAGGTCGCCCACTTCTACGGCTCCTTCCACCGGGTCGAGGAGAACCGCAAGATCGTGCAGACCTTCGGGTTCGAGGAGATGCCCGAGGCGGTCGCCCTCGAGACCCTCGAGCTCCACGACCTCGGCGACGGCCGCACCCGGCTGGAGATCCTCTCCGTGGTGGAGTCGATGGAGGCGCAGGCCGGGATGATGGCCAGCGGCATGGAGGTCGGCGTCGACGAGGGCTATGCCGCCCTCGACGAGCTGCTGGCCGCACTGGCGGGGCAGGAGTGATCCCGACCGATCCCGCGGACGAGCACCGGGTCGTCGCCGGCGCGTTCGGCGAGCGGGTGCGGGGCGTCGTGCCCGGCGCCTGGGACGCGCCGTCGCCGGTCGCGGAGTGGACGGCGCGCGACGTCGTACGACACCTGGTGGAGTGGCTGCCACCCTTCCTCGCCTCCGGCGCCGAGGTCGCGCTGCCGGACGGACCGTCCGTGAACGACGACCCGGTCGCCGCGTGGGAGCACCACGCAGCCGCCGTGCAGCAGATCCTCGACGACCCGGAGTCGGCGGGAAGGACCTTCGCCCACCCGCACGTGCCGGCGATGCCGCTCCCCGGGCGGTGTCGCAGTTCTACACCGCCGACGTGTTCATGCACACCTGGGACCTCGCCCGCGCCACCGGGCAGGACGAGCGCCTCGACGAGGACCGCTGCCGCGAGCTCTACGAGGCCATGGTCGACATGGAGGAGGTGCTGCGCGGCAGCGGTCAGTACGGACCCGCCGTCCCGGTGCCCGCCGACGCCGGCTGGCAGGGACCGGCTGGTCGGCTTCATCGGCCGCGACCCGGCGTGGCAGCCGCCGGGCTGAGTCTCAACGCTCCTGGTGTCGGTGGCGCGGCCTACGCTCCCGTCATGGCGTACGACACGGCCCTCGCCGACCGGATCCGCGAGCTCCTCGGCGGTGGGGCGGAGGTGACCGAGAAGCGGATGTTCGGCGGGCTCGCATTCCTCGTCGGCGGCAACATGGCGGTCGCGGTGAGCGGCGGGGGCGGCATCATGGTGCGCGTCGACCCGGCCGAGGGCGTCGAGCTGCTGGCGTCCACGCCCGCCCACCCGATGGAGATGCGCGGCCGGGCGCTGCGCGGCTGGCTGCGGGTCGACGGCGAGCACCTCGCCGGCGACGACCTCGCCGACTGGGTGCGGCGCGGAGCGGCGTACGCCGGGTCGTTGCCGCCGAAGTGAGGGCGCGGGCGGCGCAGGTTCATCACGGTATGCAGCCGAGCCGACGCCTTCCACGGTGGGTACGCCGTGGGAAGCGCAGGTCCGTCGACATACCGTGATGAATCTGCGGCGGCCGTGACGACGGCCCCCACGCCCTACGCCACGAAGATGCAGAACGGGTGTCCCGCGGGGTCGGTGAACACGTAGAGCGGCTCCTCCTCGTCGTCGGTGCGGTCGAGCCGCAGCGCCGCGCCCAGCGACTCCGCCCGCTCCCGCTGCCGCTCGAGCGACGCCCGATCGGGCACGGTCAGGTCGAGGTGCATCTGCATCGGCACGTCCGGGTCGGGCCAGGTCGTGGGCTCCAGCCGCTCGACCCGCTGGAACGCCAGGCGCCGGGTGCCGTCGTCCTCGACCAGCACCAGCCAGTCGGGGTCATCGGCCCCCGACCCGCCGGACGCCCCCGGCTCGTCGCCCGGGCGGTACCGCAGCCCGAGCAGCTCGCGGTAGAACTCCGCGAGCCCGCGGCAGTCGGCGGTGTCGATCACGGTGTGCAGCAGGCGGGGGCGGTCGGCGTGGACGGAGTGGTCGGGGCGGTCGGCCATGGGTTCCAGCCTGAGGCCCTGTCGGTGCCGTGCGCAACACTGGTCGGGTGCCTCCAGCCCGCGACGACGCCTCCCCTGCCGAGGCGCTGAGCCGGTTCAGCGAGCCCACCCGGGCGTGGTTCCGGGCGGCGTTCGCCGAGCCGACGCCGGCGCAGGCCGGGGCGTGGGCGTCCATCTCCGGCGGTCGGCACACCTTGGTGGTGGCGCCCACCGGCTCCGGCAAGACGTTGAGCGCGTTCCTCGCCTCGATCGACCGGTTGCTCACCACGCCGGTCCCCGACGACCGCACGAAGCGCACCCGGGTCCTCTACGTGTCGCCGCTCAAGGCGCTGGCCGTCGACGTCGAGCGCAACCTGCGGGCGCCGCTTGCCGGGATCCGGCAGACCGCGGAGCGCCTCGGCCCGGGCGCCGCGCTTCCGGAGGTGCGGGTCGGCATCCGCTCCGGCGACACCCCCGGCCAACGAGCGGCGCACGCTCACCACCCGGCCGCCCGACATCCTCATCACCACGCCCGAGTCGCTGTTCCTCATGCTCACGAGCCGGGCGCGGGAGTCGCTGCAGGGCGTGCAGACCGTGATCGTCGACGAGGTGCACGCCGTCGCCGGCACCAAGCGCGGCGCCCACCTGGCGCTCACCCTCGAGCGCCTCGACGCCCTGCTGCCCGAGCCGGCGCAACGGATCGGGCTCTCGGCGACCGTGCGTCCGACCGAGGAGGTCGCCCGCTTCCTCGGCGGCCGCGCCCCGGTCGAGATCGTGGCGCCTCCGGCGCACAAGAGCTGGGACCTGCGGGTCGTCGTCCCGGTCGAGGACATGACCGAGCCGGGGGCGGGCGACCCCGCGTTCGACGCCCAGCCCGAGGTGGAGGCCTACGACGACCTCGGCGAGTCCGTCGCCCGCCGGCGCGGCAGCATCTGGCCCCACGTCGAGCAGCGGGTGGCGGAGCTGATCCGCGAGCACACCTCGACCATCGTCTTCGCCAACTCCCCGCCGCACCGCGGAGCGGCTGACGGCCCGGCTCAACGAGATCGCGACCGGCACCGCCGCCGACGGGGTCGAGCCGCCGGCGGAGGTGATGGCCCAGTCCGGGGCGTCGGCCGGGGCCTCGGCGCTCCTCGCCAAGGCCCACCACGGCTCGGTGTCCAAGGAGCAGCGCGCGCAGATCGAGGACGACCTCAAGGCCGGGCGGCTCCCGGCCGTGGTGGCGACGAGCAGCCTCGAGCTCGGCATCGACATGGGCGCGGTCGACCAGGTGCTCCAGATCGCCTCCCCTCCGAGTGTGGCGAGCGCGCTGCAGCGGGTGGGCCGCGCGGGCCACCAGGTCGGCGAGACCTCCAAGGGCGTCTTCTTCCCCCAGCACCGGGGCGACCTCGCCCCGGCAGCGGTGTCGGTCGCCCGGATGCGCACCGGCGGCATCGAGGCGCTGCGGGTGCCGGCCAACCCGCTCGACGTGCTCGCCCAGCAGGTGGTGGCCGCGACCGCGCTCGACGAGTGGGACGTCGACGAGCTGTTCGACGTCGTGCGCCGGTGCGCGTCGTACGCCCAGCTGCCCCGCTCCGCCTTCGACGCCGTGCTCGACCTGCTGGCCGGCCGCTACCCCAGCGACGAGTTCGCCGAGCTCCGGCCGCGGATCACCTGGGACCGGGTGACCGGCCGGGTCGCGGGCCGGCCCGGTGCCCAGCGGCTCGCGGTGACCAGCGGCGGCACGATCCCCGACCGGGGGCTCTACGGCGTGTTCCTCGTCGGCGGCGAGGGTCCCGGCCGGCGGGTCGGCGAGCTCGACGAGGAGATGGTCTACGAGAGCCGGGTCGGCGACGTGTTCGCCCTCGGCGCGACCAGCTGGCGGATCGAGGACATCACCCACGACCGGGTCCTGGTCTCTCCGGCGCCCGGCGTGCCCGGGCGGTTGCCCTTCTGGAAGGGCGACACGCTCGGCCGCCCCGCCGAGCTGGGCGAGGCGATCGGCGCGTTCACCCGCGAGCTCGCCGCGCTCCCCGAGCAGGAGGCGCGCGACCGGGCCCGGAGCGAGGGCCTCGACGAGTACGCCGCGGCCAACCTGGTCGGCTACCTCCGCGAGCAGGTCGACGCGACCCGGGCGCTCCCGAGCGACACGACGCTGCTGGTGGAGCGGTTCCGCGACGAGCTGGGCGACTGGCGGTTGGTGCTGCACTCGCCCTACGGCACCGCCGTCCACGCGCCGTGGGCGTTGGCGATCAACGCCCGCCTGCGTGAGCGCTACGGCGTCGACGGGCAGGCGATGGCCTCCGACGACGGCATCGTGATCCGGATCCCCGACACCGACGCCGAGCCTCCGACCGCCGACGTCGTGGTGTTCGAGCCCGACGAGGTCGAGGAGATCGTCACCCGCGAGGTCGGCGGGTCCGCCCTGTTCGCCAGCCGGTTCCGCGAGTGCGCGGCGCGGGCGCTGCTGCTCCCGAGGCGCGACCCGGGCCGCCGGTCCCCGCTGTGGCAGCAGCGGCAGCGGGCGGCGCAGCTGCTCGAGGTCGCGGCCCGCTACCCGTCGTTCCCGATCGTGCTCGAGACGGTGCGCGAGGTGCTCAACGACGTCTACGACCTGCCGGGCCTCACCCGGCTGCTCCAGCGCACCGACCGGCGCGAGGTCACCGTGACCGAGGTCGAGACCCCGGCGCCGTCGCCGTACGCCCGCACGCTGCTGTTCGGCTATGTCGCGCAGTTCGTCTACGAGGGCGACTCCCCCATCGCGGAGCGACGCGCAGCGGCCCTGACGCTCGACCAGGGCCTGCTCGCCTGAGCTGCTCGGCCGCGCCGAGCTCCGCGAGCTGCTCGACCCCGACGTGCTCGCCGAGGTCGAGGCCGAGCTCCAGCGGCTCGCACCCGACCGTCGCGCCCGCGACGCCGAGGGCGTCGTCGACCTGCTCCGGCTGCTCGGGCCGTCGACCTTCGACGAGCTGGTCGCGCGCACACTGCCGGACTCCCCCGTGGCCGACTGGCTGGCCGACCTGGTCGCCTCCCGCCGCGCGGTCGAGGTGCGGATGCCCTACGGCCCGGCGTGGGCGGTGGTCGAGGACGTGGCCCGGCTCCGCGACGGGCTCGGGGTGCCGGTGCCGCCCGGCACGCCGGCGGTGTTCACCGAGCCGGTCGACGACCCGCTCGCCGACCTGGTCGCCCGCTACGCCCGCACCCACGGCCCGTTCACCGTCTCCGAGGTGGCGACCCGCCTCGGGCTCGGCGCGGCCGTCGTCCGCCACACGCTGCAGCGGCTGGAGGCCCAGGGGCGGGTGCTCACCGGCGAGTTCCGCCCCACCGGGAGCGCCGGCGTCCCCGGCGCCGACGAGTGGTGCGACGCGGAGGTGCTCCGGCGGCTGCGGCGCCGTTCACTCGCCAAGCTCCGCCACGAGATCGAGCCGGTCGAGCCGGTCGCCCTCGCCCGCTTCTCCGCTGCCTGGCAGGCGGTCTCGCCGGCGGCCAAGGGGCTGCGCGGCATCGACGGGGTGCTGCGCGCCGTCGAGCAGCTGGCCGGCGCCCCGGTGCCGGCCTCCGCCCTCGAGCCGCTGGTGCTGGCGTCGCGGGTCCGCGACTACGAGCCCGCCTACCTCGACGAGCTCACCGCCACCGGCGAGGTGCTCTGGGCCGGCCACGGCACACTGCCGGGAAGCGACGGGTGGGTCTCCCTCCACCTCGCCGACCAGGCGTCGCTCACCCTCCCGGAGCCGCAGGGCGAGGTCGACGACGAGCTGCAGCGTCAGGTGCTGACCGCGCTCGCGCCGGGCGGCGCCTGGTTCTTCCGCCAGCTCAGCAACGCGGTCGGCTCCCCTCGACGACGCGCGGCTCAGTGCGGCGTTGTGGAGCCTCGTCTGGTCGGGCCGGGTCAGCAACGACACCCTCACCCCGCTGCGCACGCTGACCAGCACCGGCCGGGCCGCCCACCGCGGGCGGCGCGCCGCAGCCCGGCCGGGCCGGGTCGCCCGCTCCGGCCCACCCGAGACCGCCGGGCGGTGGGCCCTGCTGCCGGCGATCGACGCCGACCCCACGCGCCGCGCCCACGCCACCGCCGAGCGGCTGCTCGACCGGCACGGGGTCGTCACCCGCGGCGCGGTCGTCAGCGAGCGGGTCCCCGGGGGCTTCGCCGCGGTCTACCGGGTCCTCTCCGCGTTCGAGGAGTCCGGGCGGTGCCGCCGCGGCTACTTCGTCGAGGGCCTCGGAGCCGCCCAGTTCGGCACCGCCGGCGCGGTCGACCGGTTGCGCACCTTCGGCCGCACCTCCGACCACGACAAGCCCGTGGCGGTCGCCCTCGCCGCCACCGACCCGGCCAACCCCTACGGCGCCGCGCTCCCCTGGCCGACCGCCGTCGACGACGGCGGCCACCGCCCGGGCCGCAAGGCCGGCGCGCTGGTCGTCCTCGTCGACGGTGCCCCTGGTGCTCTACGTCGAGCGTGGCGGCCGCACCCTGCTCACCTGGAGCGACGACGTCGAGCAGCTGCGACCCGCTGCCGAGGCCCTCTCGACCGCCGTCCGGCGCGGCACCCTCGGCCGGCTTACGGTGGAGCGCGCCGACGGGGCGCCGCTGCTCGGAGCGGGCCCGAGCGCGCTCCGCGACGCGCTCGACGCCGCCGGTTTCGTCGCCACCCCCCGCGGGCTGCGGATCCGGGGCTAGCGGTGCCCGAGGGAGACGCGGTCAAGCTCACCGCCCGACGGCTCGACCGGGCGCTGAAGGGCCGGCGGCTGACGGCCACCGACTTCCGCTGGCCCTCGCTCGCGACCGTCGACCTCGCCGGGGCCACCGTCCTCGGCACCGGCACCCACGGGAAGCACCTGCTCACCCGGTTCGACCACGACGGCCGCAGGTTGACGCTCCACACCCACCTCAAGATGGAGGGCCGCTGGCGGGTGCACGCGGCGGGCGCCCGCTGGTCGCTGCCGGCCCGCGACGCACGGGTCGTGCTGCGCACCGAGTCGACCGAGGCGGTCGGGTTCTCCCTCGCGATCGTCGAGCTGCTGCCGACCGCCGACGAGGGCTCCGTCGTCGGTCACCTCGGCCCCGACCTGCTCGCCGACGGCTGGGACGAGGAGGAGGCGCTGCGCCGGTTGCTCGCCGACCCCGCCCGCCCGCTCGGCGAGGCGCTGCTCGACCAGACGGTCGTCGCCGGGATCGGGACCATCTACCTCTCCGAGGCCTGCTTCGCCCACGGCGTCCACCCGCTCACCCCGGTCGGCGAGGTGCGCGACCCGTCGCGGCTGCTGCGCCGGGCGGGCCAGATGCTGCGGATCGGGGTCGCCAACGGCCGCCCGGTGATGACCGGCGACCGCCGCGAGCCGTTGTGGGTCTACCGGCGCCACCGGTTGCCGTGCCGCCGCTGTGCGACGGTCGTGCAGGCGGGCCCGGTGGGCGACCGGGCGCGGGAGCGGACGACGTACTGGTGCCCCTCCTGCCAGCCGCCGCCTGAGAAGTCGCTGTGAGGCGCCCGGCGGCGGGAACACCGCGCCGGGCCGCCGGCGTTTTTCCGGACATGAACCGTCACCGCCATCACAACGGACTGAAGACCGCCGGCCTGTTCGCCGCCATCTTCGGCCTGCTGCTGGCCGTCGGCGGCATGATCGCGGCGGCCACCAGCAACTCCCTCTTCATCTGGGTCTTCGCACTGATCGGCCTGGCGACCACCGCCTACGGCTACTGGAACTCCGACAAGCTCGCGATCCGGGCGATGCGCGCCTACCCGGTCTCCGAGGCGCAGGCGCCCGCGCTGCACCGGATCGTGCGTGAGCTGTCGCAGCGCGCCGGCCAGCCGATGCCGCGGATCTACGTCTCGCCGACCCAGGCGCCCAACGCGTTCGCGACCGGCCGCGACCCGGAGCACGCCGCGGTCGCCGTCACCGAGGGCATCCTCGGCCTGCTCGACGAGCGCGAGCTGCGCGGTGTGCTCGGCCACGAGCTGATGCACGTCTACAACCGCGACGTCCTCACCTCGTCGGTCGCCGCCGCGATCGCAGGGGTGATCAGCTCGATCGGCCAGTTCCTCGCGTTCAGCTCGCTCTTCGGCGGCGACGAGGAGCGGCCCAACCCCTGGCGATGCTCGCCACGGCGCTGCTGGCCCCGTTCGGAGCGATGGTCATCCAGCTCGCGATCAGCAGGACCCGGGAGTACGACGCCGACGAGGACGGCGCCCGGCTCACCGGCGACCCGCTCGCCCTCGCCTCGGCGCTGCACAAGCTGGAGCTCGGCACCCGCCGGGCGCCGCTGCCGCCGACCCCGCAGCTGCAGAACGCGAGCCACCTGATGATCGCCAACCCGTTCCGCGCACAGGACGTGTCGCGCCTGTTCTCCACCCACCCGCCGATGGCCGACCGGATCGCCCGGCTCGAGGCGATGGCGGGCCGCAGCCGGCACTGACCGCCGGGCGCGGCCGCCGGGGCCGCTTCTGCTCAGGCGGCCGAGGCCACGACCTCGTCGCGCTGCGGCCGCGGGGCGATGGGCGTGGGCTGCGGCACGGCGCCCTCCTCGACGGCGACGGCGTCGGCGACGTCACGCAGCACCCGGGAGAGCGGCACGTCGAGGGCGTCGCACAGGGACGCGAGCAGCTCGGAGGAGGCCTCCTTCTGCCCGCGCTCGATCTCGGAGATGTAGCCGAGGCTGACCCGGGCGGTGCCCGACACCTCACGCAGCGTGAGACCGAGCTCCGAGCGGCGCTCGCGGAGCACGTCGCCGAGCAGCCGGCGGAACAGCGCCATCTCGTTCTCCCTTCTCGTCGTGCGGAGGCGGGCCGTGGACCCGTTCGTGTGTCCCAACGCTACCCGAGGGTCGGATCTTCCGCTCCCCGCCCGGCCGGTGCGGCGTCGGACTCCTCCCATCATGACCGCCAGCGCCGACAGCGCCGCGTCGATGGTGCGCTCCTGGATCCGGTCCCGGTCGCCGTCGAGCTCGAGCGGCACGACCTTGGTCCCGTTCGGCGCCGCCACGGCGACGTAGACCGTCCCCACCGGCTTGCCCTCCTGGGTGTCGGGACCGGCGACCCCGGTGGTCGAGATGCCGTACGTCGTGCCGAGCAGGTCCCGGACGCCGTTCGCCATCGACTCCGCGCACTCGCCGGAGACGACCCCGTGCTCGTCGACGATCTCCTGCGGCACCTCCAGGACGCGCACCTTCGCCTCCGTCGCGTAGGTGACGACGCCGCCGACGAACGCTCCCGACGACCCCGGGACGTCGGTGAGGCGGGCGGCCAGCCGCCCGCCGGTGAGCGACTCGGCCGTCGCGACGGTGTGGTCGGCGTCGACGAGGCGGTGGAGGAGCGGCTCCCACTGCTGGGGCTCCTCGGTGGTGTCGCGGCTCATCCCACGATCGTAGAGGCACGGAGGTCCCCCGGACCCGGCCGTGGCCGGGCGGGGGACCTCCGTGTCGCTCAGGTGGTGCTGGTCAGCGGGCCGCCCCGCTCACCGCCGCACCCGGATCGTCCGCTTCACCGTCGCGCCCTCGAGCGCGCCGGTGCCGGAGTAGCGGATGGTCAGGACCTTCTTGCCCGTGGTGCCGAACGCCGGGAGGCGGAGCCTGACCCTGCCGTTCACGACCGACTTGGTGACCTTCTTGACGCCCGTGGCGTTGACGGTCACCTTGCCGCCTGCCTTGATGCCGTCGGGGTTGGTCACCGTGACGGTCACCCAGGCCCGGGTCTTCTTGACCTTGACCTTCTTGGGCGTCACCTTCGCGGTCATCTTCACGGTGCCCTTGGCGACCTTGCGGGTCGCGGCGGACGTCGCCACCCCGTCGCCGTAGCCGTCGGCGGAGGCGGTGACCCGGAGGCTGATCCGCTTGCCGACGTGGCCGGCGCCCAGCTTCAGCCTCGTCCCGGTGGCGCCCGCGATCGGCGTACCGTCGGCCAGCCACTGGAAGGCCACGTCCTCGGCCTCCGGCGTCCACTCACCGGGGGTGCCGGTCAGCGTCTTGCCGACCTGCGCCTTGCCCCGGATCGTGGGTCGGACCGTGTTGTCGACGACCTGGTCGCCGGCCACCGTGATCGGGACCCGCACCTCGGTGCCGGTCTCGGCGCCCACGAGCAGCAGCTCCACCTCTCCGGTGGGGGTGTCCTCCGGGAGGGTGACGCTCACCTCGGCCGTGCCGTAGCGGTCGTACTTGTCGGTGCCGATGGTGTTGTCGACCGGCGCGGTGCCGAGCACCTCACCGTCGAGCTGCACCTCGATCGTGTCGTCCTGGACGTCGTAGACCGGGTCGGTCGGGTTGATCCGCCCGGACATGGCCAGCGACGCCACGTCGAGCTCCACCACGTCGCCGGCGGCGTACGTCGCCGGCGCGCCGGCGGGGAACTCCACCTCGACGCCTCGCTGGGAGTAGTCGACCTCGAGCGCCTCACCCTCGGCAGGGTTCGCGAACTCCTCCAGGTAGTCGACCATCGCCGCCAGGTCGATCTTGCCGGTGTCACGCGTCCCGGCGCCGTTGGCGAGCTCGTGGAAGTTGTCGCCACCGGTGGAGAGGAACGAGTTCACGGTCACCGAGTACGTCGTGCCCGGGTCGATCGGCACCCCGTCGAGCCACATCCCCGTGACCTCGCCCTCGAACGTCTCCGTGCCGCCCACGGTCACCGGCGTCTCCACGTAGGTGTACTCGAAGCCGTCGGAGATGCCGAGCTTCAGGAACGGCCGCGAGGGAACGGTGCCGCTGGCCGTGCGCTGCCACTGCTGCTCCAGCACCGTCTCGATCTGCGCACCGGTCAGGCCCATGTTGACCAGCGTGTTGGCGAACGGCTGGACGTTGGCCGCCTCCCGATAGGTGAGGCTGCGCACGTCGCCGGCCTCGACACCGTCCATGTCCGCCCGGAGCCCGCCGGGGTTCATGAAGGCGATCTGCGCCGACCCGGCCTCCTGCGTCTCGGTCGCCCACCGCTGCACCTCGGCCACCAGGTTGCCGAGGGTCGACTCACCGCCGCGGTTCTCGTCGGCGAGCGGCGGGGCCGGCGGCGCAGCGGCGACCGGGATCTTGGCCCGGCCGAACCGGTCCTCGATGTCGCCGAGGGGCTGCGCCCCGATGATGTCCGCCTCGGCCTTCGCGTCGGCCACGATCTGCTCCACCACCGGGTCGGACGGGAAGCCGCGACCGGCGAGCGGGATCAGGTCGGTGTCGATGTCGACGACCTCGTTGGTCGCGGGGTCGACGTTGAACACCAGCTGGTTGAGGGCGGTGCCGTACTGGCCCGCGGAGACCACCGGCCGACCGTCGATCTCGCAGTTGTAGGCGAGGTGCGTGTGACCGGAGATGATCGCGTCGACGTCGTCCCCGACGCCGGTCACGATGCTGCCGAACGCCGACTCCGGGTCGTCGTCCATCGCGGCGCAGTTGGTGTTCGGCGCTCCCTCGTGCACCAGCATCACCACGATGTCCGCGCCGTCGGCCCGCAGCTCGGCGGCGTACTGGTTCGTCGACCCGACGATGTCCTCGACGGTGATGTCGGCGACGCCGCCGGGGCTCACCAGCGACTTGAGCTCCTCGGTCGTCGCACCCACGAAGCCGACCTGCACGCCGTCACGCTCGGTCATCCAGGTCGCCGGCACCGCCGGGTCGCCGGTCGACGTGATCGTCAGGTTCGCGGAGATGTACTCCCCACTCGGCGCCGCCCTCGGGGTTGTCCTCCGGGTCGTACGGCGCCATCACGCGCTCGACCAGGTCTTCGTACCCCTGGTCGAGCTCGTGGTTGCCGACCGCCGACACGTCGAGCCCGGCCGCGTTGAGCGCGTCGATCGTGGGCTTGTCGTTGAGGATGAAGGACTCGAACGTCGAGGCGCCGATGAGGTCGCCCGCTGCAGCGAACACCGTGTTGGGGTTCTGCTCCTCGAGGTCCTCCACTGCGCCGGACAGCACCGCTGCGCCGGCCTCCGAACCGTTGGCCAGGATCCGACCGTGGAAGTCGTTGATGCCGAGGACCTGGATCTGCTTGGGCAGGTCGACCGCCGGCGCCGGGTCGAAGCCCACGATGGCCGGGTTGTGGTCGGACGCCGCGAACGGGAGGTTCGGCTGCCAGAAGTCGGTGACGTTGTAGTTGTACCGGCTGTACTGGAAGGCGATGGCCTCGTCGGCGTTGATCTCCCACACGTCGGCACCCTGGACGGTGTCGAGCGCCGCCTCGTTGGCGAGGACGTGGTCGAGGGAGCCGGAGAGCCCGCTGAAGCTGTAGCTCTCGTCGTCCTCGTCGTCGGACTCCACGATCGTGTAGCCGGCCTCCTCCAGGACGGTGATCGGGTCCTCCTGCGAGTAGGCGTTGAAGTCACCGGTGAGGAACACCTTGTCGGTGCCCCGCGCGGCCGCGAACCGGTCGGCGAACGCGACCAGCGCCTCCGCCTGGCGGACCCGGTCGCCGTTGTAGGCACCGGTGTCGGGGTCGTTGGCGTTGTCGCCGGTCGCCGGCGGGTTGCCGTCGCCCTTGGACTTGAAGTGGTTGACGACCACGGCGAACGTCATGGCGTCGTCGGCGCCGGTCGGCTTGAACGCCTGCGCCAACGGCTCGCGGGCGTTGGCGAACGCCGTCGTGCCGAAGAGCAGGTCGGACCGGCCCACCGGCTCCACCGACGCGGGCTTGTAGATGAACCCGTTGCGGATGGTGTCCTGCTCGGTGACGTTGGTCGCGCCGAGCGCCTCGGGCGGCGACGGGACGTAGTCCCAGGTGCCGGCGCCGGCGTCGGCGTTGAGCGCCGCCACCAAGGCCTGGAGGGCGTCGTCGCGGTTGCCCTTGTCGGCGTCGCCGGGCAGCTTGACGGAGTTCTCGAGCTCCTCGAGGGTCACCACGTCGGCGCCCAGGCCGTTGATGGCGGTCACGATCTTCTGCTGCTGCCGCGCCAGGCTGGCGTCGGTCGCGGCGCCGCGCGGGCCGCTGCCGTCGTTGGGCTCCGGGGAACCGGGCGGGTTCTCCAGGCCGCACCGGTTGTTGGCGATCCGGTCGCCGGCGCGGTCGGTGTAGTAGGTGCAGTGCGTCTTGCGCGTGAGCTCCGCACCGTCGGCGACGTACTGCTCACCGGTCGTGTTGAAGTAGTTGAGGACGTTGAACGTCGCCAGCTTCAGGTCGCCCCCCGACGTCCCGCGGCGCCAGGTTGTCCGCGCGGGTGTTCTCGAAGGTCGCGACAGCGTCGGTCTCGCCGCCGAACACGGGCCGGGTCGGCTGGAACTTCCACGTGCTGTTGCGGAACTCGAGGATGACCGGCGCGTGCAGCGTCGCCTCGGCGCCCACGCGGACCGGTTTCGGGCCGTCGTCCGCCGCGGTCAGCCACGGCAGCGGCTGGCCCTTCGCCGCGTTGTTCGTCATGTAGTTGATCGACGTGCCGTCGTCGAGCGCCACGGCCCGGGCGAAATTGTCGTCCTTGACCTCCTGCAGCGCCTCGGCATCGTCGTCGTCGGCGACGTCGGTCGGCTGCCGCAGCGGCGTGTCCCCGGTCGCGAGGCCGACCTCGGCGAACGTGTTCGTGTTGTAGACGTTGCTGACGGTGAAGGTGTCGGTCGGGGCCAGCAGCATGCCCTCCTGGGCCTCCCGCCCCTCTTCCGTCGTCGGGTAGGCGATCTCGAGCGGCTCCACCGCGTCGAGCGGCGTGTCCAGCTCGACCACGTCACCGGTGCCCGGGGTGATCTCGGTCGTGCCCGAGAACTCGCTGACCTCGCCGGTCACCTCGACGGAGTCGCCGATCTCGACGCCGGCCGGCATCGCGTTCGCGCCGAAGACGAAGATCGCGTCGGAGGCGCCCGGGGTGGCGTCCGTCGTGCCGCCGGTGCCCGCGGTCTGCACGTACATGCCGTCGATGCTGGAGCTGGCGAACGCCGGGTCGCGGTACATCGCGGTCACGACGCCCTGGGTCCGCACGACGTCGCCGACGCGGGGCGAGGTGGCGGTGTCGGTGCCCTGGATCTCTGCGATCGACAGCAGCTCCGGCGCCTCGACGACGGTGATCGTGACCTCGACGTCGTCCGTGGCGGCCGGCTCACCGTCGTCGGTGACGGTGAACGTCACCGTGGACGCGCCGGTCTGGGTCGGGGTGCCGGTCAGCTGACCGGTGGGGCTCAGCGTCACGCCGGCGGGCAGCGCGCCCGCGGTGACGGCCCACGAGTACGGCGGCACGCCACCGGTCGCCTGCAGCTGAACGGCGTCCATGGCGTCGTCGACGTACAGCTCGAGGTCGTCGGGGTCGGTGGCGGCGAGCTCGGTCACGCCGAAGCCGTTCGGCACACCGCGGCTGTGAGTCGCCGGGCCGGTCCAGGTGCCGTCGACCAGCCGCTGCAGCGACTGGTCGCCGGCTGTCGCATTGGTCTCGGCGACGCCGGTGTCGACTGACTGGACGCTGGTCGCCGGCTCGCCGAGGTTCGCCGTCATCGAGCCCTCGTAGGAGACGAACTCCACGACGGTTCCGCCGGCGTCGACCAGCGCGACACCGTCGGGACTGCCGTTCTGGAGGACACCGCCGCTGGCGGCAGGGTAGGCGACGACGTGGGTGCCCCAGCCGTCCACCTGGTCGGCGACGGTGCCGGACAGCGTGTCGGTCCGGTACGGGGTGCTGTTGTTCCCGTTGACCAGCACGACCTTCCAGTCGGTCAGGTCGGTGCCGGCGGGTGCCGTCAGCTCGACGAACTCACCGACCCCGCCTCCGTCGTCGGGGGTGCTGTCGTCGTAGTGGAGCTCGGAGATGAAGACGCCGCCCACGGCCGAGGCCGGAGGGGCGGCGAGGAAGGACAATCCAGTGACGCTGAGGCCGAGCCCGAGGGCTCCGACCACGACCTGCTTCGGTGAGGGCATGAGGCACTTTCCACGAGGAGGGCACGGCGGGAACACCGTCCGGGAGAGCGGCCCGGACGACCGAGAAGCGGGGAAGTGGACCGACCATATGCCCGCTTCCAGCCCCGGAGGCAAGATCCTGAGAGAAACCTGAGGCAACTGTTTCGTAACGAAACAGGAATTTCACCGCGGCCGCTGGGGAACCGGTCCAGACCACTCCTGGGGTCGGGCGCGCGCGTGCGACCGCGCGGGTGCTGCGGGGCGTCAGCGGTCCGCGCCGGCCCGGCCGCCGCGGATCTGGTGCCGCTGCTTCCACACGTCGCGGAAGAACTCGTAGCCCGACCACAGCGTCAGCGCGAACGCGGCCACGAGGAGGGCGATCCCGACCACCCAGAGCACCTCGCCCGGCACGTCGAGCCAGCCGTCGACCTCCAGCAGCGGCAGCGTCAGCAGGCCGAGGGCCCCGGCCTGGACGAAGGTCTTCCACTTGCCGCTGGCGGCGGCGGCGATCACCACCGACTTGAGGATCGAGAGCCGGAGCAGGGTGACCGTCCACTCCCGGACGAGGACGACGATCGTGATCGTCCACATCCACCAGGTGTCCATGATGATCGAGAGCCCGATGAACGCCATGCCGGTGATCGCCTTGTCGGCGATCGGGTCGGCGATCTTCCCGAAGTCCGTGATCAGGTTGCGGCTGCGGGCGATGTCGCCGTCGACCTTGTCGGTCACCATCGCGACGACGAAGATCACCCAGGCCACGGTGCGCCACAGCACCGAGTCCCCTCCGTCGACCAGCAGCGCCCAGCCGTAGAACGGCACCAGCACGATCCGCAGCGTGGTGAGCGCGTTGGGGAGGTTCCAGTTGCTCGGCTTCGTGGCCGGCGCTTCCTCGGTCATCGCTTCTCCCCCGTCGCTTCCGCCACCAGGTCGACCCCGTCGCTGCCGACCACCACCGCCTCGAGCAGGTCGCCGACCCGTGCGCCGGCGGCTCGGACCCGGGTGCTGCCGTCGACCTCGGGGCCCTGGTGTGCCGCGCGCCCCTCGACGTACCCCTCGACGCCGGGGTCGATGTCCTCGACGAGCACCTCGACGGTCGTGCCGACGCGCTCCTCGGCCCGTTGTGCGTTGAGCTCGGTGACCAGGTCGGTGACGTGGGCGACCCGGGCCCGGATCTCGTCCTGGTCGTGCTTGTCGTCGAAGCCGGCCGCCTCGGTGCCGTCCTCGTCGGAGTAGCCGAAGACGCCGGTGACGTCCATCCGGGCGGCGACCAGGAAGTCGCAGAGCACCTGGAAGTCCCGCTCGGTCTCACCGGGGAACCCGACGATCACGTTGGACCGCACACCCGCCTCGGGCGCCAGCGCGCGGACCTGCTCGAGCAGCGCGAGGAAGCTGTCGGGATCGCCGAAGCGGCGCATCCGGCGCAGCACGGAAGAGCTGGCGTGCTGGAAGGACAGGTCGAAGTACGGCGCCACACCCGGCGTGGTCGCGATCGCCTCGATGAGGCCGGGGCGGGTCTCCGCCGGCTGCAGGTAGGAGACGCGCACGCGCTCGACGCCGGCGACGGCCGTCAGCTCGGGCAGCAACGTCTCGAGCAGCCGCAGGTCGCCGAGGTCCTTGCCGTAGGAGGTGGAGTTCTCCGACACGAGGAACAGCTCCCGCGCGCCCTGCTCGGCGAGCCAGGCCGCCTCGGCGAGCACGTCGGAGGGCCGCCGGCTGACGAACGAGCCGCGGAACGTCGGGATCGCGCAGAACGTGCACCGGCGGTCGCAGCCGCTGGCGAGCTTGAGCGCCGCCATCGGACCGCTGTCGAGCCGGGCACGGGCCTCGAGGGTCGCCGGTGCGGCCGCGGGCCGGTCGGCCGGGCTGATCGGCAGCAGCTTGCGCCGGTCGCGCGGGGTGTGCGGGTGGGGCCGCTCCCCCGCCACGATCGACCGCAGCCGGGCCGCGATGTCGGTGTAGTCGTCGAACCCGAGCACCGCGTCGGCCTCGGGCAGCGACTCGGCCAGCTCGGCGCCGTACCGCTCGGCGAGGCAGCCGACGGCGACCACGGCCTGCGGCCGGCCGGACTCCTTGAGGTCGGCGGCCTCGAGCAGCGTGTCGATCGAGTCCTTCTTGGCGGCGTCGACGAAGCCGCAGGTGTTGACCACCACCGTGTCGGCGGCCCCCGGGTCGTCGACCAGGGCGAACCCGTCGGCAGCCAGACGGCCGGCGAGCTCCTCGGAGTCGACGTCGTTGCGGGCGCAGCCGAGGGTCAGCAGCGCGACCGCGAGCGGGGCGGAGCCGTCGGCGGGGGTCCCGGTGCCGGGTTCGGGGCTGGTCTCGGTCGTCGTCATGGCTGGTGGCCAGTATGGCGGCTCCCCGATCCTCCGCGCGAAACGCCGACCCGGCTCGTCTCCGCACCTGATTCGCGCCGACCCGGCTCATTCCGGCACCTCAGGAGGCCCGACCCGGCTCATTCCAGCACCTCACAAGGCCCGACCCGGCTCGTTCCGGCACCTCACAAGGCTCGACCCGGCTCATTCCGGCGCGCTACAAGGCCCGACCCGGCCCATTCCGGCACGTTGCGCTGCAGAAATGAGCCGGGTCGGCGGGGTTCTGCGTGCGGAGATGAGCCGGGTCGGCGCGTTTGCGTGCGGAGATGAGCCGGGTCGGCGCAGACTCAGGGGGCGGGGATGGCCTTGGTGACCTCGGAGCCGGTGTCGCCGAGCGGCTCCGGGTCCTGGCCGTCGACGGAGATCTCGACCGAGCCGTCGGAGGTCCAGACCCGCACCGGCGGGACGACCTCGAGCTCGGCGGTCTGGCCGAAGGCGAGCGGGCCGTCGAGCACGATGTCGCCGCTCCCGTCGCGGACGACCAGCCGCGCGCCACCGCCGGCTGCGGTCAGCGTCACCGGGACGGCCGCCGCCTTCTTCGGGCCGTTGGAGATCCCGGCGCTCTGGTTGAGCGTGTCGACCGAGGAGACCTCCACCGGACCGTCCATCAGGAGCTTGGCGACCGACCACACCAGCACCGCCGCCATGATCGCCGCCACCAGCACCGACCAGTTGCGGCCGCCGCGCGTGCCGCGGATCGCCCCGCCGGCGCCGGTGGCGAGCTCGGACTCGAAGACCCGGCGCGGGTCGATCGGCGCGTCGGCGTACTTCTCGTCGTACGTCGCCACCAGCGGGCCCGCGTCGACCCCCAGCACCCGGGCCAGGGTGCGCAGGTGGCCCCGTGCGTAGAAGTCACCGCCGCACGGCCCGAAGTCGTCGACCTCGATCGCCTCGATGACGTGCGGGCGGATCCGCGTGCGCTCGGACAGCTGGTCGACGGTGAGCCGCAGCCGCTCGCGCGCGGTCTCGAGCTGCGGACCGACCACCGGCTCGGCCGCGGGCCGCACCGCCAGGTCGTCGAGGACCACGGTGAGCGCCTGGTCGGCCCGGTCGGCCTCCTCCTCGGGCAGCGCCCGCAGCTCGGGGTCGAGGCGCAGGGCGTTCGCGCCCACCGTCGGGCGCGCGCCGGTGTGAGCCTCGACCCCCGGGCGTGTCCCGGGCCGGTGCACCTCGACCCGCGCCGGCGCCGCCACCGGGCGCCCCGGGGCCGGCGGGTCGACGACCACGGCCTCGATCTCGTCGGTCGACGCGTCGCCGTCGGCGGCCGGGATCCCGTCCACGGTGTCGGTCTCGTCGGCTGCCCCGGTCTCGTCGACGCCGGTCTCGTCGGCGCCGGTCTCGGTTGCCCCGGTCTCTTCGACGTCGTCGGTGCTCCGCCGCTGGAGACGGACGGTGTCCTCGACCATGACACCGCCCGGGGCGTCGGCCTCGCCGTCGTCCGGGTCGACGCCGACACCGTCGGCCTCGTCCTCGGCCAGCCCCGGGACGACCTCGACCACGTCGGCGCGACCGTCGGCCAGCGCGGCCAGCTCGTCGCTCAGCCCGGCCCGATCGGCGCCCACGAGGCGGGTCGCGAGGGTCAGCGGGACGACCAGCTGCTGGCCGTCGTCGCCGACCACCAGCAGGTGGCCGTCGCGGAGGCGCGCGGCGCGGCAGGTGCTCGAGGCACTCGACGCCGTCCCACGCGATCCCCTCCCAGGTCGCGCCGTGCCGCAGCCGTACGCCGAGCGGGTCGGCAACGAGCAGCGGCGCACGGCCGTCGACCAGCGCGGCGAGGTGCAGAAGGGTGACGACGGCGAGGACGCCGAACGTCGCCCAGTCGAGCGCGGCGCCGTCGTCGAACGCCCGGAGCGCGAACGCGACCGCCAGCACGGCGGCGACGGCACCGACGACGCCGGACAGGGCGACGTTGCGGCGCACCTCGACCTGCCGCGTGGGCTCGTCACCCCGGCTGTCGGCCGGGACGTCGGCCTGGTCCTCGGCCTGGTCCTCGGTCTGGTTCTCAGGCTGGGTCTGGGTCTCGGTCTCGTCGGTCATGGCGTCATGCCTCCCCCTGGATCGTGGCGATCACGGAGTCGAGCTCGTCGGGCTTCACCAGCACGTCGCGGGCCTTGGAGCCTTCGCTCGGCCCGACCACGCCCCGGCTCTCGAGGATGTCCATCAACCGGCCGGCCTTGGCGAAGCCGACCCGGAGCTTGCGTTGCAGCATCGACGTGGAGCCGAACTGCGTGGAGACGACGAGCTCGATCGCCTGGACGACGAGGTCGAGGTCGTCGCCGATGTCGTCGTCGAGCACCTTGCCGCCGCCCTGCGGCGCGGTGACGTCCTCGCGGTACGACGGCTCGAGCTGGCCCTTGCAGTGCTTGACGACCTGGTGGATCTCCGCCTCGGTCACCCAGCTGCCCTGGACTCTTATGGGCTTCGACGCACCCATCGGCAGGAACAGCCCGTCACCCTGGCCGACCAGCTTCTCCGCGCCCGGCTGGTCGAGGATGACCCGGCTGTCGGCGAGCGAGGAGGTCGCGAACGCCAGCCGCGACGGCACGTTCGCCTTGATCAGGCCGGTGACGACGTCGACCGAGGGGCGCTGCGTCGCGAGCACCAGGTGGATGCCGGCGGCGCGCGCGAGCTGGGTGATCCGGACGATCGCGTCCTCGACGTCGCGCGGCGCCACCATCATCAGGTCGGCGAGCTCGTCGACGATGACGAGCAGATAGGGGTACGGCGTCAGCACGCGCTCGCTGCCGGGCGGCACCTCGACCTTCCCCGCGCGGACAGCCTTGTTGAAGTCGTCGACGTGGCGGAAGCCGAAGTTGGCCAGGTCGTCGTAGCGCAGGTCCATCTCGCGCACAACCCACTGCAGCGCCTCGGCGGCCTTCTTGGGGTTGGTGATGATCGGGGTGATCAGGTGCGGGACGCCCTCGTAGGCGTTGAGCTCCACCCGCTTGGGGTCGACCATGATCATCCGGACCTCGTCGGGTGTGGCCCGCATCAGCACCGAGGTGATCATCGAGTTGATGAAGCTCGACTTGCCGGAGCCGGTGGCGCCGGCGACCAGCAGGTGCGGCATCTTCGCGAGGTTGGCGACGACGAAGCCGCCCTCGACGTCCTTGCCGAGGCCGGACACCATCGGGTGGTGGTCGTTGCGCGCCACGTTGGAGCGCAGCACGTCGCCCAGGGGAGACGATCTCCTTGTCGGTGTTGGGGATCTCGACGCCGACCGCGGACTTGCCGGGGATCGGGCTGAGGATCCGCACGTCCTCCGAGCCGACGGCGTAGGGAGATGTTGCGCGCGACGCCGAGGATCTTCTCCACCTTCACGCCGGTGCCGAGCTCGATCTCGTAGCGGGTGACGGTCGGGCCGCGCGTGTAGCCGGTGACCTGGGCGTCGATGCCGAACTCGTCGAGCACCTGGCTCAGCTTCTCGACCACCGCGTCGGACGCCTTCGACCGGGCGCGGTGCGGCGAGCCGGGCTTGAGCACGTCGCCGGCCGGCAGCGTGTAGGCGATGTCGCCGGAGAGCGCGAGCTGCTCGACCCGCTGCGGCAGCGGGCTGTGCGGCGGCGGCTCGAGCTCGCCGGTCTCCTCCTGCGCCGCGGGCGCCGGCGGCTCGGGCTCGGCCGGGTCCTCGAGCGGGATGTCGATCGGCTCCCGCAGCTCCATCGATTCCTCGGTGCTGGGGTCGGGCTTGCGGCCGCGCCGCTTCTTCCGCGGCTCGGAGAGCAGCGGCGTGTCGTAGGCCGGGTCGCCCATCAGCGGGTCGACGGTGTCGTCACCGCCGCGGGTCCGGATCGGCTGGGTCTCCTCGTCCGCGGCGTCACCGGCGCCGTGCGGGTGGCCGAGCAGCAGGTCGCCGAGCTCGCGCAGCCGGTCGGGCACCCGGTAGAGCGGGGTCGCGGTGATGACCAGCACCCCGAAGAACGCGAGCAGCGCCAGCAGCGGCACGACGACGTACGCCGACCGGAGCAGGTCGAGCAGCAGCGCCGAGACGACGTACCCGACGGCGCCCCCGCCCTCTCGCAGCGGCGAGGTGTCGCCGCTGACCGGCTCGGGGCTGCCGTTGGCGATGTGGACGATGCCGAGGAGCCCGAACGCGAACGTGGTCCACCCGATCACCTGCCGGCCGACCGGCCCGTTGCGCACCGGGTCGCGCATCACCCGCCAGCCGGCGAGGAGCACGACCAGCGGGACGAACCAGCCGACCTTGCCGACGGAGCCGGAGACGACGGTGCGCACCAGCTCCATGGCGCCGCCGGGCACCTCGAACCACACGCCGGCGGCGACGACCACGGCCAGCCCGCACAGCAGCAGCCCGACGCCGTCGCGCCGCTGCTCGGGCTCGATCTCCTTGACGCCGCCGACGATCCCCGCACTGACGGCTCCGACGCCGTGCGCGATCCCGAGCCACACCGCCGCGAGGGCGCGGGCGAGCGCAGAGAAGGACCGGGCCACCGGGCCGGGCCCGCTGCGGACGGCGCGCGGGGCCGGTCGCCGGGACTTCGTGGCCCGGGACTTGGACGTACTCCGTGGACGCGAGCTGGTGCCTGCCTTGCCGCTGCTGCGGCTGGTGGACGTGCTCCGGCTGCGCGACCGCGGCGGGGGAAGACGTACGGGTCGCCATGCTGCGACCCTACTCATTCGTCACTCCAGCCACAGGGATCACGGAAGCGTGTCGCCGCGCCGGATCCGGCCGAGGTGAGCAACTGGTAACAAGAACCCGACACGCCCGGAAAAATCAAGGTCTAGATCCGGATCGAGCCGACTTCTAGGGTTCCGGATGGTGCCCCCTCTCGGGCCGCACCTCCCGCAATTCATGCATGGGAAGGGACCACTCGGTGAAAATTCTGTCTCGGGGCCACAGCTTGACGCTCGGCCTCGCCCTCATCGCCGCCGGCTTGGCGGCACCCCCGATGATGAACACCGCGACGGCGGCGCCCAGGCCGGACCCGACCGCGGTCGAGAAGATCCGGCAGGCCGCCGACGGCGCCGTGGCGCTCCGCACCAACCCCGCCACCGGCAAGGCGGGCATCGTCCGCGCCAAGGCCGCCGACGGAGACCTGCTGCCGTCCGTGGCCGCCGACAACGTCGCGCAGGCCAGGACGAAGGCCGACCGGTACGTCGACCGGTACGCCGCCGACGTGTTCGGCGTGGAGGCCAGCCAGCTCGAGCCGACCGAGGTCTTCACCGACCGCTACGGCTCCTCGATCACCTTCACCCAGTCCTACGACGGCATCCCCGTCTTCGGCGCGGAGCTGAAGGCGCACGTCGACAAGAGCGGCCGGCTCACGTCGGTCAACGGCTTCGTCGTGCCCGACGCCGAGGTGGACACCACGGCGACGGTCTCCGAGGAGCAGGCGACGGCCCGGGCCCTCGGCGCGGTCAAGAGCCGCCCGTCGGGCTACGAGGACGCCCTCCCGGACGCCGTCGCCGACACCCTCGAGGTGCGCTCGGTCGACAAGACGATCTACCGGATGGGCTCCACCCGCGGCATCCCGGGCAAGTCCCGCCTGGCGTGGGCCGTTGAGGTCTGGAACCAGGACACGGTCCGCGAGACCGTCATCCTGGACGCCGCCACCGGCAAGGTCCTCAACCGCTGGTCGATGATGGCGCACGCCCTCGACCGTGAGCTCTACGAGGGGGCCTACGACCCGGAGAACCTCGTCTGGGAGGAGGGCGACCCGTTCCCGGGAGACCTCGACGAGGACCAGCAGAACGAGGTTCTCGGCACGGCCGAGGCCTACTGGATGTTCATGAACACCTTCGGCTACGACGCCTGGGACGGCGAGGGTGGCCAGATGATCACGGTCAACAACGACCCGACCATCAACTGCCCCAACGCCAACTGGAACGGCGTCACGACCAACTACTGCACCGGCGTGACGGGTGACGACACCGTCGCGCACGAGTGGGGCCACGCCTACACGGAGTCGACCTCGGGCCTGATCTACCAGTGGCAGTCGGGCGCGATGAACGAGGCGTACTCCGACATCTGGGGCGAGACAGTCGACATGCTGAACGACCGCCACAACGAGGGCGGCGAGACGCAGGACGACCCGGTGCTGCGCACGCCCGGCCAGTGCTCGGACTTCACCCGCTCCGCGGTCGACATGGAGATCACCGCCCCGGAGGAGGTCGCCGGTCCCTGTGAGGCGATCCCGGCGTCCTTCGGCCCGGTGTTCGGCCAGGAGCCCGTGACCGGCACCGCCGTGGTGGCGACCGACGAGGCCAACGACGACGGCCCGACGACCACCGACGGCTGCACGGCGTACGACAACGCCGAGGAGATCGAGGGCCAGTGGGCCTACGTCGACCGCGGCACCTGCACGTTCCAGGTCAAGGCGGACAACGCCGTGGCCGCGGGTGCGGTCGGCATCGTGGTCGGCAACACCGAGTCCGGTGCGATGACGTCCATGTCCGGCGTCGCCGACCTCTACGGCGTGATGGTGTCGTTCGAGGACGGTGCGAAGTTCAAGGAGGCCGGCGAGCCCGTGTCCTTCGAGATCTCCGCGGTGCCGGCCGACACCGACGAGACCTACCGCTGGCTGTCGGGAGAGTCGGACCCGGCGTTCGGCGGCGCGATCCGCGACATGTGGAACCCGAACTGCTACGGCGACCCGGGCCGCGTCTCCGACGCCGAGTACACCTGTGACGAGAACTACGACGACGCCGGCGGCGTGCACACCAACTCGGGTGTGGTCAACCGTGCCTTCGCGATCCTGGTCGACGGCCTCCCCGGAGTCGTCCAGCCGATCGGGCTGGACAAGGCGGCCAACATCTTCTGGCACACGCAGACCAACCACCTGACGCCGACCTCGGGCTTCGCCGAGCTGGCCGACGGCCTGGAGGCCTCATGCGCCACGCTGACCGGTGAGGACATCAACGAGGTGACGCTCGGGGGAGCCGACGGAGCCCGACGGCTCCGACGGTGCGGCCACGCCCGAGCTGGCCGACCCGATCACCGCCGCCGACTGCGCAGCGGTGACCGACGCCATCGCCGAGACCCAGCTGCGGATGGAGCCCGTGAAGTGCAACT
Organism: Nocardioides sp. TF02-7; assembly: GCF_022437945.1. Lineage (GTDB taxonomy): Bacteria > Actinomycetota > Actinomycetes > Propionibacteriales > Nocardioidaceae > Nocardioides. The sequence goes on from NZ_CP092535.1 coordinate 4,574,694, forward strand.
TCCAGCCGCTCCTGGAGAAGGGTGAGGTCTCCTGCGGCACGGGCCTCGAGTCGACGACGACCTGGTCGGAGGACTTCGAGGACGGTCTCGAGGGCTGGACCCAGGACCACGAGTTCGGCGACTACGCAGGCATCGGCTTCCCGCAGCTCGGCGGCAACGTCCACCACCCGTGGGTGACGACCGACGACATGCCGACGGTCACCGAGTACCCCGGTGGCAGCGGCACGCGGGCGCCGTCCACGGTCGCCTACGGGGCCGACCCGACGACCGGCAGCTGCGCGGGGCGACGCGAACGACGAGTCGTCCCGCAACGGGCTGATCTCGCCGGTGATCGAAGTCCCGGAGGGCTTCCAGCCGCGGCTCTCGTTCGACCACCTGGTGGCGACCGAGGCGCTGTACGACGGCGGCAACGTCAAGTACAGCACCGACGGCGGGGAGACCTTCGAGGTCATCCCCGAGGAGGCATGGGTGTTCAACGGCCCGCGCGGGGAGTTCGAGTCGGCTGCGGCCGGCAACAGCAACCCGCTCGCCGGCGAGCCGGGCTTCACCGGCACCGACGGCGGCGAGAGCACCGGTTCGTGGGGCACCTCGGTCATCAGCCTGCCGCGGCTCGGCCTGATCCCGGGCGACACCGTGCAGTTCCGGTTCGACATGGGTCGCGACGGCTGCAACGGCGTGGACGGCTGGTACGTCGACGACGTGCAGGTGTCGATCTGCGAGGAGGCCGACGAGGCTCCCGCGAAGGCCAACACGAAGACCAAGGTCGTGTCGGTCAAGCCCAAGACGATCAAGCGCAACAAGCCGTTCTTCGTGAAGGTGAAGGTCGGCAGCGCCGACACCCCGAAGGGCAAGGTGCAGATCCGGAAGGGCAAGCGGGTCCTCGGCCAGGGCACGCTGAACAGGAAGGGCGTCGTCACCATCAAGGTCGCGAAGCGCAAGCTCGCGGTCGGACGGCACCAGCTGGTGGCCGTCTACGTCGGCAACGCGTCGTTCAAGGCGAGCCGCGACGCGTTCCGGGTGCGGGGTGGTCCGCAGGTGACCACCGCCTGACCCGGGCGCAGCACGAAGTCGGGCCCCGCTCCTCCTCCGGGAGGGGCGGGGCCCGATGTCTTGCGACGCCTCGCGGCTCGCCGCGGCTCTCGGCGACGAGGGCCGGCGGCTGCTACGCCTCGACGACGACCGGGATGATCATCGGCCGCCGGCGGTGGGTGTTGCTCACCCAGCGGCCGATCGTGCGGCGCACGGTCTGCTGCAGCTGGTAGGTGTCGGTGTTGCCTTCCTCGATCGAGCGGTTGACCGCGTCGACGATCGGCTGCTTGATCTCCTCGAAGTCCGAGTCGGCCCACGCGTGGCCGCGGGCGTGGATCTCGGGGCCGGACGACACCTTCCCGGAGACGGAGTCGACGACGACGATCACCGAGATGAAGCCCTCCTCACCGAGGATCCGGCGGTCCTTGAGCTCGGTCTCGGTGACGTCGCCGATCGACTGGCCGTCCACGAAGACGTAGCCGGCGTCGACCTTGCCGGCGACCTTCGCGACACCGTCGACGAGGTCGACGACCATGCCGTCCTCGGCGTAGACGACGTTCTCGACACCGGTCTCCTTGGCCAGCGCGCCGTTGGCGAGCATGTGCCGGATCTCGCCGTGCACCGGCAGCACGTTGCGCGGCCGCACGATGTTGTAGCAGTAGAGGAGCTCACCGGCGCTGGCGTGGCCGCTGACGTGCACGAGCGCGTTGCCCTTGTGCACGATGTTGGCGCCCCACCGGGCCAGACCGTTGATCACGCGGTAGACCGCGTTCTCGTTGCCGGGGATCAGGCTGGAGGCCAGCACGACCGTGTCGCCGGACTCGAGGTGGACGAAGTTGTGGGTGCGGTTGGCGATCCGCGCGAGGGCGCTCATCGGCTCGCCCTGCGACCCGGTCGAGATCAGCACCTGGCGCTCGGGGGGGCAGGTCGGCCAGCTCCTTGGCCTCGACCATCACGCCGGGCGGGATGGTGAGGTAGCCGAGGTCGCGGGCGATCCCCATGTTGCGCACCATCGACCGCCCGACGAACGCGACCTTGCGCCCGTGGGCGACGGCGGTGTCGAGGATCTGCTGCACGCGGTGCACGTGGGAGGCGAAGCAGGCGACGATGATCCGCTGGCCGGCGTCGCGGAAGACCTGGTCGAGGACCGGGGTGATCTTCTTCTCCTGGGTGGTGAACCCCGGCACCTCGGCGTTGGTGGAGTCGGTCAGGAAGAGGTCGACGCCCTCCTCCCCCAGCCGGGCGAACGCGCGCAGGTCGGTGATCCGGCCGTCGAGCGGCAGCTGGTCCATCTTGAAGTCGCCCGTGTGCAGCACCATCCCGGCGCCGGTGCGGATCGCCACCGCGAGCGCGTCGGGGATCGAGTGGTTGACCGCGACGAACTCGAGGTCGAACGGGCCGAAGCTGACCCGGTCGCCCTCCTTGACCGTCTGGAACGCGGTCTGCTTGAGCCGGTGCTCCCGGATCTTGCCGTTGACCAGGGCCAGCGTCAGCTCGGAGCCGACCAGCGGGATGTCCGGGCGCTCGCGGAGCAGGTACGGCGTCGCGCCGATGTGGTCCTCGTGACCGTGGGTCAGCACCAGGGCCTCGACGGCGTCGAGGCGGTCGCGGATCGGCGCGAAGTCGGGGAGGATCAGGTCGACGCCGGGGTGGTGCTCGTCGGGGAAGAGCACGCCGCAGTCGACGATCAGCAGGCGGCCGTCGTACTCGAAGACGGTCATGTTGCGGCCGACCTCGCCGAGGCCGCCGAGCGGGATGACGCGCAGGCCGCCCTTCGGCAGCTCCGGCGGCGGGCCGAGCTCGGGGTGCGCGTGGCTCATGCGACGACCTCGACGCCGGCGGCCTCGAGCCCGGCCCGGAGGGCGGCGAGCTCGGTGTCGTCGAGCTCGACCTGCGGGGACCGCACGCGGCGGTTGTCGAGGACACCGGTGAGCTGCAGGGCGGCCTTCGCCGCGGTCGCGCCGTAGTTGGGGGCACCCATGATCGCCTCGATCGCCGGCTGCATGCCGGCGTAGGTGTCGAGCGCGGCGGCCGGGTCGCCGTGGTGGAACGCCTCGAGCATCTGCCGCAGCCGGTCGCCGAGCACGTGGCCGACGACCGAGACGAAGCCGACCGCGCCGTGGGCCAGCCAGGCCAGGTTGAGCGCGTCGTCGCCGGAGTAGATCGCGTAGCCGAGGTCGAGCAGCCGGGTGCCGCGGGCGAGGTCGCCGGTGGCCTCCTTGACGGCGACGACGGTGTCCCAGGCAGCGGCCTCGCGGTAGACGTCGAGACCGATCGTCGTGCCGGTGCGGCCCGGCACGTCGTAGAGCATCACCGGCACGTCCGTGGCCGCGGCGACCTGGCGGAAGTGCTCGACGAGCCCACGCTGGGCCGGCTTGCTGTAGTACGGCGTCACCAGGAGCAGACCGTCGGCGCCGACCTTCTCGGCCTGCCGGGCCAGCTCGAGGGACGTGCGGGTGTCGTTGGTGCCGACCCCGGCGACCAGCGTGACGCCGGGCCCCACGGCGTCGCGGACCGCGGCGAGGACCTCGCCGTCCTCGGCGACGGTCGTCGTCGGCGACTCACCGGTCGTGCCCGACACGACGATCCCGTCGTGCCCGTGGTCGACGAGGTGGCGCGCAACCTTCTGGGCCCCCTGGACGTCAACAGTGTTGTCCTCCCGCATGGGGGTGACCATCGCGGTCAGCACGGTGCCGAAGGGAGGCGAAGTCATGGGTCAAGGCTATCCCCTGCGGCGCGTGCGCCCGCCGACCCGGGGCCGTGCCGCCGCCGGCGACGGCGCGCGATCGGCGGTAATGACCCGGCCGCGGGCGTCGGGTGATGTAATCCGGACGCACATTCGATCGGGGAGGATCCACGCGTTGTCCATCACTGCTGCCTGCCGGTACGTCGGCCTCGCGCTCCTGGCGGTCGCGACGGCGCTGCTCGCGTCGCTGACGGGACCGACCGACGCCGACAGCGGCCCGCAGGCGGCGGCGGCCGCAGCCGCCGCCCCCGACCGGCGGCCCAACATCGTGCTGATCCTCACCGACGACATGCGCAAGGACGAGCTGCGCTTCATGCCGAACGTGCAGCGGCTGCTGGTCGCGCAGGGCACGACCTACACCGGCGCCCTTTCGCCGAACCCGCTCTGCTGCCCCCGCGCGGGCGGAGATCCTCACCGGGCAGTACGGCCACAACAGCGGCGTCCAGACCAACCGGGGCCGGTGGGGCGGCTACCAGAGCCTCCGCCAGCCGGACAACACGATCGCCACCTGGCTGCAGGACGCCGGCTACCTCACCTCCCACCACGGCAAGTACCTGAACCTGTACCAGCTCGAGGCCTCGCCCACGGAGCGGGGCTGGACGGTCTGGGACACCCAGGTCCGGGGCACGTACACCTACGACAAGCGCGCGATCTTCGTCGACGGCGACACCTACCGCAACCGCTACATCTCCGGCATCATCGCCGCGCGCAGCAACCGCGCGATCACCCGGTTCGCGAAGGCCGACCAGCCGTTCTTCACCGTCGTCAACCACGTCGCCCCCCACAACGCGGCCGAAGCCGAGGACGGCGACGCCTGGGGACTGCCCGTCGCCCAGCGCAAGTACCGCCGCCACTACGCCCGGCTGCGGCCGACGTCCGCGCACAAGCCGTCGTACCTCGAGAAGGACGTCTCCGACCTCCCGAGCGACCTCCGACGCCACTCCACCACCCACCGGCGGATGACCCAGTTCGCCCGGGCCCGCGCACGGGCCCTGCGCTCGGCCGACGACGCGGTCGCCTCCACGATCCGCCGGCTGAAGCGGCTCGGCGAGCTCGACAACACCTACGTCGTGTTCGCCTCCGACAACGGCTTCCTCCTCGGCGAGCACCGGCTGCGCGGCAAGGACCTGCCGTTCGACGAGGCGCTCGAGATCCCGCTGGTCGTGCGGGGCCCCGGCGTCGCCCGCGGCGCCCGGGTGCACGAGCCGGTGACCCTGGTGGACCTCACGGCCACCTTCCTCGACTGGGCCGGGGGCGTGGAGCCCGGGCGGACCCTCGACGGCCTCAGCCTGCGCCGGTTGACGCGCGGCAGCCGCGACACCCTCCCGATCCAGATCGGCGACACCGTCGCCGACGCGACCCCGGGCTGGCGGTACTGGGGGGTCACCACGCGCCGCTACCTCTACGCGGTGCACGCCGGGAGGCCCAGCACCGGTGTCCTCTTCGACCGGTTGCGGGACCCGCACGCCCTCGTCAACCGCCTCTACGACCCGGCGTACACCCACATCCGCGCCGAGCTGGAGCGTCGCAGCTCGCAGCTCATCCGGTGCAACGGGCAGAAGAGCTGCAACCAGGCGTTCGGGCCGCTCGCGGGGCCGAAGCCCTGGGCCGGCGGCCGGCCCGCCGAGCCGCGCCCGGCGGTCCCGCCGCCGGGCATGCAGCCCTCCGGCGACCACTACTGACCGCCCCTGGCGCCGCCGGTCGGTCACACGTGGGGCATGACCTCCTCGGCCACCAGGTGCAGGTGGTCGAGGTCGGCGAGGTCGAGGACCTGGAGGTAGACGCGCTGGGCGCCGGCCTCGGCGTAGGTGCCGATCTTGTCGACGACCTCCTGCGGGGTGCCGGCGAGCCCGTTGGTCCGCAGCTCGTCGACCTCCCGGCCGATCGCACCCGCCCGGCGGGCGATCTCTGCCTCGTCCGTGCCGACGCAGAGCACCAGCGCGTTGGACCAGGTCAGCGAGGAGGGGTCGCGACCGACGTCCTCGCAGGCGGCGCGCACCCGGCCGAACTGCTCGCGGGTCGTGTCCACGTCGACGAAGGGCAGGTTGAACTCGTCGGCGTACGCCGCCGCCAGGGCGGGCGTGCGCTTCTTGCCCAGCCCGCCGACCAGGACAGGCGGGCCGCCCCGGCGGCCACCGTCCTGCACCGGCTTGGGCAGCGCGGGCGAGTCCGCCAGCCGGTAGTGCCGCCCCTCGAAGTCGTAGCGCTCCCCGCCGGGGTCGCCCACAGCCCGGTGACCAGCTCGAGCTGTTCCGCGAACCGCTCGAAGCGCTCGCCGGTGCCGGGGAACGGGACCCCGTAGGCGGTGTGCTCGCCCTCGAACCAACCGGCGCCGAGGCCGAGCTCCACCCGGCCGCCGCTCATCTGGTCGACCTGGGCGACCTGGATGGCGAGCACGCCAGGGTGCCGGAAGGTGGCGCTGGTCATCAGCGTGCCGAGCCGGATCGTGCTGGTGTCCCGGGCGAGACCGGCGAGCGTCGTCCACGCGTCGGTCGGTCCGGGCAGCCCGTCCCCGCCCATCGTCAGGTAGTGGTCGGACCGGAAGAAGGCGCCGTAGCCGAGCTGCTCGGCGGTGCGGGCGACCGCGAGCAGGTCGTCGTACGAGGCACCCTGCTGGGGTTCGGTGAAGACTCTGAGCTCCATGGCTCCTAGCCTTCCAGACGCCTCCTGACCGCCTCCTCCGTGCGCCGCCACCACACGATCTCGAACCCGTCGCGCGGCTCCCGCCGCACCTCCTGCCACTCGGTGCGGTCGAAACCAGGGTAGAACGTGTCGCCCTCCGGGCTCAGGTGGATCTCGCTGATCACCTGCTCGTCGGCGAACGGCAGCGCCGCCGCGTAGACCGCCGCACCGCCGGCGACCATCACCTGCCGGTCCGCCGGGGTGCCGTCGAGCAGCCGGTCCGCGAGCGCGAGGGCCTCGGTGACGCTGTGGGCGACGTGGACCCCCTCGTCGGACCAGCCGGTGTCGCCGGTGAGGACGACCGTCGTGCGGCCGGGCAGCGGCCGGCCGATGCCCTCGTGCGTGGTGCGTCCCATCAGCAGCACGTGCCCGGTGGTGAGGGCCTTGAAGTGGTCCCAGTCGGCCTGGATCTTCCACGGGATGCCCCGCGCCGCGCCGATCACGCCGTTGTCCGCCACCGCGGCGACCATCGTCACCGGCCTGCCGCCCGGGGTCATCCGGTGGCGCCGATCGGGGAATCGGTGGACACTCGCGCAGTCATGGGACGAAGCCTGCCATCCGCGGTCGTGGCGCTGCTGCTCGCCACGACGGCGGCGTGCTCGACGGAGGGCTCCGACGTCGACGAGCCCCGCGGCGGCGCCGAGGAGTCGCCGTCGGTGGTCGTGGTGCCTCCGTCGACGCCGAGCGGCCGGGTGGAGGCCGAGCTGCTGCAGTACTCCCGCGACGCCGCCCGGCACCGGATCCAGGTGTGGCTCGACAACGGCACCGGCGAGGACGTCGAGCCGACGCGGATCGTCTACGACGACCCCCGCCTGTCCCGCCCGATCCGCGCGCAGCGGCTGCGCACCGCCCCCCGCCGGGCTGCGCCGCGGCTACCCGCTGCCGCTGCCCGAGCCGCGCTGCGCCGACGTGCCGGCCCGGGACCCGGTGGTCGTCGTGCACACCGCGTCCGGACGGCAGCCGGTGCCGGTGACCGATCCGGTCGACGTCGTCGGCCAGTACGTCGCAGCGCGCTGCTTCGAGGTCGATGTACGCCGGCTGGTCGACCTGCGCTGGGCGGACACGGTCCCCGCGCGGGACGGCATCGGCACGCTGACCCTGGTGGCGACGCCGACCGGACGGCCCGGAGCGGTCGAGGTCGTCGAGGTGGGAGGGACGCCGGTCTTCGGGCCCCCGCCCGGGGAGTCGTGGACGATCCGCGCCCGGGTCGAGGCCTCCGACCCGCCCCCGCCGCTTCGCGCTGCCCGTCACGCCGGTGCGCTGCGACAGCCACGCCTTCCTCGAGGCGGGCGGCGCGACCGCCTTCCGGCTCACCCTCCGGGTGGGCGGTCGCACCGGGCGGTTCGTGCTCCGGATGTCACCCGCGGGTGGGCGGGCCGCGATCGACCACGGCCTCGAGACCTGCCACCTCGGCCGCGACGGCTGAGCTCGCCGTCCGGGCCGGGCCCCTCCTGTCAGACCGCGATCGGCGCCTTGATCGCCGGGTGCGGGTCGTAGCCCTCGACCCGGACGTGCTCGAGGTCGAAGGCGTCGATCTCCGTGATCGACGGGTCGAGCCACAGCGTCGGCAGCGGCCGCGGGTCGCGGGTCAGCTGGAGCCGCGCCTGCTCGAGGTGGTTGGAGTAGAGGTGGGCGTCGCCGAGCGTGTGCACGAAGTCGCCGACGCGCAGGCCCGTGACCTGCGCGACCATGTGGGTCAGCAGCGCGTAGGACGCGATGTTGAACGGCACGCCGAGGAACACGTCGGCCGAGCGCTGGTAGAGCTGGCAGCTGAGCCGCCCGTCGGCGACGTAGAACTGGAAGAGCGTGTGGCACGGCGCCAGCGCCATCTGCGGGATGTCGGCGGGGTTCCACGCCGAGACGACGTGGCGGCGGCTGTCGGGGTCGGTGCGGAGCTGGTCGACCACCTGGGCGAGCTGGTCGATGTGCTGCCCGTCGGGTGCCGGCCACGACCGCCACTGGGCGCCGTAGACCGGGCCGAGGTCGCCGTCGTCGTCGGCCCACTCGTCCCAGATGGTGACGCCGCGGTCCTGCAGCCACTTGACGTTGGTGTCGCCGCGGAGGAACCACAGCAGCTCGGCGAACACCGACCGGGTGTGCACCTTCTTGGTCGTCACCAGCGGGAAGCCCTCGCCGAGGTCGAACCGCATCTGGTGGCCGAACACGCTGAGCGTCCCGGTGCCGGTGCGGTCGCCCTTCGCCACGCCCTCGTCGAGGATCCGGCGGACGAGATCGAGGTAGGCCTGCACGGCGGTCAGCCTACGCGCTGAGCGACATCGGTCCGTACACCTCGCGGTCGAGCTCGAAGAGGGTGACGGCGGCGACGCCCTCGTCGGCGAGGGGCGGACCAGGTCTCGCCGATCCACGACTCGGCGTCGGCCTGGCTGGCGAACCGGCGGTCGCCGTACTCCTCGGCGGCGGGCCCGGTGAGCTCGACCTCGGTGCCGGCGGCGTCCTCGAGGCGCCACCACCAGGGCCGCTCGGCCGGGGACGGCTGTCGGAAGATCGGGGGCGGGTCGGGGAGGTTCACGACTCACGCACCTGGGTCCGGACGAACGGCGGTCGGGTGACCTGGAACGTCTCGCGGCGGCCGCGGACGTCGACCGCGACCTCGGCGTCGTCGGCGACGACCGACGCCACCAGCGCCAGGCCGATCCCCTTGCGCAGGGTCGGCGAGAACGTGCCGGAGGTGATCTCGCCCAGCAGCACGTCGGGCACCAGGCTCACCGACATGTGCGGGCGGGGGGATCGCCCGCCCGGCCGCGACCAGCCCGACGAGTCGGCGCCGCGGCCCCTTCTCCTTCTCCGCGAGCAGCACGTCCCGGCCCCAGAACTCCGGCTTCGACCACCCGACGGCCCACCCGAGCCGCGCCTCGTTGGGGGTGACCTCGGGCCCGATGTCCCTGACCGTGCAACGGGTAGCCCATCTCGGTGCGCAGCGTGTCACGGGCACCGAGGCCGCACGGCACGATGCCGTGCTCCGCACCCGCCTCCAGCAGCGCGTCCCACAGCTCGACGGCGACCTCGGCGGGGGCGATCAGCTCGTAGCCCCGCTCCCCCGTGTAGCCCGTGCGGCACACCGTCAGCCGCCGGCCGCCGAGCTCGGCGTCGACGAAGCTCATGTACTCGTGGCCGACCGGCAGGCCCACCGCCGACAGCACCTCGTCCGACCGCGGACCCTGGACGGCGAGCACCGCCTGCTCGTGGTGGTGGTCCGTGACCGTCACCCCGTCCGGCAGCTCGGCGACCAGGCGGCGGACGACCTCGGCGCTGTTGGCCGCGTTGGGCACCAGCAGCACGTCGTCGTCGCCCTCGAGGTAGGCGATGACGTCGTCGACGATGCCGCCGGTCGCCGGGTCGCAGCAGAGCGTGTACTGGGCCTTCCCGGGGCGGATCCGGCCGAGGTCGTTGGTCAGCGTGCGGTTCACGTACGCCGCCGCCCCCGCTGCCGCGCACGGCCACCTTGCCGAGGTGGCTGACGTCGAAGACGCCGACCCCCTCGCGCACCGCGGTGTGCTCCTTGACGACACCGGTCGGGTACTCCAGCGGCATCTCCCAGCCGCCGAACTCCGCGAGCTTGGCGCCGGCCGCGACGTGCCGTTCGTGCAGCGGCGAGTGGGACAGTGCGGGAGGGCTCGCGTCGGGCATGGCGGCGAATCTACCCCCGCGCTGTGTCTATCCTGCCGCGGTGACGACGTACGCGCTCCGGACCGCCAGTCCCGCCAAGACCCGCGCCGAGGCGGTGGTGGTCGGCGTGCTCGCCGGTGAGGACCGGGCGCCGCGCGGCTGGCCGAAGGAGGCGAGCCCGTGGCCGACGCCTACGGCCGCCGGCTCGCGCCGCTGCTCGCCACCGTCGGGATGACCGGCAAGCCCGGCGAGGTCGTCAAGGTCCCCACCGCGGGGACCATCGGCTCGCCGCTCCTGGTCCTCGTCGGGCTCGGCAGCGACCCCGATGCCCTCGCCGTCCGGCGGGCCGCCGGCGCCGCCGCCCGGGCGGTCACCAACGCGGCGACGGTCGCGCTGGCACTGCCCGCCACCACGCCCGAGCTGGTGCGGGCCGTGCTCGAGGGCTACCGGCTGGGCGGCTACACCTACTCCCGCTACAAGAGCAACGGGTCCGACACCGCACCCGCCGAGATCGTCGTCCTCTCGCCCGTCGCCCGGCGCAAGGGAGACCGCCGCCGCGTTCGACGAGGCTCAGCTCGTCGTCGACGCCGTGGTCGCCGCCCGCGACTGGGTCAACACCCCCGCCCGCGGACCTGACGCCGCCGGTCCTCGCCGACGAGGTCGTCGCAGCAGCGAAGAAGGTCCGCGGGGTGAAGGTGACGGTCCACGACGAGGCCCGGCTCACGGAGCTGGGCTGCGGGGGGATCCTCGCGGTCGGCGCCGGGTCGGCGGCCGCGCCGCGGCTCGTGGAGCTCGAGTACCGGCCCCGCGGCGCCACCACCCACGTCGCGCTCGTCGGCAAGGGCATCACCTTCGACTCCGGCGGGCTCACCATCAAGCCTGCGACGAGCATGCCGACGATGAAGGAGGACATGGCCGGCGCGGCGGCGGTCGTCCAGGCCGTGCTCGCCGTCGCCCGGCTGGGCCTGCCGGTGCGGGTCACCGGCGTGGCCGCCCTGGCCGAGAACATGGTCGGGGGCGCGTCGATGCGGCCCGGTGACGTGATCACGACGTACGGCGGCACGACGGTCGAGATCTCCAACACCGACGCCGAGGGGCGGCTGGTGCTCGCCGACGCGCTCGGCCGGGCGGTCGAGCGCGAGCCGGACCTGGTCGTCGACGTCGCGACGCTCACGGCCCACATGGTGCTTCGCCCTCGGCGAGCGGATCTGCGGCGTGATGGGCGACGACGCCGTGGTCGAGCAGGTGCTCGCCGCGGCGCGGGCGGCCGGCGAGGAGGCGTGGCCGATGCCGATCCCGGAGCACATGGAGGAGCGGATCCGCAGCTCGAAGATCGCCGACCTCTCCCAGCACGACTGGATCCGCTGGGGCGGCGGCCTGTTCGCGGCCGCGTTCCTCCGCTCCTTCACCGGCGGTCTGCCGTGGGCGCACCTCGACATCGCCGGGCCGGCGTTCAACAAGGGCGGCCCGACCGGCCACTGGACGTCGGGCGGCACCGGCTTCGGTGTCGCGACCCTGGTCGAGCTGGTGCGGTCGCTGGCGCCGCCGGCGGGCTGAGCCGGTCGCGCTGGTCGCGCCGGGGCTCGCTACTCCGCCAGCGGCGGCCGCGCCTGCTTCTGCGCCTTGCGCACCCGCGCGTTGTAGTCGCGCATCCGCTGCGGGATCCCCACCACCGCGGCGTCGTAGGACGGCACCTGGTGGCGGTTGCAGAAGTCGTGCGCCCAGGAGACGCCCGGCACCCGACGGCGCGTCCACTCGCCGTCGTGCGCGACCAGCAGGAGCGTCACCTCGCTGACGGCCGTGCGCGGCTCGACGAACCCCTCCACCCCACGGCGGGCGGCCACCCACTCGCGCAGGTGCTGCTCGTCGACCTTGTCGGCCGCGCGCACGCGCGTCGACCCGGTGCGCGCCGCGTCCTTCGCCGGCCCGCTCATCCTCGGTCCGCGCCGGAACCGGTCCCACAACGCCATGGCACCAGTGTGCCCGATCCGCTCCGTCCCGGCCGGACGTCGCGCCGGACGCGACCGGTTTGGCCGAGGTCGTTGTGCCGCGCATCCAGGAGGGTGCAAGGATGGTCCGCGCACTCGTGGACAGGGAAGGAGCAGCGGTGGCCGAGGCGGACGACGGCGAGGTCGACGTACTCATCCTCGGTGCGGGGTCCGGCGGTTACGCCTGTGCCCTCCGCGCCGCGCAGCTCGGCCTGACGGTCGCGATCGTCGAGCAGGCCAAGCTCGGCGGCACCTGCCTCCACGTCGGCTGCATCCCCACCAAGGCGCTGCTCCACGCCGCCGAGGTCGCCGACGCCGCCCGCGAGGCCGACACCTTCGGTGTGCTCGCCAAGCTCGACGGCGTCGACGCCGCGGGCGTCCGGTCCTACGCCGACGGCGTGGTCAACCGGCTGTTCAAGGGACTGACGGGCCTGGTGCGGAGCCGGGGCATCCGGGTCGTCGAGGGCACCGGCCGGCTGACCGGTCCGCGTGAGGTGACCGTGACGGGCGCCGACGGCAGCACCGTCGTCACCGGCCGCAACGTCGTGCTCGCGACCGGCTCCGCCCCCCGCGCCCTGCCCGGCATCGACGTCGACGGCACGCGGGTCGTGACCTCCGACGACGCGCTCCGCCTCGACCGGGTGCCCGGATCGGTGGTGGTCCTCGGCGGCGGCGTGATCGGGTGCGAGTTCGCCAGCGTGTGGCGCAGCTTCGGCGCCGAGGTGACGGTCGTGGAGGCGCTGCCGCGGCTGCTGCCGCCGGAGGACGCCGCGTCCTCGGCCGCGCTGGAGCGCGCGTTCCGCAAGCGCGGGATCACCGTCCGCACCGGCACGTCCGTCGAACGGGTCGAGACCGGCGCCGACGCCACCGTGGGCGTCACCGTCACGCTCTCCGACGGCACGGTGCTGACCGCCGACCTGCTCCTGGTCGCCGTCGGCCGGGTCCCGCGCACCGAGGGCCTCGGCTACGAGGAGCAGGGCGTGACCCTCGAGCGCGGCCACGTCGTGGTCGACGACCACTGCCGCACCGCCGTCGACGGGATCTGGGCCGTCGGCGACATCACGCCGGGCCTCCAGCTCGCGCACCGCGGCTTCCAGCAGGGCATCCACGTGGCCGAGCAGGTCGCGGGGCTCGACCCGCGTCCGATCGACGAGCGCGGCATCCCGCGCGTCACCTACTCCCGGCCCGAGGTCGCCTCCGTCGGACTGACCGAGGAGCAGGCCAAGGAGCAGCACGGCGACGACGCCGTGACGACGCTGACCTACGACCTCGCCGGCAACGGACGCAGCCAGATCCTGCGCACCCAGGGCTTCGTCAAGCTGGTGCGCCAGGTCGACGGACCGGTGCTCGGGGTGCACCTGGTCGGCGAGCGCGTCGGTGAGCTCATCGGCGAGGCGCAGCTGGTCTACGGCTGGGAGGCCCACCCCGAGGACGTCGCCCCCCTCGTCCACGCGCACCCGACGCAGAACGAGGCTCTCGGCGAGGCGTTCCTCGCCCTCGCCGGCAAACCGCTCCACACCCACAGCTGACCGATCAGCAGCCACGCACGACCAGATCCAGCCCGACCCAGCCAGACCCAGCCAGACCCAACAGCGAAGACGAGGAATCCATGGCCACCGAAGTCAACCTCCCGGCACTCGGCGAATCCGTCACCGAAGGCACCGTCACCCGCTGGCTCAAGCAGGTCGGCGACCAGGTCGCGGTGGACGAGCCGCTGCTCGAGGTCTCCACCGACAAGGTCGACACCGAGATCCCCTCCCCCGTCGCCGGCACCCTCCTCGAGATCAAGGCCAACGAGGACGACACGGTCGAGGTCGGCGCGGTGCTCGCGATCGTCGGCGCCGAGGACGAGGCCTCCTCCGACTCCGGCTCGGGCGGTGGGTCCGACCAGTCGGACCAGCAGGACCAGCAGGACCAGCAGGGAGGAGCAGGCTCCCCAGCAGGAGGAGCCCAGCCCGCAGGAGCAGCAGCCGGCGCCGGCCGAGCAGCCGTCGGCACCCGAGCCGCCGCAGGACGACGCCCCCGTCCGGTGACCCGTCCGGTGACCAGTCGGGCGGCCAGTCCGGTGGGGACGGCACGCCGGTGACCCTGCCCGCGCTCGGCGAGTCGGTGACCGAGGGCACCGTGACCCGGTGGCTGAAGCAGGTCGGTGACGAGGTGGCCGTCGACGAGCCGCTGCTCGAGGTCTCCACCGACAAGGTCGACACCGAGATCCCGTCGCCGGTCGCCGGCACCCTGCTCGAGATCAAGGCCAGCGAGGACGAGACGGTCGAGGTCGGCGCCGAGTTGGCGATCATCGGCTCCGGCAGCCCGGCGCCCCAGCAGCAGGAGCAGGCCCCCGAGCCCCAGCAGGAGCAGGCGCCCCAGCAGGAGCAGCAGGAGCCGGCTCCCGCTCCGCAGCAGCAGGAGGAGCAGAAGCCGGCGCCCCAGCAGCAGCAGGCTCCGGCGCCGCGCCAGGAGGACAAGCAGGAGCAGCCGTCGGCGCCGAGCGGCGACGGCCCCGGCTACGTGACGCCGCTGGTGCGCAAGCTCGCCGCCCAGCACGACGTCGACCTGTCGAGCGTGCAGGGCTCCGGCGTCGGCGGCCGGATCCGCAAGCAGGACGTGCTCGACGCGGCCGCGAAGAAGTCGCAGCCCGCGCCGGCGGCTGCCGCCGCCCCCCGCGGCCTCGTCGTCCTCGTCGGACGCGCCCGCACCGGCGCGGCCGTCGCCGCTGCGCGGACGCACCGAGAAAGTCAGCCGGCTGCGCAAGATCATCGCGGAGCGGATGGTGGAGTCGCTCCACGTCTCCGCCCAGCTTACGCAGGTCGTGGAGGTCGACGTCACCAACATCGCGCGACTGCGCGAGAGCGTGAAGCAGGACTTCGTGGCCCGCGAGGGCGTGAAGCTGTCCTACCTGCCGTTCTTCGCGAAGGCGGCGATCGACGCGCTCAAGGAGCACCCGGCGCTCAACGCGACGCTCGACATCGACGCAGGCACGGTCACCTACCACGACCAGGAGCACCTCGCGATCGCGGTCGACACGGAGAAGGGCCTGATCACCCCGGTGGTGAAGGGAGCCGGCGACCTGTCGATCTCCGGCCTCGCCAAGAAGATCGCCGACATCGCCCAGCGCACCCGCACCAACAAGATCGGCCCCGACGAGCTCTCCGGCGGCACCTTCACGATCACGAACCTGGGCAGCGTCGGCGCCCTCTGGGACACGCCGATCATCAACCAGCCGCAGGTCGCGATCCTCGGGCCGGGCGCGGTCGTGAAGCGCCCGGTCGTCATCGACGACCCGCAGCTCGGCGAGACGATCGCGGTGCGGCACATGGTCTACCTGGCGTTGACCTACGACCACCGGCTGGTCGACGGCGCCGACGCCGGCCGGTTCCTCCAGGACGTCAAGAAGCGCCTCGAGGCCGGCAAGTTCGAGGTCTGAGCGACACCGAACCCCACGGCGACGACACGAACGCCGGGTGCCTCGCGCGGGGCACCCGGCGTTCGTCGTACCGCGGTCCGGCCGCGTCAGAAGTCCTCGTCGAACCCGACGGCGCCGGTGACGCCCACCTGGTAGGCCGAGACCCGCCGCTCGAAGAAGTTCGACAGCTCCTGCACGTCCTGCAGCTCCATGAACGACAGCGGGTTCGCTGTACCGTAGATCGGCTCGAGCCCGAGGCGCTGCATCCGGCGGTCGGCGACGTGCTCGAGGTAGGCGCGCATGTCGGCGGTCGAGAGCCCGGCGACGCCCCCCGCCGAGGAGGTCCTCTGCGAACTGCGCCTCCGCGTCGACGCCCTCGACGAGCATCTGCCGCACCTGCGCGGCCAGCTCGTCGTCGAACAGCTCCGGCTCCTCCTGGCGGACGGTGTCGACGACGTCGAACGCGAACGCCATGTGCATCGACTCGTCGCGGAACACCCAATTGGTGCCGGAGGCGAGCCCGTTGAGCAGCCCTCGCGAGCGGAGGAAGTAGACGTAGGCGAAGGCGCCGTAGAAGAAGAGCCCCTCGATGACCGCGGCGAAGCAGATCAGGTTCAGCAGGAACGCCCGCCGGTCCTCGCGCGTCTCCAATCGGTCGAGGGCGAAGACCGAGTCGATCCACCGGAAGCAGAAGTCGGCCTTGTGCTTGATCGACGGAATGTTGTCGACGGCGGCGAACGCGTCGTGCCGCTCCGCCTCGTCGGGCACGTAGGTGTCGAGGAGGGTCAGGTAGAACTGCACGTGCACCGCCTCCTCGAAGAGCTGCCGCGAGAGGTAGAGGCGCCCCTCCGGGCAGTTCACGTGCTGGTAGAGGTTGAGCACCAGGTTGTTGGCCACGATGGTGTCGCCGGTCGCGAAGAACGCGACCAGCCGTGACACAAGGTGCCGCTCGGCGTCGGTCAGCCGGTCGAGGTCGGCGAGGTCGGAGTGCAGGTCGACCTCCTCGACGGTCCAGGTGTTCTTGATCGCATCGCGGTACCGGTCGTAGAAGTGCGGGTACCGCATCGGGCGAAGCGTGAGGTTCATCCCGGGGTCGAGCAGCATCCGGGTCTCGGAGTGGTCGGTGGCGGTCGTGGGGGTCTCGGTCGTGGAGCGCTGGGTCGTCACTGGCAGGCCTCGCAGGTCTCGGGGTTCTCCAGGGAGCAGGCGACTGCCGCCTGGTCGGTCGGGGTGGTGCTCACGGTGGTCGGCGTGGCGACGGAGACGGTCGCCTGCTGGATCCGGGTGGCGGGACGGGAGCGCAGGTAGTAGGTCGTCTTCAACCCCGCGCGCCAGGCGTAGCGGTACATCGAGGAGAGCTTCCCGATCGTCGGGCCGGCCATGAAGAGGTTCAGCGACTGGCTCTGGTCGACGTACGGGCGCGCGCCGCGGCGAGGTCGATCAAGGCCCGTTGCGGTAGCTCCCAGGCGGTGCGGAAGAGAGTCCGTACGTCGTCGGGCAGGTCGGTCACGCCCTGCACCGACCCCCTCCGCGCGCTTGACCGCCTCGCGGACCTCGGGCGTCCACAGCCCGCGCTGCTTGAGCTCACGGACCAGGGCAGTGTTGACCTGGAGGAACTCACCGGAGAGCGTCTCGCGCTTGAACAGGTTCGACACCTGCGGCTCGATGCACTCGTAGCAGCCGGCGATCGACGCGATGGTCGCCGTCGGCGCGATGGCCACCAGCAGCGCGTTGCGCAGCCCGTGCTCGGCGATCCGCTCGCGTAGCGACGCCCACCGCTCGGTCTGGGTGGGGCTGACACTCCACAGGTCGGGCTGCAGCTGCCCTGCGGCGGCCCGGGTCTCCGGGAACGCCGGGTGCGGGCCGTGCTCGGTCGCGAGGTCGCAGGACACCTCGAGCGCGGTGAGGTAGACCTCCTCCGAGATCCTGGTCGAGAGCTCCCCGCGCCTCCGCGGAATCGAACGGCAGCCCGAGGGCGAAGAACACGTCCTGCAGGCCCATCAGCCCGAGTCCGACCGGCCGCCACCGCGGGTTGGACCGGGCGGCCTCCTCGCTCGGGTAGTAGTTGATGTCGACCACCCGGTCGAGCAGGGGCACGGCGGCGCGCACGGTCTCCCGGAGCCGGTCCCAATCGACGCCGTCGGCGGTGAGGTGGCGCGCGAGGTTGACCGAGCCGAGGTTGCAGACAGCGGTCTCCTCCTCGGAGGTGACCTCGAGGATCTCGGTGCACAGGTTGGAGAGGTGCACGACCGGTCCACCGTCGTCGCGGGTCTGGTTGCAGGTGCGGTTGGCCGCGTCCTTGAAGGTCATCCAGCCGTTGCCGGTCTGGGCGAGCGTGCGCATCATCCGGCCGTAGAGGTCGCGGGCCCGGACGGTGCGGACGACGCGACCCTCGGCCTCCGCCCGGCGGTAGGCGACGTCGAACGCGTCTCCCCACAGGTCGGGCAGCTCCGGCGCCTGGTCCGGGTCGATCAGCGACCACTCCTCGTCGGCCTCCACGCGGCGCATGAACTCGTCGGGCACCCAGTTGGCCAGGTTGAGGTTGTGGGTCCGGCGGGCGTCCTCGCCGGTGTTGTCCCGCAGCTCGAGGAACTCCTCGACGTCGGGGTGCCACGGCTCGAGGTAGACGCACGCTGCCCCCTTGCGTCGGCCGCCTTGGTTGACCGCGGCCACCGACGCGTCGAGCGTCCGCAGGAACGGCACGATCCCGTTGGAACGGCCGTTGGTGCCGCGGATCAGCGCGCCCCGGGAGCGCACGCGCGAGAAGGCGAGCCCGATCCCGCCGGCGAACTTCGACAGCCGCGCCACCTGGTGGTAGCGGCTGTAGATCGAGTCGAGCTCGTCGCGCGGCGAGTCGAGCAGGTAGCACGACGACAGCTGCGTGTGCCGGGTCCCGGAGTTGAACAGTGTCGGGCTGCTCGGCAGGTACGCGAGCGATGACATCAGCCGGTAGAACCCGATCGCCTCTGCCGGGGAGGTCGCGAGGCCGCAGGCGACCCGCAGCAGGAAGTACTGCGGTGTCTCCAGGACGAGCCGGGTCGCGGGGTGCCGGAGCAGGTAGCGGTCGTAGACCGTGCGCAACCCGAAGTACTCGAACCGCCGGTCGCCGTCGGGATCGACCGCGAAGTCGAGCTTGCGCGCGTTGTCCTTCACGAACCGGGCGGTCTCTTCGCCGATCAGCCCCTCGGCGTGACCGAGCGCGACTGCCTGGCTGAACGAGGCGACGCCCTGGTTGCGCACCTCCTTGTCGACGTAGGCCGCCAGGAGCCGGGCGGCGAGCCGGGAGTACTCCGGTTCCTCCCCGATCATCTCCGCGGCGGTCTGGATCGACAGCCGGTCGAGCTCGGCGGTGGTCGCGCCGTCGTAGAGCCCGCTGATCGTGCGGGTCGCGACCCGCATCGGGTCGACGTCCGGAAGGTCGTCGGCGACCCGGTCGACGGCACGCACGATCTTGGCGACGTCGACGGGCTCGGTGTCCCCGTTGCGCTTGCGCACGCGCATCGGGGCGCGCTGTGGTGTTGCGGTGACCGTCACTTCTCTCTCCTCGCGAGATCGGTCCTGACGGTCCGGGACGCGAGGGCGACGGTCGCGGGCAGCCACGGTCGCGCAGCTCCCACCAGCCGTCGGCCTTCCCTCGAGGCCTCGGACCACCATGCCCGGCGGGCATGGCGCGCTGGCAGGTCTTCGGACTCGCGGGCTCGCCGCGGTCGGGCAGACGCCTGACCGCGACCCCTACTGACCGTCGCTTCCCAGGACGCCGGCTTGCGTCCCAGTGCTCTTGACGGAGGTCGTTCCCACTCACCGCTGCGGGGCAGTCCCGGACTCGCACCGGGTTCCCTCTTGCCTCGATCGCCCCTGTCAGAGCACTCGAACCAGCTGCACACGCCACCATATGTGGGGACCAGGGCCCGTCCGGGGACGACATGTTGTGCCGGCGTGTCGGAAGCAGGAGACGAGACGGATCCCTTCCGCGGCGTGGCAAGGTACAGGCATGACGCCCCCTCCACGTCGTGATGGCGGGCAGTTCCGGGTTCCTCGGCAGCCACCTGCGCACCGAGCTCGAGCGGCGGGGCCACCGGGTGACCGCCCTGGTCCGCCGTCCCGCGCGGTCCGCGTCCGAGTCGACGTGGGACCCCGACGCCGACCAGGTCGACGCCGACCTGGTGGCGTCGGCCGACGTGGTCGTCAACCTCGCCGGCTCCCCGACGCTGGGCAACCCGTGGTCGCGGCGCTGGGCGCACCGGCTGCGGGAGAGCCGGCTGCGCACGACGGGCCTGCTGGCGGAGACGATCGCCGCCGCCGCTCGCTCGGGCACGCCGCCCGCGTTCGTGGCGGGCAACGGGGTCGGGTGGTACGGCGACCACGGCGCCGCGGTGCTCACCGAGGACGCCGACACCCGCGGGCACGCCTTCATGACGGCGGTGTGCCGGGAGTGGCAGGCGGCTACCTCCCCGCGGCCGGCGCCGGCGCCCGGGTCGCGGTCCTGCGCACCGCGCCGGTGATGGACCGCACCAGTCCGCCGCTCAAGCAGCAGCTGCTGCAGTTCCGGTTGGGCCTCGGCGGCCGGCTCGGCACCGGACGGCAGTACATGCCGATGATCTCGCTGCGCGACTGGGTCGGCGCGGCGGCGTACGTCGTCGAGCACCCGGCGGCCTCCGGGCCGGTCAACCTGTGCTGCGTCGAGACCCCGACCAACGCCGACTACACCGCCGCGCTGGCGGCCGAGGTCGGCCGGCCGGCGATCGTGCACGCACCCCGCCCGGCGGTGCGGGCGGCCGGGCGGCTCACCTCCGAGCTGCTGGGCTCGATGCGCACCCGGCCGGAGAAGCTGCTCACTCTCGGCTACGAGTTCCACGACCCCGACGTCGCCTCGGTCGTCCGCGCGGGCGCCGCCGGCGAGCGCTGAACCGGGTCGGCCCAGGTCAGCCGCGCACGTCGCGCACCGACGCGAGCACCCAGCGGTCCGTCGTACGCCGGAAGTCCAGCCGGCGGGTGCTTACCCGGTCGCGGGGCAGCCGGAGGCCCGCTCCGACCGTGGCGGTCGCGAGCCGGTCGGTGACGAGGAGGACCAGCCGGTCCGCGCTCTCGACCCGGGTGCGGGCGGCCAGCAACTGCATCCGCATCGCGCGGACCCGCAGGCCGCGGTCCGACCACCTCCGCAGCATCGCGACGTCGTGGTCGCCGGCCACCGAGCCCGGCAGGTAGAGCCGCCGCAGCGCGTCGACGTCGCCGCGCGCCCAGGCGGCCGCCCGGGCCCGGTCCCAGGAGTGCAGCACGGCCACCGCGGCCGGTGGCGCCTGCGGCCCCGACGCCTCCACCCGCGGCGCGACGGCGACCGGCCGCTCCCCCGGCACCCGGTCGCCGCCGCACCCCCGCACCGTGCCGGCCGCCACCACGACCGCGACGAGCAGCGCCACCGGCCCGCGGAGCCGGGCCCGTGGCCGGTGCGAGTGGCGGCCGGGCACGGGTCCGTCCTACCCCGGTCGGCCGGTCGGCGCACCTGCCTCTCCACAGGCCGCGGCGCCGCCCGGGGGTAGGCTCGCGATCGTGAGCGAGCTGCAGTTCCGGGAAGCCGGTCTGGGTGACGACGCGGTCGACTACCTCGAGGCCTGGGAGCTCCAGCGCCGCGTGCACGCCGAGGTGGTCGACGGCACCCGCCCGGGCACCGTGCTCCTCCTGGAGCACCCGCCGGTCTTCACGGCCGGCAAGCGGACGGAGCCGCACGAGCGCCCCACCGACCCGGGCGGCGCGGCCGTCGTCGACGTCGACCGCGGCGGCAAGATCACCTTCCACGGCCCCGGGCAGCTGGTGGGCTACCCGATCGTCGGGCTGCCCGACCACGTGAAGGTCGTCGACTACGTCCGCCGCGTCGAGGAGGCGTTGATCGGCGTGTGCCGCGACCTCGGCGTGGCGACCGCCCGCGTGCCGGGGCGCAGCGGCGTCTGGATGCGCGCCGACGAGCGGGGGCCGGAGCGCAAGATCGCCGCCCTCGGGATCCGGGTGAGCCGCCGGGTCACCATGCACGGATTCTCGCTCAACTGCGACGTCGACCTCGGCTGGTACGACCGGTTCGTCCCCTGCGGCATCGACGACGCAGGGGTCACGAGCCTCTCCCGCGAGCTCGGGCGCGAGGTGACCGTCGCGGAGGTGCTGCCCTCCGTGCGTCACCACCTGGCCGACCTGCTCGCCTGGCAGCCCTACGAGCCGACCCCCGACTACGAGCCGCGGCCTGAGCCGGGGCGGGTCCCCCGCGTGCCGGTGCTCACGCCGGGCCGGTAGGGACGACCGGCTCCCGAGCCCGTCGGCGTGTCCTGCGCCGCCGCTCCGTCCGGTGTGGTCGGATCGTCCGGCCGTCGACGTACGACGGCGTGACGGGGGCGGCATGGGGAGCGACCTGGTCATCGAGACCACCGGGCTGCGGAAGGAGTTCCGCAGCCGTCGCGGTGGGCTGCGCGTGGCCGTGCAGGGCCTCGACCTCGCGGTGCCCGCCGGCGGGGTGCACGGGTTCCTCGGCCCCAACGGGTCGGGCAAGACCACGACGATCCGGATGCTGCTCGGGCTGGCCCGGCCGACCGCGGGCACCATGCGGCTCTTCGGGCGGCCGGTTCCGGCCCAGCTCCCGCACGTCATCGGACGCGTCGGCGCCGTGGTGGAGTCGCCGAAGTTCTCCCCAACTTCAGCGGTCGCCGCAACCTCCAGCTCCTCGCCGGCGCCATCGGCGCCCCGGCCGGGCGCGTCGACCACGCGATCGAGACGGTGCGCCTCACCGGCCGGGACAAGGACCGCTACCGGTCCTACTCGCTCGGCATGAAGCAGCGGCTGGCGATCGCCGCGACCCTCCTCAAGCGGCCGGACCTGATGATCCTCGACGAGCCCACCAACGGCCTCGACCCGGCGGGCATCCGGGAGATCCGGGAGACGATCCGCGACCTCGGCGCGTCGGGCGTGACGGTGCTGCTCAGCTCGCACATCCTCGCCGAGGTGCAGCAGGTGTGCACCAGCGCGACGATCATCGGCGCCGGGCGATTGCTCGCCTCCGGCACCGTCGACGAGCTGCTCGGTAGCGGGTCGGCGTACCGGCTGGTCGCGCCCGACACCGCGGCCGCCGCGGAGGTCCTCGGCCGCGCCGGTTTCGCCCCCAGCCACGTCGACGGCGCCGTCCACGTCGAGACCGACGACCCGGGTCGGCTCACCCGGGTACTCGGCGAGGCCGGCATCTGGCTCACCGAGCTCGCGCCGCTGCGCGCGGACCTCGAGTCCTACTTCCTCGAGCTCACCGAGGGCGAGCAGCTCGGCGACCCGACGGCCGGCCCGCGAGCCGGAGGTGCCGCATGAGCCGCCTCCTGCGGGTGGAGCTGACCCGGCTCCTGTGCCGCCGGGCCGTGCTCGTCCTCCTCGCGGTCGCCGTCGTGGTCCCGGCCGTCATCGGCATCGCCCGGGTCGTCAACACGGCTCCCCCGTCGGACGCCGAGCGGGCCCAGGCCGAGGAGGCGATCGCGCAGGACGTCTCCTCGCGGTGGTGGCAACGCGACGTCGAGCGGTGCACCGACCGGCCGCGGCGGTACGGCGTCCCGCCCGGCGCCGACGACCTGCGCGCGGCCTGCGAGCAGGCGCTCACCCCGAGCGTCGACGACTACCTGTGGCACGACGAGCTCCGGCTGGCGGAGGAGCGCGACGAGGGCTCGGGGCTGGCCGTCGTCGTCGTGCTCGCGATCCTCATGCTGCTGGTCGGCACCACGTTCGCGGGCCACGACTGGGCGAGCGGGTCGGTCAGCAACCAGCTGCTCTTCGAGAGCCGGAGGTTGCGGGTCTGGGCGGCCAAGGGCGTGGTCGTGGCCGGCTTCGCCGCGGTGGTGACCGCGGTCGTGGTCACCTCCTACTGGCTGGCGCTCTACGTGGTCGCGGGCAGCCGCGACATCCGGGTGCGCGACGGGGTCCTGGTCGACTGCCTGCAGATGGGCGGCCGCGGCGCCCTGGTCGCGGGCGGCGTCGCGCTCGCCGGCTACGCGCTCACCATGCTGTTCCGCAGCACGGTGGCAGCGCTCGGCATCCTGCTCGCCCTGAGCCTGGCGGGCGGCGTGGTGCTCGCTGTGGTCGGCGTCGACTCCGTCTGGAACCCGGGTCTCAACCTCGCCGCCGTCGTCCTCGACGGCGCCACCTACTGGGCCGACGAGCCGTGCGGACTCCCCGGGAGCGGGGAGCTCTGCGGCGTCGAGCGGGAGCTGTCGCTGCGCCGCGGCGCGGCGTACGTCTCCGCGATCCTCGCCGCCGCCGTCGCCGCCTCCGTCGTCTCGTTCCAGCGCCGCGACGTCCCCTGAGCCGGAGCGGCCCGCGAG
Organism: Nocardioides sp. TF02-7; assembly: GCF_022437945.1. Taxonomy (GTDB): domain Bacteria; phylum Actinomycetota; class Actinomycetes; order Propionibacteriales; family Nocardioidaceae; genus Nocardioides. The sequence goes on from NZ_CP092535.1 coordinate 4,598,505, forward strand.
GATCGGCCGAGGCCCGCGGAGTAGGCTGGAGCGCGTGACGACCGCTCCCGCCCCGCAGCCCGAAGGTCGCAAGCTCCTCCGCCTCGAGGTGCGCAACGCGCAGACCCCGATCGAGCGGAAGCCGGAGTGGATCAAGACCCGGGCGAAGATGGGCCCGGAGTACACCGCGCTCCAGTCGCTGGTGAAGTCCGAGGGCCTGCACACCGTGTGCCAGGAGGCCGGCTGCCCCAACATCTTCGAGTGCTGGGAGGACCGGGAGGCGACGTTCCTCATCGGCGGCGACCAGTGCACACGGCGGTGCGACTTCTGCCAGATCGACACCGGCAAGCCGCAGCCGCTCGACCGCGACGAGCCGCGCCGGGTCGCGGAGTCGGTGCGCACGATGGAGCTGCGCTACGCCACGATCACGGGCGTCGCCCGCGACGACCTCGCCGACGGCGGCGCCTGGCTGTACGCCGAGACCGTGCGCGCCATCCACGAGCTGAACCCCGGCACCGGGGTCGAGAACCTGATCCCCGACTTCAACGGCCGCCCCGAGCTGCTCGCCGAGGTGTTCGAGTCGCGTCCCGAGGTGCTCGCCCACAACGTCGAGACCGTGCCGCGGATCTTCAAGCGGATCCGCCCCGCCTTCCGCTACGAGCGCTCGCTCGACGTGCTCACGCAGGCGCGCGCCTTCGGGCTGGTGACCAAGTCCAACCTGATCCTCGGCATGGGCGAGACCCGTGAGGAGGTCAGCCAGGCGATGCGCGACCTGCACGACGCCGGCTGCGAGCTGCTCACGATCACCCAGTACCTCCGGCCCTCCGTGCGCCACCACCCCGTCGAGCGGTGGGTGAAGCCGCAGGAGTTCGTCGAGCTCCAGCAGGAGGCCGACGAGATCGGCTTCGCCGGCGTGCTGTCCGGGCCGCTCGTCCGTTCGTCCTACCGGGCGGGTCGGCTGTACCGTCAGGCGATGGACGCGCGCGAGCGGGCCACGGCCTGACCGCCCGTCCACACCCACGCAAGCCCCGCAGCACCGAGGAAGTCAGGCACCCCGCACGATGGCGAAGCAGATCGACCCCGCGAAGATGAGCCGACGGCAGCAGATCGTCGAGACGTTCCGGATGTCGAAGGAGGTCGACCGCGCCCTCCCGTGGTGGATGCTCGGCGCGTTCCTGGTCTTCGGGGCGATCGGCTTCGGTGTCTTCTGGATCCTCCCCGGCAGCGGCACGTTCGCGCTGGTGATGGCGATCGTCGGCGGTCTGCTCGTCGGCCTGCTGGCGATGATGATCGTCTTCAGCCGGCGCGCCCAGCGCGCGGCGTACGCCCGGCTCGAGGGCCAGCTCGGCGCGGCCGCCCGGGCGCTCACCATGTTGCGCCGCGGGTGGCAGCTGGAGGAGATGATCGGCTTCACCAAGCAGCAGGACATGGTGCACCGCGTGGTGGGCCCTCCGGGCATCGTGCTCGTCGGTGAGGGCAACCCGAGCCGGCTGCGCCCGCTGCTCACCAGCGAGCGGAAGAAGCACGAGCGGGTGGCCGCGGAGTTCCCCGTGCACGAGATCGTCGTCGGTCAGGGCGAGGGCCAGGTGCGGCTGCCCGACCTGGTCCGTCACGTCCGCAAGCTCGGCCGGCAGGTCAAGCCGGCCGAGATGACCGACATCCTCTACCGGCTCAAGGCGCTCGACGCCCAGCGGCCGAAGATCCCGCCCCCCGCGGCCCGGTGCCGACCAGCATGAAGGGGATGCGGCAGAACCTGCGCGGCCGCTGATCAGCGCCCGGCGGCCGGGTCAGGGCGCGGTCAGGGCGCGGAACGTCTCCAGCCGCACCGTCGCCGTGCCGGTGGCGAGGTCGTGCAGGCCACGGCCGTCCTGGCGGAACACGAGCGGCGGGATCACCAGCGCGACGAGCACCTGCCGCAGGAGCAGCCGCAACGGGTTCATCGGCCGGAACCGGCCGTCGGCCGGCACGACGCGCAGCCGGGGTGGCGAGCTTGCCGAACGACCCGCCGAGCAGCCAGGTGAACAGCGCGGACTCGGCCACGTAGACGAGGAGCGGGTAGAAGTCCGACGGGGTGGTCTCGGGCCGGGTGAACTCCTCGAGGCCGACGAACGCCACCACGACCAGCGACGAAGCGAACCAGTCGACGACCAGGGCGAGGACCCGCCGTCCCCAGGACGCGGTCTCGAACGGCAGGCTGCGGGGCGGGCTGTCAGGCACCCGCCCACCCTAGGGCGGCCGGAGCGGTCACTCCTTCGCCGGGTCGGGCGTGCAGGTGGCGAGGAACGACTCTCCGTCGCGCTCGGCCACCTCCGCCGGGCCGAGCCAGCCGACGTCCTGGAACCAGAACGTGTCGGCGGGGTGCTCGGCCGAGCCGTCGACGACCTCCGCGAGGTCGGCGCTCGACCCCCAGCCGCCGGGATCGCCGTCGACCGACAGCCGCACCGACGTCGCGTCACGCCAGTCGAAGTCCTCCGGCAGCGCCTGCTCCACCTCGAACCCGCGGTGCGGCCCGGCGAGCGGGAGGTGCTCGACCGTGGCGCCCCGCTCGCCGCGGGCGGTGAGCACCAGCTCGTCGTCGCCCGGCTCGAACGCCAGCGCCACCCGGGTGACCCGGGAGCACGCGGAGCCGGTCCAGATCCGCAGGCCGCCGTCGTCGGCGGCACGGACGCCGAACGCCGGGCGCAGCGACGGCGCGAACTGGGCGTCGGGGTCCCACCCGTCGTCGGGGTCGCCGGTGTCGTCGCACGCGCCGAGTGCGGCGACCAGCGACAGGACGGCCGCTGCCGGCAGTGCGCGGAGGCGGGTCACCGGTAGCCGCCGTCCCCGAGGCCGGCCTCCTCCTCGATGCCGTCGCTGTCGGTCGCCACGTCCCAGATCATGCCCCAGCGGCCCTTGTCGGCCCACTGGCGGGAGTGCCGCTCCTCGTGGTGGAGCAGGCGGTCGAGGTCGAGGGTGCCCTCGTAGGGGTTGCCGTCGTCGTCGGTGTACCACGCGTTGCCCGACCGGACCATGTCGCGCAGCTGCTCGGCGGCGTCGTCGGGGTCGTCGATGTTCGCCATGAAGATGTCGCCCCAGGCGGTGCCGCCCTTCTGGCTGTAGAGGTCCTGCAGCCAGTTGCCGCCCAGGCCCATGAGCATCCCGTTGGGCGTGGTGACCAGCCGGCCGCCGTTGTCGTGGACGAAGCCGACGTCCTCGTCGTAGGACCAGTCGTTGGCAGCCTGCCGGTCGATGATCCGCTGCACCTCGTCGGCGGAGTACGCCTCGGGCGTGAAGTCGGTCTGGTGGCCGTCGCCGTAGTCGGTGCCCGCGTTGAGGATGTAGGTCATCAGCACCGCCTTGCGGGCGTCGTCGCCGCTGATGCCGTCGGGGAGCAGGAAGTAAGACTTGCCGTCGGGGTCCGTGATCTCCTCCAGCCCGTCGAGCACCTCGAAGTCCTCGGGCGTGATGCCGTGCTCGCGAGCGATCTCGATGATCGTCTCGGCCGGCACGCCCCGGCGGTCGGCGTTCTCCAGCCACTGCGTGTAGTAGCCCTCGGGCAGCGGGCCGCTGAGCAGGCCCTCCTGCCGGAGGCGGTACTCGATCCGGTTGCCGGTCAGCTCGAGCCGGTCCGACACCCGGTCGTAGGCGACCTCGCCGAGCGTCCAGCCCGTCGGCGGGTTGGCTCCGACGAAGTGCCGCAGCACGCCGCGGAGCTGGTCGAGGACGGGGCGGCCACGCGTCCTGAGGTCCTCGAGGACGTCGTCGTACTTCGCCGTCGAGACCGGCGACGGCGCGATCGAAGGCCTGCCGGTTGATGTCGCGCTGCTCCTCGCGCTCGAACCGGGTGTCGACGGCGTCGGGCATGTCGCGGTCGGCGGCGGCCCGGTCGACCACGGCGTCGTCGTAGCGCCGGCGGATGCCGTCGATGTCGCCGCGCGCGTCCTCGACGTGGCCGACGTACGTCGCCAGCGCGGTCGCCGCGTCGCCCAGCCGGTCGCTGTCGCCCTTCATCGTCGTGGCGAGGACGCGGACGTCGGCGACGGCGGTGGTGGCGGTGTCGGAGCGCCACGACTCGGCCAGCCGCAGCGAGTCGTCGTCGACCTCGGCGTGGCTGTCGAGCAGCAGCTGCCCCAGGTTGTGGACGGCGCGCTGCTGCGAGCGCAGGATGCCCGGGTCCTCCGGCGGGTAGGGGAAGCGGGCGCGGGCGGCCTCGCTGGCCATCAGAGCCGGTACTCCACGTCGATCTCGTTCGTCACCCGCACGGTGTCCTTCACCAGCGTGCTCAGCGCCTCCAGCTCCATCGAGAACGCGCCGAGCCGGCCGCCGACCGCGGTCAGGACGTCGTCGGCGGCGTTGACGACGTCCATGCCGGCGCGCAGCGGGCCGAGGAGGAGGTCGTCGAGGTAGCTCGACGGGTCGTCGGGGAAGGCCCGGGCGCCCTCGGCACCCCGGGTCGCGGCGGCGTCCAGCTCGCGCGCCTTCGAGGCGAACCGGGTCGCCGCGGCGCCCGACCCGTCGTAGTCGATGTAGAACTCGTGACCCACTCCTGGGACCCTCCTCGCACTCCCCCCGGTTCTTGACCGGTGCGCGCCCGCGGTAAACCCGCGACGTAGGCTGGCAGCCCGACGAACCTGTTACATCGACGAAACAAAGTGGTGATGGTCGAGAAACGGCCTCTCCCTAGGTTTCGGGCAGAGGTCGGCACGCAGCGTCGCGTCCCGGATCGCCCGACCGCGAATCCTCGATCCCGAGACCGATCCTGACTGGAGGCTGAGCCCGGCTCAGCCGAGGAGGAACGAATGTTCAACAACAGCGAAGAGCTGCTCAGCTTCATCAAGGACGAGGGCGTCGAGATGGTCGACGTCCGGTTCTGCGACCTGCCCGGCGTCATGCAGCACTTCACCGTCCCCGTGTCGACGTTCGACGAGTCGGTGTTCGAGGACGGGCTCGGGTTCGACGGCTCCTCGATCCGCGGCTTCCAGGCGATCAACGAGTCCGACATGGCGCTCTACCCCCGACCCGACCACGGCGTACGTCGACCCGTTCCGGGAGTCGAAGACGCTGGTCGTCAACTTCTTCATCCACGACCCGATCACCGGCGAGCCCTACTCGCGCGACCCGCGCAACGTGGCCCGCAAGGCGCTCGCCTACCTCGAGACGACCGGCGTGGCCGACACGGCGTTCTTCGCGCCGGAGGCGGAGTTCTACATCTTCGACAAGGTGCGCTACTCCACCAGCGCCAACGAGGGCTTCTACCACATCGACTCCGTCGAGGGCTGGTGGAACTCCGGCGCCGAGGGCGACAACCTGGGCTACAAGACGCGGTTCAAGGGCGGCTACTTCCCGGTGGCGCCGTACGACCACTACGGCGACCTGCGCGACCAGATGGTGAAGAACCTGGAGAACGTCGGCCTCACCGTCGAGCGCTCCCACCACGAGGTGGGCACCGCCGGCCAGGCGGAGATCAACTACCGGTTCGACACGCTGCTGCGCTCGGCCGACGACGTCATGAAGTTCAAGTACGTCATCAAGAACACCGCGTGGCACAACAACAAGTCGGTCACCTTCATGCCGAAGCCGATCTTCGGCGACAACGGCTCGGGCATGCACGTGCACCAGTCGCTGTGGAAAGACGGCGAGCCGCTGTTCTACGACGAGACCGGCTACGGCGGCCTCTCCGACCTCGCCCGGTGGTACATCGGCGGCATCCTCAAGCACGCTCCCGCGGTGCTCGCGTTCACCAACCCGACCGTGAACTCCTACCACCGCCTGGTGAAGGGGCTTCGAGGCCCCGATCTCGCTGGTCTACTCCTCGCGCAACCGCTCCGCCTCGGTCCGGATCCCGATCACCGGCTCCAACCCGAAGGCCAAGCGCATCGAGACCCGGTTCCCCCGACCCCTCGGCCAACCCCTACCTCGCCTTCTCCGCGCTCATGCTCGCCGGCCTCGACGGCATCCAGAACAAGATCGAGCCGGCCGCGCCGATCGACAAGGACATCTACGAGCTCCCGCCGGACGAGATGGCCGAGATCGACCAGGTCCCCACCTCGCTCGGCGCCGTGCTCGACGCCCTCGAGGAGGACCACGACTTCCTCACCGCGGGCAACGTCTTCACCCCCGACCTCATCGAGACCTGGATCTCCTACAAGCGCGAGCACGAGATCGAGCCGGTCCAGCAGCGCCCGCACCCGCACGAGTTCGAGCTGTACTACGACATTTAGGCTCAGATATAGGAGAACAGCTCGAACTCGTTCTCCAGAGTCGTCGAAAGTGGCGGCTGACCTGCGGAAACTCCCGCGGCGTCAGCCGCCACTTCTCGTTGGGTCGCACGCGGGGGTGTCCGAGATCGAGTAGATGTGGGAGATCCGATCGAGCTCGAGCTCCTGAGGTCGCCTGGAGCGGCACCTGACGTGCAGAGGTCCTCTGCGGCGTGAGCCGCGACGCAGTCGCACACAACGCGACCTTCGAGGAAGCGTTCCTCGCGAGAGAACTGCAGCGCGCGGGTATCAACATCTCTCCGATCCCGGCGCTGTGCACGCTCTGGCTCGGCCGGCAGGCATTCGCCACGCCGAACCACAAGCTCAGCACGATCGCACGAGCTGCGGGCGTCCCGCTCGTCGACAAGCATGCCGCACTGGGCGATGTGCGGGCAGTGGCCGCACTGCTGCCGCAGATGACAAGCAAGTTGCGGTCTCCAGTTCGTTACGCAGGCGGGCCGATGACGTGGAGTCACAACAGCCCAGCCGGGCAACTTCCATTGGTGACGCGAGCTGTCGCGCTGCGCAAGGGAACTGACGGCTGGATGCAGTCTCTCATGGCGCGTCTGCCCACCACCGGGCTTGCACCGAATGACGCTGCCGCTGAGGCGTATCTCGACGCGCTTGCCGAGGTGCTCTCCGATGGACGCATCACCGGCGATGAGGCGAAGGTGCTTGCGCGTCTCGCGGGGACAGCCGGCATGGGCGGCGAGCAGGTAGGCGCACTGAACAAGCGATTCCTCGACGGGATCAAGGTCGTAGCGCTGGACGACGACGTGCTCACGACCGCAGAGATCCGTCAGCTCAAGGCCGCCGCGAAGGCGCTCGCCCTTCCCGACTACTTCGGCGAGCTCCAGCCCACGGCGCCACCGACTCCCGGGCGGAGCGATGTCGGGGCGCTGGGCGACCCGCCAGGAAGGAGCACGATGAAGGCACGCGTCCAGCGTGGGACACGGGCTCTCGCGATGCAGCGTGCAGGTTCGTCACGCAGCGATATCGCTGACGCACTCGGCGTCAGTCAGGACACCGTGAAGTCACTGCTCCGCGACGCGAAGTTCTACGACAACCCACCGTCTGATCCCTCGCGTCTCGCGTTCGCCCGTGATGCTCGCCGCGCGCGGGATGCGGGAGTCACAAGAGATGTCTTTCGAAACGACCGCGGTGTCAGCGCAGGTAAGAGCTTCGAGGCGTGGCGCGATGCCGCAATGCTCGCTGACTTCTTCTAGCCGGTCTGCACTTCCTCGCAACGTTCCGCGTGCCGCTGCAGCTCCCGCGCGCTATCGAGCATCTGGCTCCATCTTCAATCGCGGTAGCGCAGTCGAAGCCGACGGCACTTCGATACGCGAACCTACGTCGCGCCGCATGGTTCGCGTCTCCCCTCCGAGCTGTTCAGGCTTCGAAGCCCGACGTCCCAGCGCGGGTGATCAGTATCCGGGGCACCACCGACCGGGCGCTCAGCGACACCAGCGCCTCCACGAGCGTGACCAAGTCGCTCACCGGGATCATCTCGTCGGGTGGGATGCGGTCGTGGGTCCAGGCCGACATGTCGGTGTCGACGTAACCGGGGGGCGATCGCGGTGGCGCTGACGCCGTTGCCCGACTCCTCGGCGTTGAGCGTCTCGACCAGCGAGTTGAGCGCCGCCTTGGTCGCGCCGTACGCCGCCAAGCCGGGCTCCGCGTAGACGCCGCTGATGGACGAGAGCACCACCACGCGGGCGCGGTCGGCCGCGCGCAGCAGGGGCAGCAGCCGCTGGAGGAGCAACACCGGAGCACGTAGGTTGACGGCCAGTGTCTTGTCGAGCCGTGCCTCCGGGAGGTCGCCGATCGGCGCGGCGGTCCCAACACCGGCATTGAGCACGAGGCAACCGAGGTCGCCGAACGCCTCGGCGTGCCTCTTGCCCAGGACGTCTGGAAGCGCCGGGTCGGCCAGGTCGCCGGCGACCGGCACCACCTCCGGCGCACCCAGCTCACGCAGGTGCCCGGAAACATCGGCGAGGCGTTCCTCGTCCCGGGCCGTGATCGTCAGCGCGGTGCCGCGGCGAGCGAGCATCTCGGCGATCCCGAGCCCGATCCCGCGCGACGCCCCCGTGACGAGGGCGCTCGCGCGGCCGCGCGCCTCAGTCATCGTCCAAACCTGCCAGGCCCGCGTCGAGGAGCACCGGAACCGTGGCCGCGACGCCCTCGTACCCGTTGCCGGAGGTGGCCCCCTGGCCGTGTCGGTAGCTGATGCCGGCGGCGATCATCGCGATCTTGTAGTAGGCGAGCCCCATGTGGAACGCCTTGTCCACGAGGTCGCGGCCGGACCGCTCCTGGTAGCAGTCCCACAGCTCGTCGGCGCTCGGGAACTGCTCGCTCGCCCAGGCAGCAGGGAGGCCGAGGACCCCGTCGAGCGCCGGATGGCGGTAGGCGCACATGAGGGGCCACGTCTGCGGCCGGGTCGCCGAGGGTGGAGAGCTCCCAGTCGACGACCGCCAGCACCTCCCCGGGGTCGTCCGGTGCGAGGATCAGGTTGTCGACGCGGAAGTCACCGTGCACGATGCCGGTCAGCCGCTGCTCGGGCAGGGAGGGCCGTGAGCCGCGCGTGCAGGCGGTCCGCCCGCGGGTCCGTGCCGCCGATCTGCTCCCACTGCCGGTGCCACCGCCGCAGCTGACGGGCGGCGTAGCCGCCGGGTCGGCCGTGCTCGCCGAGCCCCACCGACGCCGGGTCGATCGCGTGCAGCGCGGCCAAGGTGTCGACCAGCCCCGCGGCACAACGAGCGTGGTCGGCGGGCGACCAGCCGACCAGGGCGTCCCGGGAGCGGACCGTGCGCCCCTCGACGAACTCGACGATCGCGCAGGGCACGCCCAGGGCGCCGCCCTCATCGAGGACGACGGGGCGGGCGACGGGCACCGCCGTGCCCCGAAGCGCCGCGACGACGCGGTACTCGCGCGCCATGTCGTGCGCCGACTCGATGACCGCGGCGCGTGGTGGACGCCGCAGCGCCCACGACCGCCGGCCGTCGGAGAGGCGGTAGGTCAGGTTGGAGCGACCGCCCACGACGAGGCTCGCCTCGAGCGGCCCAGCGAGTTCCTCACCGGCCGAGGCGAGGAGGGCACCGACCCGCAGGAGCTCCTCGGGAGCCAGTTCCGTCATCCGCGCTCCACCTTCCGCAGCGCGCGTCGGGCGATCGACCAGCGGTGCACCTCGGAGGCGCCGTCGTAGATCCGGAACGGCCGGACCTCGCGGGAGAGCCGGGCCAGGGGCAGGTCCTCGGACACGCCTAGCCCGCCGCACATCTGGACGGACCGGTCGACGATGCGCCCGATGGCCTCGGCGCCGAACGTCTTGGCGATCGAGGTGGACGCCGATGCGCGCCCGCCAGAGTCGAGCTCGCGGCACGCATCGAGCAGGAGCGCCCGGGTTGCGGCGATGTCGATCTCGTTGTCCGCGACCATCTGGTGGACCAGGCCCGACTCCGCTAGCGGGCCGCCGAACGCCTGCCGCTCGGTCACGTAACGCAGTGCGACGTCGTGCCCGCGGAGGGCGGCCCCCAGCCACCGCATCACGTGGGTCATCCGGGCCGGACCGAGGCGGACCTGGGCGTTGGCGAAGCCCTGGTCGACCTCCCCGAGAACCCCATCATCGGGCACGAACACGTCGTCGAGGACGACCTCGCAGTGGCCGCCGAGCATGGACCGGTCGAGCGTGCGGACGTGCCGGACGATCCGGATGCCGTCGACGTCGGCGGGGGTCAGGAACATCGTGGCGCCGCTGCTGTCCCCCGGCTGGCCCGACGTCCGCGCCATCACGATGAAGAAGCCGGCACCGTCGGCACCGGTGATGAAGATCTTGCGGCCCGAGATCCGCCAGCCCCCGAGCACCCGCCGGGCCTCGGTGCGCAGCGCTGACGGGTCGGACCCGGCGCCCGGAGCCGGCTCGGTCATCGCGAACGCCGACCGCACCTGGCCACCGACGAGCGGACGGAGGAACTCCTCCCGCTGCGCACCGGTCGCGGTTCTGTCGAGCAGGTGCATGTTGCCCTCGTCGGGCGCCGCGATGTTGAGCGCCATCGGCCCGAAGAGCGACCACCCGGCCGCCTCGAACACCGGGACGCGGTCGACCATGCCGAGGCCGAGGCCGCCCAGGTCCTCGGGTCCGTGCGGGCTGAGCAGCCCGCGGGCCCGAGCCTCCTGCTGGAGCTCCACCCGCAGCCGGTCACCGCCGGCCGCCTCGACGTCGCCCTCGGCAGCGTCCTCGATCGGGAGCACGACGTCTCTCACGAAGGACCTGGTGCGCTCGACCAGGTCGGCGAGCTCGTCGGCGCGCCGCAGGAAGGCGCCGAGCCCGATCTCCATTGCTTCAGCCATGGCCTCTTCCTTGCGGTCGGAGACGCACCGCGGATGGGCCGGCACCCGGCTTCCAGCCTCGGGGCGCCAAGGCGGTGCATGAACGTTTGTTTACCATGTCCTGGTGACGGAGGTCAACAAACGTTCACCCTCCCGGTGTAGCGTCGGGGCGTGACCGGGAACAGCCAAGCCGCGCCGATGTCGCCGACCGCCCAGCGGATCCTCGACGTGGCAGCGCAGATGTTCTTCACGGACGGCTACGCCGCCACCTCGGTGCGACGGATCATGACCGCGTGCGACGTGACGGCCGGGTCGATGTACAACCACTTCGCCTCGAAGGAGGACGTGCTGTACGCGATCCTCGAGCGCTCGCACGACGACACGCTCACGGTGCTCCGGTCCGGGCTGGACGCCGCCGGCGAGGACCCGGGCGCACAGCTGGCCGCCTTGGTGGAGGCGATCTCGAGGTTCCACACCGAACGCCAGGTCGAGGGCATCGTCAGCCAACGGGAGTGGCGGCACCTGCCACGCGAGCGCGCCCAGGCGATCCTGGTCAGGCAGCGCGAGGTGCGAGAGATCTTCGAGCGCGTTCTGCGCCGGGGGGCCGACGACGGGTCCTTCTCGTTCGTCGACCGCGGGGTCGACGTCGACATCACGGCGAAGGCGATCCTCGACCTGTGCATGAACGCGGGCCGATGGTTCCGGCACGGCGGTCGGGTGTCCTCGGCCGAGCTGGCACGCCAGCACGTCGCGATGGTGATGGCAATGGTGGGGGAACGCTTCATAGCGGAAACCTGCCTGGACGACTGCCTCGAGCTGCGGCCGGGTCTGCGTCGTCCGTCCTACCTGACCGGCTCTCCACCGATGGCGGACGATCCGCCGGCGTCGCCCGCCCGCCGACCGCCCGCGCGTCCCGCCCCTACCAGGCATGCCACCAACTCGACGTGCTGGCGCGCGATGTCGGCAGAGCCGAGCCTGCCGTGCGGCCGGAACCACTTGCCCGCGTTGATGCAGAGATCGAGGATCGACTTCGCCGCGACCTCGACATCGACGCCCGCCGCACCCAAGGCGAACTCGCCGGACTCGACCCCGCGGGAGAGGCATTCCTCGAACAGCGCCCGCACCTCCCTCTGGAGTTCGAGCACGTCGGCGGCGCGCGCCGGCGGTAGGTAACGCCACTCGGTCTGACTGACGAGGCCCTCGAGCTGTCGCTCGGAGTGGAAGGTCGAGATGGCGCGGACCAATGCCCGCAGCTGCGCCTCCGCGTCGCGGTCGGCAGTCGCCGAGGCGACCCGCAGCGACGACAACGAGTCCTCCAACGATCGCACGAGAATGGCGTAGAGAACGTCTTCCTTCGACGTGAAGTGGTTGTACATCGATGCCGCCGAGACGTCGCACGCGCGCATGATCTGGCGTACCGACGTACCGGGGTAGCCCGCAACGAAGAACAGCTCCGTCGCGACGTGCAGGATCCGTTCGGCGGTGTCGGTCTGGCGGGCATCCCGACGCCTGGCGGTCACGGGGGGACTCTAACAGGATGAATGTATGAACGTTTGTTGACATGTGACCGCTGCCACTGATAAACAAACGTTCATGCAGCCAACTGGTCGGACGCTCGACATGTGCGACGTCGTCTACGAGCGCGCCGGCTGGCAGACCTATCTCGGCGCACTGCTCCGCGAGGCGCCGCGGTACGGCGACGTCTTCGCCGGCCGCTTCGCTCGCCTGACCGACCTGTCCCCCACCACCGTCCGCTGCCTTCTCACCGACGACCTCGACGCTGCCATCGACAGGCTCGCGGGAGCACTGACCGAGGCAGTGACACTCTCCGAGCACGTCGCGGGGCTCGTTGCCGACGATGTCGTCCAGGTCCTTCACGGGGGACCCTGGCCGTGCGGGGGGCGGGACCCTGAACGACCACGTCGCCGGGATCGTCGCTGCCCATCCGGACAGGTTCCTAGGCTGGGCGGGCGTGTCTCTGGCGGAGCCGACCGGTCGCGTAGCGGAGGCGACCCGGGCCGTCGACGAGCTCGGACTCACGGGTCTCTCGGTCATCCCGTTCCTCGATCGGGTCGATCCGAGCGACGCTGTTCACGACCCGCTCTGGCGGTTCGCGGTCGATCGCGGCCTACCGGTGTGGATCCACAGCGGCCAGAACTTCTCATCGGCGGCGCCGATGACGATCAGTGCCCCTCAGGTCATCGACCGGATCGCCCTGCGCCATCCGGACCTGAAGATCGTCCTCGGCCACGGGGGTGGCCATGGATCGCGGAGGCTGTGGCGCTCCTGCAGCGCCACCCGAACGTCTACCTCGAGTTCTCCTCACATCACCCTGAGACGATGGCCCAGCCCGGGTCGGGATGGGGAGCCCCTCTTCCTCCACGGTTCCCGCTCCCTGAAGCACCGCGTCATGTTCGGTTCCACGAGCTGGACACATGGCACCTCACCCGGACAGATCGCAGCCGCCGCAGCAGCCCTCCCGCTCGAGGACGACGTACGCGCGGCCTGGCTCCACGGCAACGCCTCCCGGCTGCTCGGACCGGCTGGGCAGGTGCAGCGATGAGCGGGCGCCTGGCAGACCGTCGCGTCCTGGTCACCGGCGCGCTCGGGGGCATCGGCGCAGCGCTCACGGAGCGGCTCCTTGCGGAGGGTGCGGTGCGTCCTGGGGGTGGACCGGCCGGAGGTCGTGGCCGCTCGGGTAGCCGACGGTCCGGCGGGCCTGACGCTCGCCGGCGTGGATCTGCTCGATCCCTCCGCCCTCGCCGCCGTGTCAACGCTGTGTCGTGACGAGCTCGGCGGGCTGGACGGACTCGTCAACAACGCCGGGGTCGAGCACCGCGCGCCGCTGGGCGAGCATCACGACGACGACTGGACCCGGGTCCTCAGCGTCAACCTCGACGCCCCGTTCCGCCTGTCGCGCGACCTGGCCGACGCGCTGACGCTGAGCGGGACCGGGGCGATCGTCAACATCTGCTCGATCGCGGTGATCGGATTCGCGGGGGCAAGCGGCGTACGACGCCAGCAAGGGCGGTCTGCTCACGCTGACTCGCTCCCTCGCGGTCGAGCTCGGACCGCGGGGTGTCCGCGCCAACGCGGTCTGCCCGGGCTTCATCGACACCCCGATGCTCGACCAGGGCTCGCTGCGCTCGATCGCCGAGCGCGTGTCGCGCGGTCTGCCGCTGCGGCGCCTCGGCACCCCTGCCGACGTCGCCGCAGCGGTGGCGTGGCTTCTCAGCGACGAGTCCGCCTACATCACGGGTCAGTCGCTCTTCATCGATGGAGGAATGAACCGCCAATGACCACTCAGGATGACCACCTCCACCTGGAGACGCTCCTGGTGACGAGCCCGCACCCCGGGGTCGTGTGGATCGCGCTCAACCGGCCGCACCGCCTCAACGCGATCGACAGGCAGCTCGGCGAGGATCTCTACCAGGCTCTCGATCGCCTCACGGGCGACCCGGCAACTCGTGTCGTGGTGATCACCGGCGAGGGCAGGGCGTTCTGCGCCGGCGACGACCTCGGCGCCGTGGAGGAGCACATCAACGGGGACTACCGACAGTCGCCGGTCATCGGCAACACGCTCGACCCGATGTACTTGCGGATCCTGGAGCTCATCGTCACCAGCCGGGTGCCCGTGATCACCGCTGTGAACGGGTTCGCCGCTGGCGCTGGAGCCGAGCTCGCGTGCGCCGGCGACCTGCGGATCGCCAGCACCGAGGCTCGAATCGGGAGTGCGCTCATCAAGGTGGCCCAGGCCGGCGGCCTCGTGATGCTCTCGCGGCTCGTCGGGGCCGCTCGCGCAACCCAAATCTACCTGTCCGGCGAGCTCCTCGACGCGCACGAGGCCGGGCGTCTCGGAATCTTCACCGAGGTGGTACCCCACGACGAGTTGACGAACGCCGTTCTCGCGCAGGCACGTCGGCTCGCAGACGGGCCCACGGCGGCGATCGGCCTGTTCAAGGAGCTGCGCGAGCAGTGCGCCGGCCAGCCCGTCCAACTTGCCCTGCGGTTCCAGAACGTAGTCCACATCCGGAACAACGTCGAGGTCGCCGACGCCATCGAAGGCGCCAACGCGTTCGTGCAGAAGCGCACCCCACGGTTCACCGGGAAATGAGGAAACCACACATGGATCACGACATCTTCGGACGCTTCGACGGACACGTCGCGGTGATCACCGGGGCCGCCAGCGGAATCGGCGCGGCCTCGATGGAGCTGTTCCGTCGCGCAGGCGCCATCGCTGTCGGGTTCGACCTCGAGGCGGGGCCCGACATCCTCAGCGTCGACGTGTCCGACTCCGAGGCCGTCGAGCGCGGGCTGGCCGAGGTGGTCGACCGGTACGGACGCCTCGACATCGTCCACGGCAACGCGGGCATCAACGTGCCCGGCCGCGCGCACTCGATCTCCGACGCCGACTACCGCCGGGTCATGGGTGTCTGTTGCGACGCGAACTTCTTCCTCGTCCGCTCCGCCGTCCGCTACATGCGCGAGCGCGGCGGCGTCTTCCTCTTCACCGCGTCGATGTGTGGCATCGGTGCCACGCCCCGGTCCCCCGTCTACAACATGGCGAAGCACGCGGTGGTGGGGCTGACCCGGTCCGTCGCGCTCGACTACGGCGCACAGGGGAATCCGTGCGGTCGCCCTGATCTCCGGGCCGACGCACACGGCCATGGTGGACTCGCTCTGGCCCGAGGGCGAGCTGCGCGACATCCTCGTCGGTTCGACCTCCGTGGGCCGACTGAGCCAGCCCGAGGAACAGGCCCGTGCCGCCGTCTTCGCTGCGCTCCCCGGCTCGTCCTACCTGACCGGCGGCGTCATCAACGTGGACGGCGGGGCGACCGCGGGTTGGAACGAGATGGCGAGCCGGATGCTCCAGATCAAGGCGCCGGCGTGACGACGAACGCCTCGTGGCACGGCGACGTCGAGACACCGATGCGCGACGGCGTGGTGCTGCGCTCCGACGTGTGGCGCCTCGACGAGCCGGCTCCTGCCGTGGTCTTCCGGACGCCGTACGGCCGACGTGCGCTCACCTCCGACGTGCTCAAACCGCTCGACTGCATCCTCGGCGGCTATGCCGCCGTCATGCAGGACACGCGAGGACGCTTCGGCTCCGACGGCGGCTGGGCCCCGCTGATGTGGGACCAGGAGGCCCTCGACACGTTCGACACCGTGGAGTGGGTCGCACGCCAGGAGTGGTGCAACGGCCAGGTGATCCTCGCGGGCACGTCGTACGGCGGCATCCTCTCGTTCCTCGGCGCGTCGACGCGACCGCCCAGCCTCGCCGGTGTCGCCGCCGCCATGGTGACCACCGGCAGCAGGGATCGACGCGAGATGGGCGGCGCCATGCGCCTCGAGCAGGTCCTCACCTGGCTGATCTACATGGCGACGGACTGGGTCGCGCGGCACCCGGAACAGGCCGACGAGCGCACGGTCGCCACGCTGCGGGACTTGTGGGCTGACCCGAGCCCCGCGCTCACGGCCTTGCCGCTTGCCGAGGGCCCGATGTCGTCCCTCACCGGGTTCCCCCTCGACGTCGCTGCACTCCTGAGCGGCGAGGTCAGCACGACGCCGGAATGGCGTGCCTCGGACGTCGACGTGCCGGTCTTCGTCACGACCGGCTGGTACGACGTCTTCTGCTCCGCGACCGTCGACGCCTTCCGGGGAGGCCGTCGCCGAGCAACCGGGACTGTCGCACCGACTGGTCGTCGGACCGTGGGCACACACGGGATCCCTGTCCCACCTCGTCGGTGAGCACAACTTCGGCATCACGGCATCTGCCGGCGCCGCCGGGCTCCCCGGCCCGACAGCTCGACTTCTTCCGCCGGAAGGACGCCGCCTCCGGCGCGCCGTCGCACGAGGTGACGTACTTCCTGATGGGCGCCGACCGCTGGGACTCGGCACCAGGCTGGCCCCCTCCCGACACGTCGGCGTACGTCCTGCACCTGCACCCCGGCGCACGTGCCGGGGGCGGCTCCGGCCTCCTCGGCGAGGCTGCGAGCGGAAACGCTGCGGTCGACTCCTACCGCTACGACCCGCTCGTACCGATTCCCGCCCGCGGCGGGCGCGTGATCCACCTCGGCCGATCCACACCGGGCCCGATCGACCTCTCCTGGCAGCTCGACCGCTCGGACGTGCTGAGCTACCAGACTCCCCCACTCTCCACTGCCGTCGACGTCGTCGGCCGGGTCCGCGCCGACCTGCGCGTGGAGATCGACCAGCCGGACACCGACGTGGTCGTTCGTCTGGTCGACTGTTGGCCGGACGGACGCATCTACCCGGTCGCCGAAGGCATCGTGCGCCTTCGGGATCGCACCGACGCGGTCGAGCAGCACGATCGGTCCGGCCAGGTCCTCGACGTCCGGATCGGTCTCGGCTACACGGCTCAGCGCTTCAAGGCCGGCCACCGGATGGGCCTGCTGATCACCAGCAGTGCGTTCCCCCACGCGGACCGCAACCTGAACTCGCTCGAGCCGTCGGTCACGTCCGGCGAGGCACGCACGGTCACGGTGAACCTGCACCCCGCCGGCTCCACGCTCACTGTCGACGCCATCGACAACCAGAAGGACATCTGACATGCCCCAATGGACGGTCACGACTCAGGACGGCGTCGCCGAGCTCGTCCTCAGCAACCCGCCGCGCAACTTCTTGACCTTCGACGGACTCGCCGAGCTGGGCACCCTGCTCAGCGAGCTCTCCGAGGACGCCGCGGTGTCGGTGGTCGTGCTGCGAAGCGCCGTCGACGGCTACTTCGTGGCTCACGCCGACCTGGAAGAGCTCGCCCGGCTGTCGAGCGGACCCCTGCCGGAGGCTCGGTCCTGGTACGCGACGATGCGGCTCATCGAGACGATGCCCCAGCCGGTGATCGCGGCGATCGACGGTCAGGCTTGGGGCGGCGGGATCGAGCTGTCGTTGGCGTGCACGATGCGCTGGGCGAGCCGTCGTGCGCACTTCTCGTTCATCGAGACCGCGCTGGGGATCATCCCGGGCGCCGGCGGGACGCAGCGACTGAGCCGACTGATCGGTCGAGGACCGGCAACCGACCTGGTGATCACCGGCGCCAGGTTCGACGCGACCCGAGCATTCGAGCTGGGGATCGTGAGCCGGGTGTACGAGGACGGCGAGTTCGCGTCCGTCGTACGCACCGAGGCAGCCGCGGTGGCGAAGCTTCCGCGCACAGCACTCGTCGCAGCCAAGGCCGTCCTCCGCGACGGGATGGCGCTCCCGGTCTCCGACGCCCTACGGCTCGAAGGCAGCACCTTCGCCCAGCTGCTCGCAACCGACGAGTCGACCCGCCTCCAGGCAGCGGCACGGCAGCGCTACGCCGCCGCAGCGCCCGGCGAGCCCGTCCGCTTCGACGGCCTGGGTGAGGGCGGCGCGTCGTGAGCGGGGTCGCAGTCGTCACCGGCGCCAGCCGCGGCGTCGGCAGCGCGGTCGCTGCGGAGCTCGCGCGCCTCGGGTTCGACGTCGCGATCGGCTACTACTCCCGGGCAGCAGAGGGCGAGTCCGTGGCCGCGGACATCCGCGCCGCAGGGCGGAACGCGGTCGCCCTCCAGGTCGACGTCCGGTCGTCGGAGTCCTGCGCCGACTTCGTCTCTGCGGCCCGCGACCGACTGGGTCGAGTCCGTGCCGTCGTCTCGAACGCCACCGGTTTCGGAGCCGACACGCCCCTGTTGGGTCCTGCCCTCGACGTCCCTCTCGCGGTCTACCAGGAGATGTTCACCGCTCGGCTCGGAGCACTTCTCGGTCTCGTGGACGCGGCAGGAGCGGATCTGGACGACGGCGGGCGGGTGGTCTCGATCGCCAGCACGGGGACGCGACTTCATGTCCCCGGCTACGCCCCGATCGCGACCTCGATGGCAGCCGTCGAGGCCGCCACGCGGTACCTGGCCGTCGAGCTGGGCCGCCGCGGAGTCACTGTCAACGTCGTGAGCGGCGGCGTGATCGACACCGACGCCCTGGGTGACATCTCCGGTGATCCCGAACGCCTCAAGGCGGCCGTCGCACGGCGTACGCCTCTCGGCCGGGTCGGCCAGCCCGACGACCTCGCTGCCCTCGTCGGTTTCGTCTGCAGCGAGCACGGCCGCTGGGTGACCGGCCAGGTGGTCGTCGCCGACGGCGGACATCTCCTCGGGTGAAGGAGGTCACCCAATGAAGCCGGGTCCAGGCAGTTCGACAGCGACTCCCGTAGGTCTCAGCGGCGCACCAACGCGCCGAGAGGAAGGAAGAACGGCATGAACCTCAACAGACTGGCCAGACCAACGCGGTTGGCCGCGGTCGTCGTGGCGATCACTCTTGCGGTCTCTGCGTGCGGCGGCACCGATAGCGACTCGACGAAGTCCGGCGACAAGCGGCTCGAGGTGGCAGTGCCGGCCGACGCGTCGTCGCTCGACCCGATCCTCGGGAGTGCTGGCGGCGATCACGTCATGCTCTACCCGATCTACGAGACGCTGATCAGCTTCGACGCGGACATGACCCCGCAGCCGGGACTTGTCGAGGAGTGGCAGCAGGCGAGTCCGACCGAGCTGACGCTGACCCTGCGCGAGGGCCTCACGTTCCACGACGGCACCGCGCTGGACGCCGAGGCCGTGAAGTTCAACCTCGAGCGCGCCCGGGGCGAGGGGTCGAACGTGGCCGTGGACCTTGCCGCGGTGAAGACGATCCGCGTGGAGGACCCGCGCACCGTCACCCTCCTGCTCTCCGAGCCGGACGCGTCGCTCCTCATGGCTCTTTCCGACCGCGCCGGAATGATGGTCTCCCCGGCGGCCGTCGAGGCCAGCGACGGTGACGTGAGCAACAACCCTGTGGGTTCGGGCGGTTGGTCCTACGTGGAGTGGAACCGAGGCCAGTCGCTGCGAGTGGAGCGGTTCGAGGACTATTGGAACGCAGATGCTGCCCGGGTCCAGGAGATCCAGTTCAACGTGATCGCCGACCCGACCACCCGTGCCACTTCCCTGCGTTCGGGCCAGCAGCACATCGCGCTGAGCTACCCCGCAGCAGCGGCCTCCACGGCGGGAGACGACTCGGACCTCCAGCTGGAGCGGACTCCGCGCCTGTGGGTGGACCAGGTCTACTTCAACACCGCCGCGCCCGAGCTGAACGACCCACGGGTGCGCCGGGCACTGAACCTGGCGATCGACCGCGAGGCGATCGTCGAGAGCGCCTACTTCGAGCTGGGCAGTCCGGCCTCCAGCCTCTTCCCGTCCGACTACTGGGCCGCAGCGCCGGAGGACGTGGTCTACGACTTCGACCAGGACGAGGCGCGATCCCTCCTGGCCGAAGCCGGTGCCAGCGACCTGACCTTCGACATGCTTCTCAGCGCGGATGCCGGATCGGTCCGCATGGCGGAGATCATCCAGCAGCAGTGGGCCGACATCGGTGTGACCGTGGAGCTTCAGCCCCGCGAGGGTGTCCAAGCGGTCAACGCCTACTTCACGGACCATGCCGCCCCGGCACTGCTCTCCGCCTTCACCGGGCGCCCGGACCCGAAGATGGCCTACGACGTCGTGTTCTCCGAAGAGAGCTTCTACAACACGTCCGGTGAGCCCACGCCCGGCCTCGAGGCGGCACTGGAGCAGACCGACGAGTCGATCGAGATCCCGGACCGGGTCGGAGGATTCCAGGCGGCGGCGCGCGCGGTCTACGACCACTCCGCGTTCCTTCCGCTGTGCTTCCCGGACAACCTCATCGGCCTGAGCAGCGAGGTCAGCGGCTTCCAGGACAACCTCCTGGGCAAGCCCAAGTTCCTCGGCGTGACGCTGAGCTGAGCGGAGCGACACCATGGACGGGGCCCTGCTGAGGGTGCACGAGCTCGACATCTTCTTCGACCAGGGCGCGCACACGGTCCAAGCGCTCCATGGTGCCTCCTTCTCGATCGCAGCCGGTGAGATCGTCGGCCTGGTCGGCGAGAGCGGCAGCGGGAAGACGATCACCTCGCTGGCCTTGATGGGACTCCTGGATCCGCGCGTGTCGCGGATCCAGGGGTCGGCCATTCTCGACGGCGAACCGCTGTGGGACACACAGGGTCGCGTGAAGCCCCACAACGAAGTGCCGATGGCCATGGTCTTCCAGGAGCCCATGACCGCACTGGACCCGGTGTTCACCATCGGATACCAGCTGTCGGAAACGCTGCGCCACCGTCAGGGGGTTGCGAGGCGCTCCCGCTCGGACCAGGGCGCTCGAGCTGTTGGACCAGGTGGGCATCCCCGATCCTCGGGCCCGGATGCGCTCCTATCCGCACGAGCTGTCCGGAGGGATGCGTCAACGTGTCGTCATCGCCCTCGCACTGGCGTGTGCGCCGCGACTGCTCATCGCCGACGAACCGACGACAGCCGTCGACGTGACCATCCAGGCCCAGCTCCTCGAGCTCATCACGGGCCTGGCCGACGAGCATGACATGGGAGTCCTCTTCGTGACCCACGACCTCGGGGTCGTGGCGGAGACCTGTGACCGGATGATCACGATGTACGCCGGCAGGGTCGTCGAGTCCGGCCCGGTGCAGCAGGTGCTCGCGCGACCGGCCCACCCCCTATACCTCGGGTCTCTTGTCAGCCCTGCCCTCCACCAACCAGCGTCAGGACCGGCTCATCACGATTCCGGGCCGGGTCCCACCGCCCGGACGGGAAGTGCCGGGGTGTGTCTTCGCCGAGCGCTGCGCGTTCGCGGCGGAGGTGTGCCGCACGCCCCCCGGCCCTGTTGCCCGTCGGGGAGAGACGTCAGGCGCGATGTGTGCGGACTGCTGAGCTGCACCTGGAAGGAGCGTTCGGATGAACGCACTGATGGGATTCGACCACGTCTCCGTGACGTTCCCGGCCGGCCGCAGGCAACGCGTGTCAGCCGTCGACGACGTCACGTTCGACGTCCTGACCGGCGAGACGCTCGGGCTCATCGGCGAGAGCGGATCGGGCAAGACCACTCTGGCCCGCGCGATGCTCGGCCTCGTACCGATCAGTGCCGGCACCGTCTC
Source organism: Nocardioides sp. TF02-7 (assembly GCF_022437945.1). GTDB lineage: Bacteria > Actinomycetota > Actinomycetes > Propionibacteriales > Nocardioidaceae > Nocardioides. The sequence goes on from NZ_CP092535.1 coordinate 4,620,006, forward strand.
CTGGCAGGGACGATCGACCGCCGGGTTCGACCGCGTGGGCCGCCGCGAGTTCACCCGGTCCGTCCAGATGGTCTTCCAAGACCCCCACAGCGCGCTCGACCCGCGGCGCACGATCCTGCAGAGCGTGCGGGAGCCGCTCGACGTCATGCGCCGCGGTGAACGGCGCGAGCGCGACGCACAGGCCATGGCCGCGCTCGACGACGTGGGCCTGTCGAGCCAGCTTGCCGAGCGGTACCCGCACCAGCTGAGCGGTGGTCAGAAGCAACGAGCCAACATCGCGCGCGCTCTCGTGACGCGGCCTCGGCTCCTCGTGTGCGACGAGTCCGTCGCAGCTCTGGACGTCGCGCTACAAGCCGAGATCCTGAACCTCCTGAAGGACCTGAAGGCCGAGCACGACCTGACCGTCGTGTTCATCAGCCACGATCTCGGCGTGGTGGGGCACCTCGCCGATCGGATCGCGGTGATGTACCTGGGTCGCCTCGCCGAGGTCGCTCCGACCGACGAGCTCTTCACGCGTCCCAGGCACCCCTACTCGGAGGCCTTGCTGTCGGCGCAGCCGGAGGTCCGCGGTGGGTCACGGACCCGCCGCATCATCCTGGAGGGCGACATCCCCAGTCCCCTGCGGCCGCCCTCCGGATGTCGCTTCCACACCCGGTGCGGCCACAGTGCGCCAGCCTGTAGGGAGATCCTGCCGGAGCTGAGGCCTGCAGGCGGTGACCGGGCGTCAGCCTGCCTGCGGATCGACGAGCTCTATCCCGGCGACGAGCGGTCGGCGGTGATCCGATGAAGCCTCTCCAGGCCGTGGCTACGCGCCTGGCGTGGACGGTTCCCACCCTGATCGTCGCGACCCTCATCGCCTTCCTGCTCCAGCACCTCATCCCCGGCGACCCGGCCGTCGCAATCGCGGGCGAGTACGCCAGCGACGAGAAGCTGGCGAGCATCCGTGCCGACCTCGGGCTCGACCGATCGGTGGCAGCGCAGTACCTGGACTGGGTGTCCGGCGTCGTCACGGGCGACCTCGGCACGTCCTACCGAACCGGCCAGCCCGTGGCCGAGCTCGTGCTCGACCGTCTGCCGGTCACCCTGATCCTGACGGTCCTGGCGCTGCTCATCGCCGTCATCGTCGGTGTCCCCCACCGGTGTCGGCGCGGCCCAGCGCCCCGGCGGGCGACTCGACCGGCTCCTCACGACTGCTGCGACCGCTGGTATCGCGATCCCGAACTTCTGGCTGGGCATGATGCTGATCGTCCTGTTCGCGGTACAGCTCGGGTGGTTTCCCGGTCCCGGCGGCGTGGACCTCGGCGAGGACCCGCTCGGCGCGCTGCACGCGCTCGTCCTCCCGGCCTTGGCGCTGGGCCTGGTCGGCGCCGCGGAGATCTGCCGACAGGTGCGGTCGGCGATGATCGAGAACCTGTCCGCGGACTACGTCAGGACCCATCGCGCGATGGGTCTGCCCCACAGGTCGATCGTGTGGCGCCACGCCCTCAAGAACTCGAGCCTGCCGGTAGCCACCATCACGGGCATCCAGGTGTCACATCTCGTGGGCGGCGCCGTCGTGGTGGAGGCGGTCTTCGGGATCTCAGGCCTCGGCTCCCTGGTCGTCGAGGCGACCAACCAGCGGGACTACGTGGTGATCCAGGCGGTCGTGCTCCTCACCGCACTGATCGTGCTCGCGACCAACTTGATCGTCGACATCTCCTACCGTCTGCTCGATCCGAGGATCACCTGATGTCCGTCACCTTGAGTCGTGCGGTCCGCACCACCCCGCGGCGTCCCGCAGTCGTGTGGTTCAGCTACGCCGTCCTCGCCGTCGTCGCGGTCGTCGTCCTGCTCGCCGACCTGCTGGCCCCGCACGCCCCGAACGAGCAGAACCTCACGGCGATCCTCCAGTCGCCGAGCTGGCAGCATCCACTCGGCACCGACGACCTGGGCAGGGACGTCCTGAGCCGGATGATCCACGGCACGCGGGTCTCGATCCTCGCTGCTGCCTGGGCGGTCGGCATCGCCGTCGTCGTCGGCTTCCCTCTGGGGGTCCTGACCGGATATGTCCGCGGCGTCACCGACGCTGCCGTGATGCGGGTGCTGGACGCACTGATGGCGTTCCCGGCGCTCGTCCTCGCCATCGGCATCACGGCCATGCTCGGGCCGGACATCATGACTGCCATGACAGCGGTGGGCGTGGTGCTCACACCGGTCATCGTGCGATTGGCACGCGCTCAGACGATGGCCATCACGCAGCAGACCTACATCGAGGCGGCACGGTCGTTCGGCGCCCGGGGAGCACGGCGGATGATCATCCCCCACGTGGTGCCCAACGTCGTGCAGCCGATCGTCGCCCAGGTCGCCGTGCTCGCCGGGTTCGCACTCATCGCGGAGGCGAGCCTGAGCTTCGTCCAGCTCGGCGTCCAACCCCCGACAGCGTCTTGGGGCACGGTGCTCGCTCGCTCCTACACGTTCCTCGAGCTCGCTCCGTGGAGCACCGTCGTCCCGGGCGCCGCGATCGCCCTGACCGTCTTCTCCCTCAATATCCTCGGCGAGGAGATCCAACGGATGCTCGACCCCCGACGCCGATAGCGATCAAGTGCCGACCCCCTGTCCCAGAACTCCGGCCACGTCGTCGCCACGCGCCAAGCAATCCCATCGAGAGGAACGGAACCCCGATGCCAACTCGTCGAACCGCAGCGGACCAGGTCGTCCTGCCACACGTCCTGCGGCGCCGCGCCGCCGAGCACCCGGATCGAGTCTTCGTCGTCTTCGAGGACGGCACCCGCTGGACCTACTCCGAGACGCTGAGGCAGGCCGAGTCCGCGGCCGCCGGCCTCGTGGACCTGGGAGTGGGTCCCGGTGATCACGTGGTGTCGTGGCTCCCGACCGGGCCGGACGCCCTCCGCGTGTGGTTCGGGACGAACCTCGCCGGCGCCGTGCTCGTACCGCTCAACAGCGCCTACCGCGGCGGTCTGCTGGAGCACTCGCTGGCGTTGTCCACCGCAGCCGTGGCCGTGGTGCACGCCGACCTCGCACCCCGCCTCAACGAGGTCGACCGGGCACGGTTGACCGACGTGGTCGTGATCGGCGGCGGTGACGTCAGCGTCGACGGCGTGCGCCAGCACCCCGAGCACGTGCTGAAGCAGCGACCGGCGGAGGCGCTACCCACTGTCTCGATGCATCCCTGGGACCCCTACGCGGTCGTGCTGACATCGGGAACCACGGGACCGTCGAAGGGCGTGATCTGCTCGTACGCACAGCTCACGGCCTGCGCCACGGCTGCCTTTGAGGGGAACTTCGGCGCGGACGACCGATACCTCGTCACCCTGCCCCTCTTCCATGCGGGTGGGACCATCGGTGTCAACGCGGCGCTCGTGCTGGGCGGCAGCATCGTGCTGACGTCGGGATTCCGAACGGCCGACTTCTGGGACCTGGTGCGCTCCACGAAGCCGACCCACGTCACGCTTCTCGGGGTCATGGCCACCTTCCTCTCCAAACAGGTGCCGTCGCCTCTCGACCGCGACCACTCGCTGCGTCGGGTCTTCATGATCCCGATGTCGGACGCGTCCGCGTTCTCCGACCGGTTCGGCGTCGACGTGGTCGCCATGTACAACATGACGGAGGTCTCCATCCCGATCGTCTCCGGGCCGAACCCTCTCGTCGACGGCACGTCAGGGCGCGTCCGACCGGGCATCGAGGCGCGACTGGTCGACGACCACGACTACGACGTGCCCGACGGCGAGGTGGGTGAGCTCGTGTTGCGCTCCGCCGAGCCGTGGACGATCACCTCCGGCTACCTCGGACGTCCCGACGCCACTGCGGCTGCCTGGCGGAACGGCTGGTTCCACACCGGCGATGCCTTCCGGCGGGTCGACGGCGAGTACTTCTTCGTCGACCGGATGGGTGACACCATCCGTCGGCGGGGGCGAGAACATCTCCTCCTACGAGGTCGAACTCGAGCTGATCGCCCACCCCAGCGTCGCTGAGGTCGCGGTCGTGGCGACTCCTAGCCCCGAGGGCGAGGACGAGGTGCTCGCGATCGTGGCCCCCGCTCCGGGCCACACGATCGATGTCGGCGAGCTCATCGAGTTCGTCCGGCCCCGCATGGCGCACTTCATGGTGCCCAGATACGTCCGAGTGCTCGACGAGCTCCCGAAGACGCCGACCAGCAAGATCCAGAAGACCGTCTTGCGAACGGCAGGGATCACCTCGGACACGGTGGATCGCGAGGCCCTCGGGATCGTCGTCAAGCGCGAGCGGATCGGCGCGCCGTCGCCGAGGCCCGAGTCGTGAAGCGGGACGTGTACGACGCGGAGCACGAAGCGTTCCGCGGCTCGGTCCGGGCGTTCCTCGAACGGTCGGTGATCCCTCACGTCGACAAGTACGCCGAGCAGCGCGCAATGCCGCGCGACTTCTGGCTGGAGGCAGGCGCCAACGGCTTCCTCGGACTCGAGATCGCGGAGGAGTACGGCGGGTTGGGCGCCCGGGACTACAGGTTCAACGCGGTCATGACCGAAGAGCTCAGCAAGGTCAACGCTGCGCTCGCATCGTGCTGGGGAATCCACGCGGACGTCACGGTGCCCTACATCGCAGACCTCGGGACGAGCGAGCAGAAGCAGCGCTGGCTGCCGAAGGCGGCCTCGGGAGAGATCCTGCTGGCGATCGGCATGACGGAGCCTTCTGGCGGCTCAGACCTCGCTGCCTTGAAGACGACCGCGGTCCGCGACGGCCGCGAGTGGGTCATCAACGGATCGAAGACCTTCATCACCAACGGATCGTCTGCCGACCTGGTCCTGACCGCTGTCCGCACGAGCCCGGAGAAGAAGGCCCGCGGCATCACCCTGTTCGCCATCCCGACGGACGTTTCCGGCTTCCAGCGGGGGCGCAAGCTCGACAAGGTGGGGCAGGACGAGTCCGACACCGCCGAGCTCTTCTTCGAGGACGTTCGCCTTGGAGACGACCACGTCATCGGGGGAGGTGGACAGCGGGTTCGTCTACATGATGGAGAGGCTCCCGCAAGAGCGCCTCGTCTGCGCGATCGCGAACGTCGCGCACGCCAAGCAGATCCTCGAGGAGACGCTGGACTACGCCAGGAGCCGGATGGCGTTCGGGCAGCCGATCGGTCGGTTCCAGCACTCGAAGTTCCTTCTCGCCGAGCTGGTCACGAAGATCGAGGTGACCGAGGCCTTCGTCGACCGGTGCGTCGTGGCGCACAGCGAAGGTCGACTGACTGCAGTCGACGCGGCCAAGGCGAAGTGGTGGACCAGCGAGGTCCAGAACGCCGTGCTCGACCACTGCGTGCAGCTCCACGGCGGCTACGGATTCATGAACGAGTACCGCGTGGCCCGTGCCTGGCGAGACGCACGCGTCACGAAGATCTGGGCCGGCTCGAACGAGATCATGAAAGAGCTCATCGGGCGCGAGCTCGGGCTCTAGGGATGAGGACATGAGCGAGCTGCGCGTCGATGGCGGCGTACTCCGCTACTGGATGTGCGGTGACGGTCCGCCCGTCCTGCTCACGCACGGTGCGGGTGCAGACCACCGGATGTTCACCGGTCAGGCAGCGGCGTTGGCCGAGGCCGGCTATCGAGCCATCACCTGGGACATGCGAGGCCACGGCCTGTCACGACCGAGCGTGACCGAGTTCACCGCTGCCCGAGCGATCGCCGACATGTCCGCACTGCTGGAGCACGTCGATGCCGAGCGTCCGGTGCTGGTCGGGCAGTCGCTCGGCGGGAACCTTGCGCAGACGTTCACGAGACTCCACCCCGACAGCGTCCGCGCCCTCGTCATCATCGGGTCCGCCTGGAACGCTGGCCCGCTGACGTCGACGGAGCGACGCCTGCTCGCCCTCGCTTCGGTCGTCTTCCGGACGATCCCCTATCGGGCGATGCGGGTGTTGATGGTGCGTTCCTCCGCGACGACGGCTGCAGCTCGGGAGGACCTCGAGCGCGCGTTCGGCAGCCTCAGCAAGCGTGAGTTCGTCGCAGCGTGGACGGCCGCAGTCGAATCGCTCAGCCCCGATCCGGAGTACCGCACCCCCGTGCCCCTGTGCCTGATCCGCGGCGACCAGGACCGCACCGGGAACATCGCCACGTCCATGCCCAAGTGGGCGGCGCACGAGGCGGTCGAGGAGAACGTCATCGCCAACGCCGGACACGTCGCGAACCAGGACGACCCCAGCGCGGTCAACGCCGTGATCCTCCGGTTCCTCGAGCAGTTGCAAGCCCTCTGATGGGCAGTGATCCGCACTCAGGGTCATCGCGCCTGTCGCGTGGTCACCGGAGCGCACAAAGGCGGCGATCGAAAAGATGTGAGCGTACCGAGTGCACCCCATCAGCCTCCGTGAGCGGCGTTTCCGCAGGTCAGCGCACTGATGCCCTCGGTACTACGACATCTGAACCAGAGCCCGCAAGGGCCTCTCACCTGCACAGACGCGCGGCCCCGCGGAGGATTCCCCCCAGGTTTCCCGGCGGGGCCGCTGCGCGTGCACCCGCGCACCGGCGACATCCCACGGCGTCCACCCCACCCCGGGCAATCCGCATTGGCTCAAGCTCGACGTCCGGTCGGTGCGTCGTCCTTTGACGTGGTGGCGAGAGATCGGCTTGGCACCGCTGAGGTCGAAGCCCTCACCGCGGTCGTTCGTGCGCTGGCACCCGAGACCGATCTGGCCTATATGCGACGCGCGGCCCGCGCGCCTGTCTTCCCCTACGCTCACGGCATCCCGCCGCTGACACCCCACGACAACGACACGCTGTACTGGAAACGACCGTCGCTGCGTTCCGGCAAGGTGCTGGACGCCTACGGCGTGCAGGTGCTCACCGACGAGCACCTGCAGCGGGCGACCGACCTGTCGCGATGGCGGTCGGAGTCTTTGGGCGACGACCGCCACCTCATTGCGCATCCGCAGCTCGACCGGTGGTTCGCGGCACCGGAGCCGGACCCGGATCTGTTGCAACGCGCACGCGCCGACCTTGGACCACTGATCGTCACGGATGACGACATCTTGCAGGCGATCCGCACCCGCGGGGTCTAGACCGGCGATGGAGCCCGAACCGGGCTACCGGGTCCGGCTCCGGGCTCAGGTCACGGTGGCCGATGTGCCGACGGGAGCGGGAGGGCGACATGGGCGCATACTGGCGGTGCCAGCTCGACACCACCGCAGCATCGATCCAGGCCGCGACACGAGGAGCTCATCGATGACTCGCCACCACCGTCCGGCTCGACGTCTCCTTGTCGGCACCGTGCTTGCCGTCGCACTGTCCTCCGCCTGCGGAACAACCGACCCCGAAGTCACCGCAGGCGACCCTGAGCCGGCATCTGTCGGCTCAGCGTCCGCGTCCTTCGACTGGCAGTGCTGGCCGTTGGACGGCCAGCCCGCCAGCAGCGGACCTGCGCAGCTGGGTGAGATCACCCAGGGTGTCCTGTGCGTCAGCGACCTCACCAACCCGACCCAGGATCCGGAGCCGGTGGAGCTCGACGCCGACCAGCTCGCAGTTCTCCAAGAGTCAGGGGGACAGCAGCGAGGCGCCGGACGAACCCTGCAGGAACCAGCAGCTGCTCGTCACCCTGTACGGAATCAACGACGCCGGGGAACCGGGCGACTACCGGCTGCCGCTGTGCGCAGCGGACGTCGTTGTGTGCGAAGACAGTGGGACGACCTGCGGGGACAACGGGAGGCACGGCTGGGTACTGACCGAGAACGCTCGCACCATGGTGGAGAAGCTGCTCACCGACGCCGGTTACCAGCTCTGACCCTGCCGTCCCTACCCACTCCGTCGCCGGGCGGTACGTCGGCCGCACCTAGAAGCGCCGCAGCGCGGTTCTGACTTGGCGCTCGCTGCGACACCGGTTCGCACGCACGTGCACCGCGTAGAGCTCGACCTCACCGGCACGAGGGCCCCGCCACACGCCGGGGCCCTCGTCGCATCCTCGGCTGCGCCGACGACCGACGTTCGGATGCGCTGCACCGGCACCTGATGCCGGCGCAGCGCGCGCTAGGCGGCTGGTGGCGCCGAGCGGCTGGCGATGGCACCTGCTGGACAGGCGAGCGCACGGCGGAGGGGGCTGGGGCGTCGGCTGGGATGGGTGAGCACGAGGCCCGCGGCTCGGCAAGTGCAGACCCGCGCAAGCACCGAGAGTGACTAGATTCTCGATCAAGTGATCATTATTCTGGTCACGTGGACTTCGGTGAGCCCTTCGGTGGCCTGATCCCGGGAGCCCGCGGCGCCGTGCTTGCGGTTCTGCTGCGTACCGGGGCAGCGCTGACGGGTCGGCGCATTCATGCGCTTGCAGGAAACCACAGTCTGGGCGCCGTCCAGCAAGCCCTCCGGGATCTCGAGCGGATCGGCGTCATCACCAGCGAGACGATCGGTCGTGCTGGCGTACACCGCATCAACGAGAACCACGAGTCCATCGCTCCTCTGCGCGCCCTGTCGAGCCCGATCGAGATGCTGACGCGCGTCGTACGCGCGACTGCACCGGATGTCGACGCGGTCATCGTGTTCGGATCCGTCGCGCGCGGCGAAGCAGGCGCCGACAGCGATATCGATCTCGTGGTGATCGCATCCGAGACGTGGGATGGTCGAGCTGACCTTCAACAGCAAGTACAGGAGCGACTCGGCAACGACTGCGACGTACTCCACCTGACCCCCGAGGACTTCGCCCGGCCGCCGAACGAACGAGAGCCTGTCGTCGCCGAGGTCCTTCGTGATGGCTTCGCGCTGGTCGGCACCATGCCGCGCCCCAACAGGCGGAAGGCGTCATGACCTCGGCGGAGAACACGAACTACGCCAAGCGCTACCTCCAGAAGGCCGTGGAGGATCTACTTCCGCCGCTAGACAGGAGAACTGCGGACAGCGCTCGGGAGCCGGTCCGAGGCAGCATCAGCCGAGAAAGCAAACTCCCCCATCGATCGGTGCCGACTCGGCACATGACCTGCGTGCTGCGGTTCACCGAGAAATCCGGTCGCTCGGGGCCGGATCGTCCCCTACGCTGCCGCCGATGGGAACTCTGAAGAGCACGACCGGGACGCTGCGTCCCTCTCGCCACCGCTGACGCCCTACCTTCTATCGGCGCCGGTCGGCGTACGTCGCAGCGGGTCCTGAGCGCGTCTCCTCCCTCGAGGCGGCGTGAACGACCACCTTCGTCCTCTTCGACGGGCCGCGCCTCGACGCGCCCGGATCGGATGCTCCGATGACCACTGCTGTTCCCACACCCACCCAGATCTCCCTCGCCGGGGTGTCCGTGCGGTACGCCGACCGCCTGGTGCTCGACCGCGTCGACCTCGCCATCCGCCCGGGTGAGCGGGTCGGCGTCGTCGGCGACAACGGGGCGGGCAAGTCGACGCTCCTCGCCGTCCTGGCCGGACAGGTGACACCCACCGCCGGTGACCGCCGCGTGGAGGTGCCGGGCGGCATCGCGCACGTGGGCCAGACGCTGGACCTGCCGCCCGCCACCACCGTCCAGCAGACCGTCGACCACCTGCTCGCCGACCTGCGATCCCTCGAGGCCGAGCTCCGTGCAGCCGAGGAGGCCATGGGCCGCGTGCCAGAGTGCGACCTCCCTGCCCTGCTGGACCGATATGCCGCACTCACCACGACATACGAGGCTCGTGACGGCCACGCCGCCGACCTGCGGGTCGAGGCAGGGCTGACGGCGTTCGGCCTGGCCGGACTCGACCGGGAGCGACCGATCGGCACCATGTCGGGAGGTCAACAGGCGCGGCTCGCCCTCGCCGTCGCGCTGGCCTCGTACGCCGAGCTGCTCCTGCTCGACGAGCCGACCAACGACCTCGACGCCGAGGCGCTGGCCTGGTTGGAGGACCGGCTCACCCGCCACCGAGGCACCGTGGTGGTCGCCACCCACGACCGGACGTTCCTCGACGGGCTCACGTCCACCATCGTCGAGCTGGACCGCGGGCAGGCACGTCGCTACGGCGTCGGCTACGACGGCTACCTCACCGCCAAGGCCGTGGAGCGCGAGCGGCAACGGCTCGCGCACGAGCGGTGGCGACGCGACCTCGAGCGGCATCGGACGCTGGTGGCGACCACTGCCGCCCGGGTCGAGGCGATCCCGCGCAAGCTGGAGCTGGACGGGTTCGGCCACGGCGCGTTCCGTGCCCGGAGCCGCGACCACGGGTCGATGGGCCGGGTCCGCCGGTCCAAGGAGCAGGTCCGCCGCCTGCTCGCCGACCCCGTCCTCCCCGCCACCCGAGCCACTCGCCCTCGCCGCCGGGTTCACAGCGCGCTCGGATCGGTCACCGGAGGAGCCCGAGGTGCTGGTGGCCGACCTCCTGGTCGACGGTCGTCTCAGCGTGTCCACGCTGCGCCTGGGCCGCGGCGAACGGTTGCTGGTGACGGGCCCGAACGGCGCGGGGAAGAGCACCCTCCTGCGCGTGCTCGCCGGGGAGCTGCCACCCACCGCCGGGACGGTGCAGGTCCCGCGCGCCATCGGCCACCTGGCACAGGGATTGACCCGCTGGCCCGAGGGGACGACGGTGCTCGCCGCGTACGCCCACGGGCGGGACGGCTACCCCGAGGACCTCGCCGAGGAGCTGCTCGCGTGCGGACTCCTCCACGCCGACGAGCTGCACCGTCGGGTCGCGACCCTCTCGGTCGGTCAACGCCGCCGCATCGATCTCGCCCGAGTCATCGCGCGGCCCGTCGACCTGCTCCTGCTCGACGAGCCGACCAACCACCTCTCGCCGGTCCTCGTCGAGGAGCTCGAGCAAGCCCTGGACGACTACCCGGGCACCGTCGTCCTGGTGACCCACGACCGACGTCTCACAGCGCGTCTCGGCTCACGGGAGCTGCGACTTCAGGACGGGCTCGCCATCGACGTCGCCCGTTGAAGGAGCGGGTCTCCCGCGCGCTGGCGTGACCGCATGCAGATCCATGCTCCTGGGATCACTCCGTTCGCGCCCGTCGCAGGCGGGCGATACGCCGTGCGGCGTCGCGGCGGTAGCGACTCCAGCTCTCGACAGCGATGGAGCCGACGGCGACACCGACCCCGATGCAGAAGGCGGTTCCGAGGGCCTGCCCGCGGAGGGCTTCGCGGGCGGACTCGGTCTCGGCGAGCAGCGGGATGAGGGTCGCGGGTGCCGGCAGGAGCGGGAGGATGGCGGGGACGAGCCAGAGGGCGGCGGGCTTGGTGGAGCGTTGGGCCAGGGCCTGCCCGGTGGCTCCGATGACCAGCGCTGCGAGGAGGGTGCCGGCCAGCGGGTCGATGTCGGTCGTGCCGCCGCCGATCCCTCGGGTGACGAGGACGGCGACGCACCCGAGGAGTGCCGCTGGAGCCAGCCCGCCGGCGGGCACGCCGAGCTGGCAGGCGTAGAAGAGCACGGCGACGGCACCGGCGCAGGCGAGGACCGGAAGCGGGTACACCTCGGGGCCGGCGGCGGTGATCGTGAGGTGGACGTCGAGTTGTCGGCCACCGGTCAGGACGAGGCCCGCGGAGATCGCGACGGCCGCGCCGAGGAGGACGACCTCGACGAGCCTGGTGGTCCCGGACGCGAGGGCGCCGTCGAGGAAGTCGCGCATGCCGGCCACCAGGACCGCCCCGGGAAGGAACCGGAGCAGGCTGCCGGTGAGCACGAGCCCACCTTGGATCGGCACGCCGACCGCCACGAGCAGGACGACCGCGACGGTCGTCGCCGACACCCCGACGGCGACGCGGAAGAAGGCGCTGAGCTCGCTGCGGTCGATGCGTTCGAGCGCGGGTTGGACGGCCAGGCCGATGCCGAGGGTGGCGAGCGCGTCGTACCAACGACCGCCGAACATGACCGTGACGGCCATGGACAGCAGGGCCGGAGCGGCGAAGCCCAGCCAGCGCGGGTACGGGTACGGACTCGCACCCGCCTCGGCCAGCCGCTTCTCTGCCTCGGTCAGTGTGACCTCGCCTCGCGTGATGGCCTCGGCCAGCTCGGCAGCTGCCACGAGCCGGTGGTAGCCCGGGTCCCATCGGCGCACCGCCTCCACCGCGGTGATCGCCTCGGCGCTGTCCTCGGCGACGTAGGACACGGTGAGGGAGGTGTAGCTGACCATCACCACCGCTCGTGGGGCTTCGTAGGCGCCCAGCACCCGTCGCAGGCTGGCCTCGACCTCGTTGGCCTGCGCTCCGCTGGCGATCATCAGACGACCCAGCCGGAGGACCAGTCGCAGGATGCGTCGCCGGTCCTCGGGACTCGGTTCGGTCTCGGCCGTGGCTCGTGGTCCTTGCGCTCAGCTGCCGAACAGTGCGTCGGTCAGCGTCGTCTCGGCGACGAGCTCGCGACTGTCGGCCGACCGGCCCACCGCGACCTGGTACGTCCCTGTGGTGATCCGCCACTGGCCGGCGGTGCCGTCGAACCGGGCGAGCAGACGCGGCTCGGCAGTCAGCGTCAATCGACGCGACTCGCCGGGTTGCAGCTGCACCCGCTCGAAGCCGAGCAGCCGTTGCCGCTGCTCGCCGGCCGCCTCGGTCAGGTACAGCTGGGGTACATCAGCACCTGCGCGGTCGCCGGTGTTCGTGACCGTGAACGACGCGGTGACGGTGTCGCCGCCGGTCACCTCGAGGTCGCCGTACGCGAACGTGGTGTAGCTGAGGCCGTGGCCGAAGGCGTACGTCGGCGTCGCGCCGGTCCTGGCGAACCAGCGGTAGCCGACCTCGGCGCCCTCGCCGTACTCGATCGTCACCGGCGTTCCCCACGGCGTTCCCAGCCCCGGCAGCTCCGGCCGGGGTGTCTGCTCGAGGCTCTCCGGGAAGGTGACCGGAAGCCGGCCGGAGGGGTTGACCGCCCCGGTGAGCACCTCGGCGATCGCCCGACCGCCGGCCTGTCCGGGGTACCACGCCTCCACGATGGCCCGCACCTTGTCCCGCCACGGCATGGACACCGGGTTGCCGGTCTCCAGCACGACGATCGTGTTCGGGTTCGCGTCCGCGACCGCCTCGATGACGGCGTCCTGGCCCCACGGCAGGGAGAGGTCGGCGCTGTCGAACCCCTCGCCCTCGACGCGGATGCCGAACACGATCACCAGGTCGGAGCGCTTCGCCGTCAACGCCGCCTCGGCCGGCGTGTAGCCGGGATCGAAGTCGAGCTGCGCTTGGGGCAACGCCTTCGCCAGCTCCTCCAGCGGAGACGGAGGGAACAGGAACAGGTTGCGGTGCCTGCCCATCACGCCCGCTCCACCGATCTTGATCACGCCGGCGAAACCGCCGACCGGGGCCACCGCGCCCGAGCCGGTGCCGCTGACGATCCCTTGCTGGGCGTAGCCACCGATGACCGCGACCTTGAGCGGCTCGTCGGTGGGGATCGGCAGCACACCGTCGTTCTCCAGCAGCACGATGCCTTGGCGCGCCCCCTCCAGGGCGATCTGGTCGTGGAGCTCCATGTCGACCTCGGGCGCCGTCCCCCACTGGTCGACGCCGACGGCGAACAGCGAGCGCAGGATGCGGCGGACCATGTCCGACAGCCGCTCCTGGGGCAGCTCGCCCCGGGCGTAGGCATCCCTGAGCTCGTCGGTGAAGGGCTGCTTGCCCCAGAGCAACGTGTCGCCCTGGATGCCCGACTCCTGGTCGAGACCGTGCAGCGCGAACCGCCAGTCCGGCGTCGCTCCCCAGTCCGACATCACATAGCCCGGGTAGCCCCACGCGCCCTTGAGGACGTCGTTGAGCAGGTGGTGGTTGCCGCCGGCGTACTCCCCGTTGACCTTGTTGTAGCCACTCATGATCGCGCCGGGCTGGGATCGCTCGATCGCGATCTGGAACGTGAGCAGGTCGGACTCGCGGTGCGCGTCGGGGTCGATGATCGCGTCCAACCAGTGGCGGTTGGTCTCGTTGCAGTTGAGCGTGTAGTGCTTCAGCGTCGAGACGACGCCCTGGCTCTGGATGCCGTTGACCTGCTCGGCCGCGAGGACTGCGGACAGGTACGGGTCCTCGGAGAAGTACTCGAAGTTGCGGCCGTTGCGCGGGTCGCGCGCCAGGTTGCAGCCGCCGGCGAGCTGCACGTTGAAGCCGCGGGCCCGCGCCTCGCGGGCGATCGCCTCACCACCCTGACGGACCAGGTGCGGGTTGAAGCTCGAGCCCAGCGCGATCAGGGACGGGAACGCCGTCGCGCCGGGATCGTCGGGACGGTATCCCGGGTTGGTGATGCCCATGCTGGCATCGCTGCTCTGGATCGCCGGGATGCCCAGACGCGGTACGCCTGGCGTGTAGCCCGCACTCATGTTCGTCACGTCGTCGGGGATGCGGGGGTCGCGCGTGCCGGCAGCCGCGCTCCCCGGCACTTCGCCGAGGACGCTGATGATCAGTGAGAACTTCTCCTCGTCGGTCATCTGCTCCTCGACCTCGCGGCCCCTGCGGTCGGCCTCCGAGCTCTCCCTCTCCGCGGCCAGCTTCGTCGTCATGACCGCGCCTCCTTCGGTTCAAGGATCTGCCAACGGAATTATGGCTGCCGACCCTCCGCTCGCGCACCCCCTGCTCCGGGTTACCCGACCGAGGTGCTCCGCCTGCGGAGCAGGTGCACTGGCGCCAGGTAGAAGACGGCGATCGCGAGGTAGCCGAACACCGCGGCGACGGGCAGGAACAGCCCGAGGACGATCATCACGGCGTAGAAGGCCAGGCCGGGGGTGAGCCGACGCGTGACGACCGACGTCTCGTGGCCGGCGGCGTCGCGCTGCACCAGGGCTCGGCGGCGCGCGTAGGACCACAGCACCGAGAGCAGCGACGCGGCCGCCAGCAGGCTGCAGCCATAGAGCGTGGCCGCCACCTTTCCACCAGCGTCGTGCCCGATGGTCTGGGCCAGCAACCGGGTCGGGAACGGCAGGAAGCCCACGACGAGGAGCAGCAGGAGGTTCAGTCGCAAGAACAGGTCGTCGACGTGGTGCAGGTAGTTCGTCATCGCCGAGTGCCCCAGCCAGACGGCGCCGACGGTCGCGAAGCTGACGACGTAGGCCAGGTACGACGGCCACTGGTCGCCCACCGCGCGGAGGAGGTCGTCCTCGGATCCGGCCGGGACCGAGATCTCGAGCACCAGCAGCGTGATGGCCACGGCGAACACCCCGTCGCTGAACGCCTCCATCCGGGTGGTCCGCAGGGCTGAGAAGCGGTCGTCGTCGGCGTCGCTTGGCATGGCTCCTCCGGAAACGGTCGGCCCCGACGTCCGCGGACGGGGCTCCTCCTGGGCGGACTCCCTCGATGGTCCGCCGCGAAGCCCGTTGTCGCCAGGGTCCGGCGAGCTTTTTCTCCTCCTGGGAAGGATCTATCCGGAGAGCGAACCGGACCTTGCCGTCAGGGGAGGTAGGGGTTCGCCACCGAGACCGGGTCGGACCTCAGCGGCAGCACCATCGCGATCTCCGGCACTCCCTCGCCGTCGCCGTCGGTGCGGACCAGCCGACGCTCGGAGGTGGGGCGGAACCCGAACGAGCTCGCGAACGCCACGGCCGGGCCGTTGTCGGAGCCGACCCAGAAGTAGAGGCGCCGACGCTCGTCGGCACGGGCTCGCTCCGAGGCGGCCTGCACCAGGTCCCGGGCAACGCGGTTGCCCCGGGCGTCGGGTCGGACCCACAGGCCGTAGATCTCGCCGAGCTCGGGGTCGTCGCGGTGGAGGGCGAGCCCGACCAGGCCGACGGTCCTGCCGTCGCGCTCCGCGGCCAGCCACGGGCCCTGCCGGGTCCGCTCGCGCCACGCCTGCTCGTCGTACTGCTTCTCGTCCTCGTAGCTGGCGACGAAGCTCTCCGGGGACTCGCGCAACGCCGCGAGCCGGAGGTCCCGGCACAGCGGCCAGTCGGCTTCGTCCAGGACCCGCACGCGAGTGTCGCTCATGCCGCCATGCTGGCACAGCGCCCCGCGTCGACGTCCTCGAGTGCGGGTGGCGGGCGGTGCCGGGTTGTCAGCGACGCGCCACGAAGTACGCGTTGATGAAGTCCTCGGGCACCGACGCCAGGCGGACGTCGGAGAAGCCCGCCTCGGCCAGCATCCGCAGTGCGGTGTCCACGCCCCAGACGGTGCCGAGCCCGTCGCCGTCCAACGCCAGCGACACGGTCATGCAGTGCATCGTGGACACGGTGTAAAGGAACGGGGCCCACGGGATGTCGAGGTTCTGCGCCACGTCGCTCGAGGCGCGCATGTCGATCATCAGGAAGACACCGTCCTCGGCCAGGTGAGCAGCGACCTCGGCGAGCACCGTCGCCGGGTGCGCCTGGTCGTGGATGGCGTCGAAGGCGACGACGAGGTCGAACGTGCCGACGTCGCTCAGGTCGGCCACGTCGCGCACCTCGAACCGTGCGTTGTCGAGGCCCCACTGCCGCGCCTCCTCCCGTGCGACCGCGATCGCCGGGTCGGAGAAGTCGTAACCGACGAACTCGCTTGCCGGGTACGCCCGCGCCACCAGGTTGATCGCGTGCCCCTGGCCGCACCCCACGTCGGCAACCCGGATGCCCGCCTCGAGACGGTCGTGGAGGCCCGGCACCAGCGGGATGGTCCGCTCGAGCAGGGCGGCGTCGTTGACCCGGGCGCTCTGCTCGGCCATCAGCTCGTGGAACCGCTCGTACGCCGCGTAGCCGACGCCGCCGCCCTCGCGGAAGCACTCGACGACCGGGTCCTCCACCTGGGCGAGCAGCGGCACGAACTGCATGAGGGACGCCAGGTTGTCCGGTCCCGCGGCTCGGGTGAGGACGGCTGCGTGCTCGGCGGGCAGCAGGTACGTGCGCCGCGTGGCGTCGTGGGTCACGATCCGCGCGGTCGTCATCGCGCCGAGCCACTCGCGGACGTATCGCTCGTGCAGCCCCGCGGCGGCGGCGACCTGGGCGCTGGTGGCCGGTGGCAGCCCCGCCATCGCGTCGAACAGCCCGGTGCGGTGGCCGATGCTGGTCATCAGTGCGGTGGAGCCCGCGCTGAGGATCCCGAAGAGCTCCCCGGCGAACTCCTGCACCCGCTCCGGGTCCGGTTCGCCGCCGCGCAAGCTCGCAGCAGGGGCCGTGGTGCCCGTCGTCGTGTCCGTGGTCATGATGGTCCTCCCGTCGAGGTGGTCGTCCCTCGACGCTAGGAACGCGACCTGCCGGCGCGCATCGGTCGAATTGTGCAACCGCGACGAGTGCGCTACACGACGCCCCGGGCGCGGGCCCACGCCACTGCCCCCGTGCGCGACGACGTCCCGGTCTTGAGGTAGACGTTGGCCAGGTGACGCGCGACCGTGCGCTCGCTGATGCCGAGGCGCTCCCCCACCGCGCGGTTGCTGGCGCCGGTCGCCACCAGCGCGACCACCTCCCTCTCCCGTGGCGAGAGCTCGTGCGGCCGCCGGCGGGGTCGTCGGGCCCGCA
Organism: Nocardioides sp. TF02-7; assembly: GCF_022437945.1. Lineage (GTDB taxonomy): Bacteria > Actinomycetota > Actinomycetes > Propionibacteriales > Nocardioidaceae > Nocardioides. Next base: position 4,637,288 of record NZ_CP092535.1, read on the forward strand.
GCCGTTCGAGATCGGTGCGAGCATCCAACCGGGCGAGGAGTCGTTCGGCCTCGTCCCGCTCCAGCTCGGCGGTGTCGTGGTCGCCGAGGGCGTCGCATCCCTCGGCGATCTCCAGCCGCACCCGCGCGACGTCGTACGGAGCATCCATCGCCTGCCACCGGCTGCGCGCCTCCCGCAGCACGGCGAGCGCCTGGCCGTGGCGCCCCTGGGCGCCCAGGACCACGCCACGCCAGGTCAGCGCGGCCGCGCGCCAACCCGGGCTCGCATGCTGGTCCGCGACCCGCTCCAGCTCGTCCGCGCAGGACGCGGCGCAGTCGACGTCTCGGCCGGCCATCGCCACCTCGGCCAGCGCGACGAGCAACGGCGCGCGCCGCAACGGCGTACGCTCCGCGGCCAACGCTGCCCTCAGGATGGACGCGGCGACCCGCACGTGCCCTCTGGTCAGGTGGAGCAGGGCAAGGCCCGGCAACGGGTCGCGGCCGAGCTCGTGGGCTCGCCGGTACGCCTCCTCGGCGGGCTCCAGTGCGCCGCGCAACCGGTGCAGCTCGCCCAGCCGGTAGTGCGCCTCGGCCGCGACCGCGACGTCCAGGTCGACCAGGTCCGCCGCGGCGCGCTCGGCCTCCTCCTCGGCGCGGGTCCACTCACCCCGGACCTCCCACAGCTGCACACGGTGCACGCGACAGATCCCGGTGAAGATCACTGCCGGAGCGTGATCCCGACACCACTCCTCGGTGAGGGCGGTCCAGTGCTGTGCCCGCGGCAGGTCGGCGAGCTCGTGGCACAGCTGGATCATGCGGCAGTAGAGGTTGCCCGACCACTCGGGACGCACGAGCCCGGCACGGACCGGGATCATCGCCTCGTCCAGCCAGCGACGGCCCTCCGCGATCCTCCCGGCCCGCACCGCCAGGGCTCCGAGACCGAAGAGACCGTGCGCCTCCAGGGTGGCGTCGCCGTGACGGTTCCCCAGCTCCAGTACCCGGCGGGCGAGCTGCTCGGCCCGGACGTCGCCGGCCGCGATCGCCAGCTCGAGGTCGACCGTCAGCAGGTAGCCCCGCTCGGGCGCCTCGGGCACGTCGTCGAACAACCGGCGCGCTCGCGCCAGCCAGCTGTCCGCGTCCTCGCGACCGCGGATGCCCTCGCAGTAGCCGATCAACAGCGCCGCCAGGGCCGCCCCGGTCACGTCGCCCGCCGTCAGCGCGCGTCGGTGCAGCTCGATGTTGAGCAGGACGTTCTCCTCGGCGAGCCCGAGCCACCAGCAGGCCGACGCGAGGTCGGCGAGGTCCGTGGGCGCAAGCTCTCCTGCGGCGCGGAAGTTCTCCCGCGCCGTGGACCAGTCGCGCCGGTCGAACGCCTCGCGCGCTGCCCGGAGCGTGTCGTCCTCATCCGTCGCCGCCACTCATGCCCATGATGCCAGCCCGGCGCCGCCTGACGACACCTGCGGCGCGGCAGGACGAAGGTCGGCTACCGCTGGTCCGCGGCACTTGCAGTGCCGTCGTCACCAGGGGCGACGCCCTCGCCGAGCATGGCGAAGAGGGCGGCGCGGTGCGCCCGGTAGGCCCGGCCACCCTCGCTCGTGATCGCGTACGTCGTGGTGGAGCCGGGCCCGCGGCCGTGCTTGCCGACCTTGACGTAGCCGACCGACTCCAGCGCCGACATCTGTCTGGACAGGTCCGAGTCGGTCAGGTCCAGCTGTTCCTTGAGGAATCGGAACGTGGCGTACTCGGTGTTCGCCAGCAGGGCCGTCGCCGCGAGCCGCTTGGGCGCGTGGAGGACCGGGTCGAGGTCGCGCAGGTTCACGCCAGCCGCTCGCGCACGGTGGCGGCCGCGCGCTCGTAGCGCACCTGGTAGAGCGACAGCCCACCGGTCACGAGCACGAAAGCGGTGACCGCGGCGGCCGGGACGCCGGCCGACCACATCACGACCGCGACGACGCCTGCGATCGCCACGGCTCCGACGGCGTAGTGGCGGTACTCCCGCCGGATCTCAGGGGGCGGCGTGCCACGGCCGGGCATCGGCAGGGCGCCGTACCGACGGGTCAGCCACCCGAGGAGCGCGCCCACGCCCGCGGAGAGGACGACCATCGCAGCGACGAAGGCCAGCTCGCTCTCACGCCAGAACGCGAAGGCCCCCCACGTAGGCGGCGAACCAGGCGCCGAACAGCGGGGCGACCCACCGCGGCGCGGGTGGCACCCCGACGTAGGGCGCGGCCTCCGCGCGCAGGAGCTCACGGACGTGCTGGGACGGGTCCGGAGAACTTTCCACAGTTGCAAGTATACCGTGCGTCAGCCGGTCGTCAGGGTGAGAGTGACCAGGAGGTCACTCTCACCCTGACGACTGCGCTCGGTCGGGCGGTCAGCGCACCTGCACGACGCGTCGTACGACGGCGCGGCGGTGGGTGGGCGTGGCGGGCAGCACCACCTTGACCGTGTGGCGGCCCGGTCGGAGGGCGGGCAGCCGTACCTTCAGCCGACCCGCGCGACGCGCGGGGAGCACCGCTCGCCGGTGCAGGGCGCCGTCGACCGAGATCCTGACGGTCCGCCGCGCCACCGGTGCAGCGGGCGACGTCGCGGACATGCGCAGCACCGCCCGCCGGCCACGGTCGACCACCTCGGGTGCCCGGACCCGCAGCCGCGTCGCGGCCTTGCCGACCACGAGGCTCACCGCCTGCGCCGCACCCTCCAACCGTGGCGCTGCCCCGGTACTCCACCAGCACCGGCCACCCGCCCGGCCGGAGGGCACCGACCCGCACCTCGGCTCGACCCGCGTCGTCGAGGGTCGCCTCGTGGGTAATGCCGCCGACGGCCACCGTGACGGTGCCCGCGGCCGGCCCGGACGCCGAGGCGACCTCGACCGACACGGTCGCCCGGCGCCCGTAGCTGACGCGGTCGGCCTCGACCACGACCGTCGGCCGCTCGAGCACCGGCGGCTCGGCCGCGACGAGCAGCACCGACGCGCCACGGGACGGGGCGTGCTCGGCGTCCCCGAGGTAGCGGGCGACCAGCGGGTACGCGCCCGCCTCCGGCACCTCGGTCAGCTCGAGCGTCGAGACGCCGTCGACCAGCGGAGCCGTGCCGACCACGGTGCCGTCGACCAGGAACTCGACGTCACCCGTCGCGCTCGCCGGCCCGACCTCGGCCCGCAGCGTGGCACCGGCTCCGACCGCCACCTCGACCCGGTCGACGGCGACCTCGGTCTCGGCGGCGTCCTCCTCGGGCACCACCACGGTCAGGCCGCGGGACGTCGCGGGCTCGAACCTGGCCGGGTCGTCGGGGGTGAGCTGAGCCGTGACCGCGTGCGCCCCGACCGTCAGCTCGGCGACCGTCAGCTGCGCCCGGCCGTCGACGACCGTGGTGCTGCCGAGGCTCCGGTCGCCGTCGAAGAACTCGACGGTGCCGGCGGCGTCGCCGGGCGTCACCTCCGCCTCGAGGACGACCGGGTGACCGGGCGTCGGCTCCTCGACGAGCCGCAGCGCGAGCTCGGTGCCCACCGGCGGTTCCGCCTCCTCCCCCATGACCAGCAGCACGGCGGACCCGCGCGAGGCGGCGTGCCGCTCGTCGCCCGCGTACGCCGCCTCGACCAGGTAGGCGCCCGGGTCGGGGAGGTCGGTGGTGTCCAGGGTCGCGACACCCTGGTCGAGCGACGCCGTGCCAACGGTCTCCCCGCCCACGGCGAACTCGACCGAACCGGTCGCCTCGGCCGGGTCGAGCTGCGCGCGCAGCGTCGCCGAACCGCCCTCGGCGACCTCGACCCGCTCGACGGCAAGCGTGGTGGGCACCGCCTCCGGGTCGGTCACGAGGAGGGCGATACCACGCGAGGTGGCGGGCTCGTAGGCCGCCGGGTCGTCGGGGACGAACGCCGCGTCGACGGCGTACGCGCCGGCGGCGAGCCCGGAGACCTCGAGCGTGGCCGTCCCGTCCGCCACCGCGGCGGTGCCGAGCAGGTCGTCGCCGGAGTAGAACTCCACGTCACCGAGCGCCTCGGCAGGGGTGACGGTGGCGGTCAGGGTGACCGGCTCGCCGACCACGGTGTCGCCGGAGTGGGCGACGGTGATGCCGGTCTTGGTGGGCTCCGGGGCGGCGCCCTGGACGGCCCAGACCGGGTTGGTGAACGCGAACCTGCCGTTGGTCCCGTCAGCCTCCATCCGGACGAACTGCCCGGGCCGGAGGTCGACCTCGACGCGACGGCTGAAGTCCGGGGAGCCCGGCTGCCACGCTTGGGCGACCTCCCCGTCCACGAGCAGCCGGACCTCCGTGACGCCCTGCGCGAACTGCGCTCCCAGGTCGACGGTGACGGTCCGGCCACCGGCGGGGACCGCGACGTCCCCACCCATCCGCACCCCGCCGACCGTGAACGAGACGTCCACGCCGTCGGTGCCGTAGAGGTGCCCACTGCCGAGCGCCTCCACGATCTCGGTCTCGTTGAGCGAGTCGAGGTAGGCCTTCACCATCGGGTCGCCCACCTTGCCCGGGTTGTGGGCGTCGGAGTTGGCGATGCCGAACAGGTGGTGCCCGGCGCGGTTGAGCTCGTCCCACTTCGCGAAGGCGCTCGTGTTCACCACGTGCTTGGGCGGGTAGAAGCCGTTCCAGACCTCGATGCCGCGCAGGCCGTCGATCTGGTCCCAGTGGTCCCACTCCAACCCCGGGTAGTAGGGGTGGGCGATGTAGAGGAACGCCTGCCCGCCGTTGTTGGCGTTGACCGCGTCGAGCATCGGCTGCGGCTGGCTGCCGGGGCTGATCAGCGAGCTGATGTTGTAGGCGAGGGAGTGGCCGTAGCCCGCGGTCACCTCCTCGCCGAACATCGCGACGAAGCTGCTGCGCTGCTCGGCCGGCAGCTCGTTGCGCTGGTTGATGTTGTTGTGGTCGGTCGCGGTGACGAACGACAGGCCCTTCGACCTGCCCGACGCCATGTTCTGCGCGATGGTGCCCGAGCCGTCGGAGTACGTCGAGTGGGTGTGGTTGTCGCCCTTGTACCACCCGGGCCCGTCGACGTAGAGGTGCCGCGACAGGGTGCGCAGGCGCTGCCCGTCGAGGTCGACGTACGCCGTGATGGTGGCGTCGCCGCCGCCGGTGCCGGCACGCGCGGTGAAGGAGACGGTGTGCGCGGCGCCCGGGGCCAGCTCGGGGACGGCGACCTCCGTCGGTGAGGTCGCGACGAGCGTGCCGTGCTCGAAGCCCACCTCCGCGCCGGTGAGGGGCTCGGCACCGGTGTTGGTGACGGTGAGCTCCGCAGTCACCTCCTCGCCCACCGTGAGCTCGGTGCGGTCGACCTCGAGCTCGGCGGCGACGCCGGCGTTCTCGGAGACGAACTGCTCCCAGACCGCCTGCACCGGGGCCTCGGGAGTCGACCCCTCGGAGGCGTCGACGACGATGCGACGGGTGACCTCGACCTCCCCGCCGGCGGGGATCTCGACCTCGCGGTAGGCGGTGGCCCACGCGTCGGTGCCGTGGAACTGCATCTCCGCGCCGTCGGTGTAGACCAGGCCGAAGGACTGCTCCTGGGTGCCCCACTGGGCGAGCCAGGGCTGCTCCATGGTCGCGTCGACCGCGGCCGCTCCGACCGTTCCGAGGCCCGGGACGAACGTCAGCGTCGGGTTGTCGTCGACGTCGATCGCGTCACCGACCCAGCCGACGAGCGGCGCGGCGGCGGTGTTGCGGTAGGTGGTCGACGCCTCCACCCACGGGACGCCCGGCCGGACCCGGTAGGTCGTGTCGACCTTCACCGCGCGGTCGACGACCCACTCGCCGGTCACCCTCACCACGGCCTGGTCCGGCCCGGGGTCGACCAGCTCGACGGCGAGCGGCTCCACCTCGTCGTGCTCCCAGCTGCGGGGATCTGTGGTGGTGAGGAACGACGTGTTGATCCAGTCGATGCCGTCGTCGAAGCCGGTGGCCGCCAGGTCGACCGGCTTGCCCAGCGAGGTGGCGGGCAGCTGGGGGTCGACGAACTCCTCGGCGATGCTCATCGCGAGCTCGGAGTTCTCCAGCACCAGGTCGCGCAGCCCGCCCTCGGCGAGCGCCCCCGAGAGGCGGCGGTTGTAGGACGCCGACGCGCGCACGGGCTGCACCTCGAAGTCGAGGGTGTAGCTGCCGTCGGCGACCGCCTCGACCGACCGCGATTCGTCGGTGTAGCCCAGGCGGGTCGCGGTGAGCGTGTAGGTCCCGACCGGCACCGTCATGGTGTAGGTGCCGTCGTCCCGGGTGACGGCGCTCGAGGCCAGCGTGGTGTCGACACGGCGGGCGCTCACGGTCACCCCGGGGACGCCGGCGCCGCCCGGTCCGGAGACGCGGCCGCTGACGGTGGCGGTCTCGACGTCCTGCTCGGGGTTGTCCGCCTCGAGCTGCTCCAGCTGTGCGACCCACTGCGCCATCCCGTCGGTCACCGACTCGCCGTCGCCGGCCGAGGGCATCTCCACGACGTGGTAGAACGTGATCTCCTGCGACTCACCCGCGGGGACGTCGACCGGCCACCACACGCTGCTGTAGGAGCTCCCGTCGTTGCGCGGGTAGATGGCCACCGGCTCGTCGTCCAGCCAGGCGACGCCGTGGCCCGGGCTCGCGATGCTGCCACTGCGGGGACCCTGGTAGGTGAAGTCCTTGGTCCAGCCCTCGGTCACCATCCGGTTCGGGTCGACGCCGATCCCCGGCAGGATCGCGGTCTGGGAGGCCGCGGCGGACACGAGGCTGTCGTCGGGGTCGATCAGGTAGCCGAACACCTTGTCGGTCACCGGCTCGCTGCCCTCGTTGGTCAGGGTGAGCCGCACCCGCACGACCGGGCCGTCACCGAGCGCGGTGTACGTCGTCGCGGCCGCGAGGCTCCCGTCCGCGGTGGCGCCGCGGGCGAGCACCCGGTCGGCGAGGTGCGTGACGTGCGGCAGCTCGATGCCGCTCCCCGGGAACTGGTAGGCCGTCGACGGCTCGTCGAGCAGCACGCCCTGGGTCCAGTCCAGCGTCTCGCGAGGTGTGACGTCGCGGCGGTAGACGTCGGCGGGCCAGCCGGGGACCGGGGTCCCGGCGGACTGGTTGGCGCCGACCTTGGCGGAGACGTTGGCCTGCACCGCGTCGTTGCGCGTGAACGACCACGGCGTGCTGCCGGTGGTGAAGTCGGCGCAGACGGCGCAGTAGGCCGGGGTGGGGTCATTGGGCGGCGAGGTCGACTCGCCCGACTCCGCGGCGACGGCGGCGGGCGCGAGGAGGCACAGGCACAACGCGACGAGGACGGCTGCGGCGAGCCGGGTCCGTCGTCCCTGCGGGAGACGTGCTGGGTTCATGCGGGAGCTGCTCCTGATCCGGGGTCGTCGGGGTTGATCGACCGCACGCGGGCGTGCGGTGGCCGGGGGCTCTCAGCGGCGGGCCGCCGCCTTGCGGCGGAGCGCGAGCACGACAGCCGCGGTGGCGACGGCCAGCACGCCGCCCCCGAGCGCGACCGCCGCGATCGGAGAGCCGTCGTCGCCGGGGGCGGCGGACGCCTCGCCCCCGTCGCGGATGCTGCCGAGGGAGACGTTGCTGGCGTCGGGCTCGAAGCGGACCGTGTGGCGCTCGCCGCCGATCTCGAAGCGCGCGGTGTTCCAGTGGTCCTCGAAGCCGTGCTCGAGGAACAGGTCGTAGCGGAACTCGAGGTCCTCCGGCTCGACCTCGTCCGGGAACGCGAACCGGACGGGGAGCTCGACGAGGGGGAACTCCGCCAGCTCGGTGAAGCCCTCACCGGTCAGGGTGGTGTCGGCCATCGTGACCATCCGCACCTTCCCGGCGCGGACGTCGGGCAGCACCGTGTCGTCGCTGCGGTCACGGACGGCGATCTCGGGCACCACCAGTGCCTCGATCTCCTCCGCGCGGGCCGCGAGCTCGCGCGGCTCGACCTCCGCGTCCTGGTCGGCGTCCAGCGACATGAAGGAGTTGAGGTGGTAGGGGGTCCAACCACAACGTCCACTCGACGTCGGCGCCGCTCTGGCTGATCCGGCCGTAGCCGACGGCCGTCCCGTGGGCGTGCGCGGGCGGCGTGGGGGCGGTGCTCAGGGCGAGGCCGGCGACGACGGCTGCGGCGCACCCGGTGACGTGCGTGCGCCGGTGTCGGTGGGCGGGCACGGGGTCCCTCCTGGGGTGTGGACGCGTGGTCGGCGGCAGACCCCGAGGTCAACCGGGAAGGACCCTGTCGGGACGCCGTGAACGAACGCTGTCCACACCCCGGCCGGCCGGTGAACGGTGGCCGACGGCGCAGCCCTCAGCGGTCAGCGGTTGACGCAGCCCGCGCAGTAGACCGCCCACGGCCGCTGGACGAGGCGCGCCAGCTCGATCGGCCGGTGGCAGGACAGGCAGTCGCCGTAGCTGCCGTCGTCGAGGCGCTCGAGGGCCTCGACGACCTCCCGCAGGATCCGGGCGACGCTGTTGCGGTGGGCGGAGGCCACCAGGTCGGCGGGATCGGCATGCGGCAGCTGCTCGAGCTGGCGGAGGCGGGCCTCCTGCGCGGCCTCGAGGTCGGCGCGGATGGTCGTGGGGAAGGTTCTTCGGGCGGTGGTGGCTGTGGACGTCACGGTCCTCACTCCTGGGTGTACGACGGCGCGCCGCGACGGGGCCGCGGCGATCACCGGGATCCCGGGCGACGGCAGGACCGTCACCCGGGCTGACGACTCAGGAAGCGGCGGGCGGAGCCCGGTCGACGCTGCGACGCAGCACGTCGAGGCCGCGGACGCCGCGGGCGATCTGCCCGGCGCGCAGCGCCAGGAGCGCGGCGCCGGCGGGCACGTGGGCAGGCTCGGCCGAAGCCGTCTGCGCCGCTGCCCACTGGGTGACCATGCGGGCACCATAGGCGAGCCCGTGACGGAAGGCCAATGTCCGTGGCGACCGCCTCGGGCGACCTGGCACCGGTTCGATTTCCGCGGCGTTGCGGCCTATGGTCCGGTCATGGAGGCTTACATCTGCGCTCGCCGGGCGGCACCCGCCGCCGGTTGCCGGATGCCCTCCCACCTCCCGCTGGGCGCCGTCCTCCTGGCGCTCCTGCTGGGCGAGGAGTCCCGCGGCGTCGCAGGCCTCGACGTGCTGCGGCGCAGCGTCGACCGCGCCCCTCCCCTCCCGCGCTGACCGGTCACCGGTCCACCGTTCAGCAGCGCGGGCGCGCCGTGCACGGCCGCCCCACGAACGGCTCCCCGAGCCTCCGCTCGGCGCCACCGAAGGACTGACCATGCTTCTCCCGACCGACCCTCACCGAAGGCGACCGACCGCCACCGCGACGAGACCCGTCGACACGCCCGACCCGCCTTCCCCGTCGACGCCCGACCGGCCTGCCACGGAGGCGTCGTACTGGGCCTACCTCGTGGCGGCCGCGGTGTTCGCACTGGCGATCCCCGTGGTCGCGTGGCTCGCCGTCTCCGCCCGCGGCACCCAGCCCGTCGGGCAGGTGCTGGCCGCCTGCTCGATCCCCCTGCTCGCCGGACTGGCGATCAGCTGCGCGGCCCGGGCGACGGCCGCCTGCCGCCCCGCGCGACCGGCCGACGACGAGGCTGCGCTGCCGCCGTCGCGTTGAGCCGGTCGGCCTCCTCCGGCCGGGCACCCGGACGTGCGACGATCGTGGCACCCGCCGGAAGGAGGCGCAGCGTGGGTGCTGGTCCCATCCCGTCGTCCGGGCTGTCGCCCCGGCTCCGGCTGGCAGCCGCGGGCTACCGGTTCCGCGAGAGCCTGTTCCAGTTCCCGGCGCTGATCGTGCTGGGGGGCCTGGTGCTCGCCGAGGTCGCCGCCCTGGTCGACGAGGCGGTCGGGGGTGAGCGGCTGCCGTTCACGGTGACGATGAACAGCAACGCGGCGACGTGGTTGCTCAGCACCGTGGCCGGCGCGACGATCACCACCGCCGGCGTGGTGTTCTCGATGACGGTCGTGAGCCTGCAGCTGGCGAGCAGCCAGTTCTCACCGCGGGTGATGCGGTCGTTCGTCCGCGACCGGCTCAGCCAGCTCGTGATCGGCCTGCTCGTCGCGACCTTCGTCTTCTGCGTGCTGACCCTCCGCCACATCGACGGCGACGCCGCGTCCGCGGCTCCGTCGGTGTCGATGACCGTCGCCCTGGTGCTGGTGGTGGCGACGGTGCTGCTCATCATCGCCCACCTCAACCACCTCGCCGGACGGCTGCAGGTCGGCGAGGTGGTGCGGGCGATCTTCGATGAGGGCGAGCACACCATCAGGGACCTGGAGCGGCAGGTGGCGCGGGAGCGACCGGCCGACCGCGTGCCGGAGACGGGCGGAAGCGTGCTGACCGTCTCCGCCACCCGGGCCGGGTGGGTGACCCAGGCGCCGGGCGACGCGATGCTCTACGTCGTCCCCGAGCACGCCGTCGTCCGGCTGGAGACCCGCACCGGCGCCTACATCCACCGCGGCGAGCCGCTCGCGACCCTGAGGCTCCCGCCGGGGACGGACGAGGACCGGGTGCTGGTCGACGTCCGCGCCGCCGTCGAGGTGAGCGACGTGCGCACCATGCAGCAGGACGTCGACTTCGCGCTCCGGCAGCTGGTCGACATCGGGCTGCGGGCGCTGAGCCCGGCGGTCAACGACCCGACGACCGCCGTCGAGGCGATCCTCCGCGTGGCGGGCCTGATGCGCCAGGTGCTGGCGGCCGACCTGCCCGCTGCTGCGATCGAGGGGCCGGGCGGTCGCTACCTGCTGCGACCGTGGTCGTTGACGCACGAGGAGTACGTCGCGCACGCGTTCGACCAGCTGCGCCAGACGGCAGGCTCCCAGACGCAGGTCGCCGCGGCGCTGCTCCGCGCCCTCCGGATGCTCCGCCAGTACGCGCGCGAGAGCGACCGGCCCGAGCACCTGCCCGCACTGGAGCGGCAGCTCCGGATGGTCATCGACTCCGTCCGCGACCGTGACGACCTCCACCCGACCGACCGCGACCGGCTGCTCGCGATGGCGGACGACGCGACCGACCCGGCCGACCACTCCCCCGACCTGCGGCCCGGCACGGAGGCGCCGGAGCACCGGCGGCCCTAGCGTCCGCCGGCACCGGAGCTCGAGCGTCACTTCTCCGGTGACGTCGGGTCGACCGGCAGCGTGTGACTGAGGTCGTCGACCACCAGCAGGTCGCGCCGGACCTGGCCGGCCCGGAACGACGCCCGCCCCACCATGTGGCTGCCGATCGGCGTGGTCACCATCTGGAAGACCGCGACCATCACGAGCAGCCCGAGGGCTGCCGGCTCACGTAGCCGCAGCGCCAGGCCGAGCAGGATCACCAGCAGTCCCAGCACCTGGGGCTTGGTGGCCGAGTGCATCCGGGTGAGCAGGTCGGGGAACCGGAGGATCCCGATCGCGGCGATGAGCGTGAGCAGCGCTCCGACCACGAGGCAGACCCCGGCGGCAACGTCGGCGACGTCGACGAGACTCACGCCCTCTCCTCCTCCACGTCGTCGCTGCCCTGGGTGAACCGGGCGACGCTCACGGACCCGACGAAGCCGAGCAGCGAGAGCACCACCAGGACCGGCAGGGTCGTCGTGTGCCGGTTGACCGCGGCCTCGACCGCCAGCCCGCAGATCACGACCGCCACCAGGACGTCGAGCGCGACCACCCGGTCGAGCATGGTGGGACCCCACGAGATCCGGACGACCAGCATCAGCGACGCGACGGTCAGCAGGGCGACGCAGCAGACCAGGACGGCGCTCATGACGACACCTCCTCAGACCGTGTCTCCTGGACCGGGCCGGTGTCGGCACCGAGTGCCATCACGACGCGACGCTCGAGTGCGAAGGTCTGCCGGCGCATCTTGTCGACGCCTCGCTGGTCGCCCGCGTCGAGCACGTGGAGGAAGAGGGTGTGGGTCGACCGGCGGGCCTCGACGACCAGGCTGCCCGGCACCAGCGACGTCATCTCCGCCACCACCGTCAGCACCAGGTCGGAGTCGGTGCGCAGGTCGACCTCGATGACCGCGTTGCGCGGCTCACGCCGCAGCTGCAGCGTCGTCCAGGACACCTGCACGCTGGCGACCACGACGTCGGCGAGGAACCGCACCACCAGCCAGCCCAGCCACAGCGGGCGGACCCTGAGCCGCATCCGCAGCCGGGGGAACGGGAACACCAGGCACACCGCCACCGCCACCACGAGGCCCCCGACCACCGTGAAGGCCGACAGGTCGCCCCAGAGCGCAACCCAGACCGCCGCCAGCCAGAGCACCGCCGCCGGCTGGAGACCGGCCACCCGGGGTGGGCGCGAGAGCTCGTCGGGGCGCTGGGGTGCGGTCCTCATGGCGTCTCCCCCGGCAGCACCACCGAGACGTAGGTCTCCCGGTCGGTCAGGTCGCGCGCCGCCCGGTCGGCGTACCCCAGCACCGGCCCGGCGACCACCGTGAGGGCGAGGCTGCACAGCACCAGTCCGCTCGTGGCGCCGACCATCGTCCGCGGCAGCCGGTTGGGCAGCAGGCCCTGGCTGGTGAGCTGGTGCAGGTCCTGGTCGGTGCCCTCGTCGTCGTCGAGGATCCGGCGCGCCTCGTCGCGCTCGCCGATGCCGACGCTGCTGGTGCCGACGTGCACGTGGTCGCGGTGCACCACGACCTCGGTGCCGGCGGGGCCGTCGCCGTCGAGGCCCGACAGCGCCCGCGCCATCTCGTGCGCCTGCTCCGGGGTGCGCCAGAAGGCCAGGTTCCAGCTCTTCGCCACGGCGTACAAGGTCAGCAGGCTGGTGAGCATGCCGGCGGCGACCAGCGCGTAGGCGAGCGGCGTGCCGACCCGGATCGCGCCGTCGGTGAGCGCCACCTTCCCCAGGAACCCGGACATCGGCGGGATGCCCGCCAGGTTCATCGCCGGCACGAAGTACAGGACCCCGAGCACCGGCGCCAGCCGCGCGAGCCCGCCCAGCTTGAGCAGGCTGGTGGAGCCGCCTCTTCGCTCGACCAGTCCGAGCACCAGGAACAGGGTCGACTGGATCGTGATGTGGTGGACGACGTAGAAGATGGCCCCGGTGAAGCCGGCGACCGTGGCGAGCCCGATGCCGAGCACCATGTAGCCGATGTGGCTGACCAGGGTGAACGAGAGCATCCGCTTGATGTCGGTCTGGGCCACCGCTCCGAGGATGCCGACCAGCATCGTGAGCAGCGCCGCCGCCAGCAGCAGGTCGGTCAGCGGGCGGTCGGGGAACAACAGCGTCTGGGTGCGCATGATCGCGTAGACGCCGACCTTGGTGAGCAGGCCGGCGAACACCGCCGTGACCGGCGCGGGCGCCGTGGGATAGCTGTCGGGCAGCCAGAACGACAGGGGGAAGACCGCCGCCTTGATCGCGAACGTGGTGAGGAGGAGCAGCTGGAGCACCAGGCTCACCGACGGCGGGAGGTCGTCGAGGCGCCCGGCCAGCTGGGCGAGGTTGAGGCTGCCCGTGGCGGCGTAGACCGCCGCCAGCGAGATCAGGAACAGGCTGGAGGACAGCAGGTTGACGATGACGTAGATGGTGCCGGCACGGATCCGCGCACTGGTGCCGCCGAGCGTGAGCAGGACGTAGCTGGCGAAGAGCAGCATCTCGAAGCTGACGAACAGGTTGAACAGGTCACCGGCGAGGAACGCGTTGGACACCCCGGCGGCGAGCACGAGGAACGTCGGGTGGTAGATCGTCAGCGGCGTCTCGGACTCGTCGCCGGTCATGCCCTGGCCGACGGAGTAGAGCAGCACGGCGAGGGTGACCACCGCCGACACCAGGAGCATCAGGGCCGAGAGCCGGTCGGCGACCAGCGAGATCCCCAGTGGCACCTTCCACGCGCCGATCCACAGGACCTGGGGGCCGTCGCGGTCGGTCGCGTACACCAGCGTCGCCGCGATCACCACCACGGCGGTGAGCACCGAGGTGCTGACCGCTCGCTGCAGCCCCGGACGCCTGCTCAGCACGAGGGTCAGCCCTGCCCCCGCCAGGGGCAGGAGAACGGGGAGGGGAACCAGCCAGCTCATCCGCGCGACCCCTCCTCCTCCGGCAGCTCGAAGTCCTCCTCGGCCGCACCGCTGGACAGGTCGAAGCTGTCCGACGCCTGGTCGGTCTCCGCCAGCCGGCGGATCGTGCGGTCCTCCACGTCGTCCTGGACGTCGTCGTGGCCGGTGAGCTGCCAGCTGCGGTAGGCCATCGCCAGGACGAACGCCGACGTCGCCAGGCTGATGACGATCGCCGTGAGCACGAGCGCCTGCGGGAGCGGGTCGCTCATCTCCGAGGGGTCGTTGCGACCGACGATGGGGGCTCGTCCGGCGGGACCGCTGGCGACGAGGAACAGCACGTTGACGCCGTTGCTCATCATCACCAGGCCGACGAGCACGCGGGTGAGGCTGCGCTCGAGCAGCAGATAGATCCCGCACCCGATCATCGCCGACGCCGCCAGGATCAACGCCACGTTCGCGCTCACGAGGTCACCTCCCGCTCGCCCGCACCGTCCGCGGCGGCCAGCTCGGCCTCGCGCAGCAGCTGGCGGTCGATCGCCGACCCGAGGCTGCGCAGCAGGTCGAGCACCAGGCCGACCACCAGCAGGTAGACGCCGATGTCGAAGAACAGCGAGGTGACCAGGTGCAGGTCGCCCAGCACCGGGAGGTGCAGGTCGACCACCGCGCTCTGGAGGACCGCGCCGCCGAACGCCAGCGGCGCCAGCCCCGAGGCCACCGCGACGAACAACCCGGCGCCCATCAGCGCCCCGGCGTCGACCGGCGCCGCCTCGTCGAGCTCGTAGCGACCGCCGGCGAGGTAGCGCACCACGAGCGCCAAACCCGTGACGAGGCCGGCGGCGAACCCGCCGCCGGGGTCGTTGTGGCCCGAGAACAGCAGGTAGACGGAGAAGACCACGATGGTGTGGAACACCAGCCGGGTGACCACCTCGAAGATGATCGAGCGGCGCTCGGGCGTGAGCGTCCGGCCGCCGGGGATCCAGACGTGCCGGCTGGGGCCGGGGGTGGGAGGTGCCTGCTCGGGCGGGGCCACGAACTGCTCGACCAGCTTGATCGTCGACCGGCGGGTCCGCAGGAACACCAGGCTCGCCACACCGGTCGCCGCGGCCACGAGGACGGAGATCTCGCCCATCGTGTCCCAGGCCCGGATGTCGACCAGCGTCACGTTGACGATGTTGCGCCCGCCGCCGTACTCGACCGACTCCTCGGGGAAGTCGGCGGACACCGGCACCGCCGTCCGCGCCTCGGTCGCCACCAGCATCACGCCCGCCACGACGGCTGCCACGGTCGCACCGAGCGCCATCCGCCAGTAGCGCGAGCGCGTCAGCGGCCGGTCGGTGAAGTACGGCGGCAGCCGGCGCAGCACCAGGACGAACGCGACCAGCGTCACCGTCTCGACGAGCATCTGCGTGAGGGCCAGGTCGGGGGGCGCCGTGGAGGAGGAACAGCATGGCGGTGCCGTAGCCGGTGACCCCCACGAGCACGACCGCCTTGAGGCGGCGCCGGGCCCGCGTGGTGAGGATGGCGGCGACGACGATCACCACCGCCACCACGACCTGTCCGCCGTTGTCCCACCCCACCACGTCGGGCGTCCCGTCGACCGCCGCGACCATGGCGAGCCCGGGGGAGCACCACCACGACCAGCAGGATGACGCTGAGGTAGGCCGACACCGAGCCACGCTGGGTCAGGCCGGTGACCTCGACCGCGGCGCGGTCGAGGAACCGGATGATGCGGAAGTAGGCACGCTCGGCGCTGCGCGGCGCACTGAGCCTGGCCTGCAGGCGCGCGAACGGCTCGCGCGCCCAGAACAGGAGCAGGCCGCCGCCGATCGAGACGACCGAGAGCGCGAGGGCGGGCCCCGGGCCGTGCCAGAGCGCCAGCTCGGTCACGCTGCCGGCGGGGAACACCGCGACGTACGGCAGCAGCATCTCGGTCTCGGTGTGGCCACCGAACCCCAGCACCAGCGAGAGCGCGGCGAGCAGCAGCGGTGCGCCGAGGAACCCGAGCGGGATCCGCTCCACCTGCACCGGGTCGACGTCGGGCTTGCGCGCGAACGCACCCCAGAGGAAGCGTGCGGTGTAGGCGGCGGTCAGCGCCGAGCCGAGGACCACACCGGTCACCACGAGCCACCCGGCGAGCCCGCCCAGCCCGGTGCCCTCGCCCTCGACCGCCGCGTCGGTGAGGGCGCCGAAGACGCTCTCCTTGGCGACGAAGCCGGTCATCGGCGGCAGCCCGGCCATGGAGGCGCCGGCGACGGCAGCGACCACGGCGAGCAGCGGGGTGGAACGGCCGAGGCCCGACAGCCGGCGCAGGTCGCGGGTGCCGGTCTCGTGGTCGATGGTGCCGACCACCATGAACAGCGTGGCCTTGAACAACGCGTGCGCGACCAGCATCGCGAGCCCGGCGAGCGCCGTGGCCCGGGTGCCGACGCTGACGACGACCAGGGAGGAACCCGAGCTGGCTGACGGTCCCGTAGGCCAGCAGCAGCTTGAGGTCGTACTGACGCAGCGACCGCAGGCCGCCGAGCACCATCGTGACGATGCCCAGCGTGAGCAACAGCCCCCGCCACCCGGGGACGTCGGCGAACGCGGGAGCGAGGAGCGCCACGAGGTAGACGCCGGCCTTCACCATCGCGGCCGCGTGGAGGTAGGCGCTGACCGGGGTCGGCGCCGCCATCGCGGCGGGGAGCCAGAAGTGGAACGGGAACAGCGCCGACTTGCTGATCGCGCCGAGCAGCATGAGGAGGACCCCGACCGTCACGGCCGTACCGGACGGCGGGTCGGCCACGATCTCGGTGATCCGGAAGGTGCCCGCCTCGATCCCGATGAGAAGAGCGCCGACCAGCAGCGCGAGGCCGCCGAAGGTCGTGACGACGAGCGCCTGCAGGGCGGCGGCACGGCCGGCTCGCTTGGCGGGGTCCTGACCGATGAGGAGGTAGGAGAAGACCGTCGTCAGCTCCCAGAACACGTAGAGCAGGAGCAGGTCGTCGGCGAGGACCAGGCCGAGCATCGCCCCGGCGAAGCCGACGAAGACGCCGGCGAACAACCCGAGCCCCGCGCTGTCGTCGGCGAAGTACCAGGCGCAGTAGACCAGGACGAGGGCGCCGATGCCGGCGACGACGAGCACCATCACCCACTGCAGCGACCCCATCGCGAACGCGAGGTCGAGATCGAGGACCGGCACCCAGCCGGTCACCTCGGTCGCCACCTCCGCGTCGGCGACCCGGCCGCTCGAGGCCAGCGCCCACCCGGCGGCGGCAGCCGGGACGAGCGCGAGCAGGAGGAAGGCGCGCCGGCCGAGCGCGCGGACCAGCCCCGGGGCGACGAGCGCAGCCAGGAAGTGCGCGAGCACCAGGGCTACCAACTGATGTCCTCCCGCCGACCCGACCGCTGACCGACATCAGCCTAGGGGGACCCGCCGAACCGGTGCCGCCCGGTCACGGCTCCATCGGGATGTCGAGCACGGCTATTCCCCGCATCTCGAGCCGCACCGACGTCGGCGACCGCACCATCCGGCCGAGCACGCCGGTGCAGTCGGTGCACCGCAGCACCGTGCCCGGGCCGCCCACGTAGGCGAGACCCCTCCGCGAGCACGCGGACCGAGCCGCAGTGGTCGCAGGTCACCCGCGCGGAGGTGACGTCCACGGCGAACACCTCTCCCAGCGCTCCTGCGACGGCGTTGCCGTCGAGGGGCGCGGTGGTCGTCGTCAGCCACTGGTCTCTCCTGTCAGCCGAACCGCTCGGTCCTGATCTCCGAAGCCGGGTGCCCCCGCTCCAGCAGCACCCGGGTCGCGTGCTCGACGAACCCGTTGGGCCCGCACACGTAGGCGCGGGACGCCTCGTCGCCGGGCGGGGGCACGTCCTCGGGTCGCAGCCGGCCAGGAGCTCGCGGGTCGTCGGGCAGGCCGCTCCGGGTGAAGATCCGGTCGACCCGCACCTGGTCGGTCGACCTCCCGGTCTCGTGCAGCTCCGCGGCATAGAACACGTGGTCGGGCGTCCGGGTCGAGTACAGCAGGTGGAACGGCGCGGCCGACGTGGAGCGGACCCGCGCCCGCAGCATCGCCATCAGGGGCACGATCCCCGAGCCGCCCGCGAGGAGGAGCACGGGCGCGCGGAGCGAGGGCGTCCAGCGGAACCAACCGCCGAGGGGGACCCCGGAGCTCGAGCTGGTCGCCGTCCGCCATCACCTCGACGAGGTACGTCGACACCTCGCCGTCGCGGACCCGCTGCACGGTGAGCTCGAGACGGTCCGGCTCCCCGACCGACGCGATCGAGTAGCTGCGCTGCGCCGTGTACCCGTCCTCGGCGGTCAACCGGACGTCCACGTGCTGCCCGGCGTCGTGACCCCTCCATCCGGGGACGTCGAGCACGAGGGTCCGGGCCGACCGGGTCTCCATCCGGCTCTCGACGAGCCGGGCGGCGAGCCACCGGCCGGGCGCGACGACCGCCGACCCGGCTGGTTCCGCGGCGTCGACGGCGGGCTCAGTCGCCGGCATAGCGCTGCTCGAGCCAGGGGTCGCCGCGGTCGTGGTAGCCGACCGTCTCCCAGAAGCCCGGCTCGTCGTCGTCCCGGAGGTCGATGCCGTTGACCCACTTGGCCGACTTCCAGAGGTAGAGGTGGGGAACCAGCAGCCGGGCCGGTCCGCCGTGCTCGGGTGCCAGGTCCTCGCCGTCGTGCTCGAACGCGATCCACGCCTTGCCGTCGGTGAGGTCCTCCAACGCGAGGTTCGTGGTGTAGTCGCCGTAGCACCGGACCAGCGCGTACTCCGCCGCGGTCCCGACCTCGTCGAGGAGGGTGTCGAGCGAGACGCCGCGCCACCGCGTCCCCAGCCGGCTCCACCGGGTCACACAGTGGATGTCGACGGTCACCTCCTCGCTCGGGAGGGCCATCAGCCCGTCCCAGTCGAACCGGGTCGTGGTCCCGTCGAGGTCCTCGACCTCCAGCCGCCAGTCGGCGCGGTCGACGTACGGGGTCGGCCCGGCGGAGAGCACCGGGAAGTCGTCGGTGACGTACTGCCCCGGCGGGACCCGCCCGTCGGGCTGCTCGCGACGCGCTCCGAACCCCCGGCTGATCACGGCCATGGCTTCCCCGCTTCCCGGTCGAGGTCGACCGACTACGCGCCAGCATGCAGCATTTCCGCGCCGGGCGGCAGCGGTGACGGCTCTCGCGGCGTCGGCGGTGACGACAGCGCCCGCGGTTCCCGCCGCTCTCCGCGTCGGCCGAGCGCACCGGAGGCCCATGGACCGCGTGCCACAGTAGGGACATGGATGTCACCCCCTGGCCTGGGGGCTCACCGTCGCGGCCATCGCGGGGCTGCTCGCGTTCGACTACGTCTTCCACGTGCGCAAGGCGCACGTGCCGACGCTGCGCGAGGCCGCGGTGTGGTCGGCGGCGTACGTCGGCGTCGCGCTGCTCTTCGGGCTCGGCGTCCTCGTCGTCGGTGGCAGCGGCCCGGGTTCGGAGTACTTCGCGGGCTACGTCACGGAGAAGGCGCTGTCGGTCGACAACCTCTTCGTCTTCCTCATCATCATGACCAGCTTCCGGGTGCCGCGGGAGGACCAGCAGAAGGTGCTGCTCTTCGGCATCGTCTTCTCGCTGATCGCCCGGACCGGCTTCATCCTGCTCGGCGCTGCGCTGATCAACACCTTCGCGTGGGTCTTCTACCTGTTCGGCCTGGTGCTCCTCCTCACGGCGGGCAACCTGCTCAAGCCGTCGGACGACGAGTCCGAGGCCGCCGACAACTTCATCGTCCGGATCGCCCGCAAGGTCTTCCACACGACCGACTACTACGACGGCGACAAGCTGTTCACCGTCCACGACGGCAAGCGTGCGATGACGCCGATGCTGCTGGTGATGGTCGCGATCGGCGGCACCGACATCCTGTTCGCGCTCGACTCGATCCCCGCGATCTTCGGGCTCACCCAGGACATCTACCTCGTCTTCACCGCGACCGTGTTCTCCCTGCTCGGCCTGCGCCAGCTCTACTTCCTGATCGACGGCCTCCTCGACCGGCTGATCTACCTCTCCTACGGGCTCGCGACGATCCTCGCCTTCATCGGCGTGAAGCTGGTGCTGCACGCCCTCCACGAGAACAACGTGCCGTTCATCAACGACGGCGAGCCGGTCCCGGTGACCGAGATCAGCACCGGCCTGTCGTTGGGCGTGATCCTCGGCGTGCTGGTCGTGACCGTGCTGGCCTCGCTGCTCAGCCCCGCCGGCCGGGCCAGGAACGCGATCGGCAACGCCCGCCGCCACGCGACGGCGTACCTGGACGCGGAGTACACCGCCGACCCGGAGGAGCGGGAGCGGATCTTCCGTCTCCTGCTCGACGAGCGGGAGACGATCGTCGCGCTCGGCCCGAAGTACAAGCAACAGGTGCGGGACGAACCGGAGCTGATGGAGCTGCTCGAGCGGGCGCGCGACAGCCACGACGCCGCCGTCGAGCGCGGCGAGGCGCCTCCGGCGGGCCCGTCGAAGCTCATCCCGCCCCGCTGACACCTCCCCCGGTTCCGGGCGGCCGGGCACGGGTACCGCCCGGGCACCGTGCCTGCCGACCCGGCCCAACCGAGGGAGAACCGATGTCCGAGTCCCGTCTGGTCGCCGACCTCGTCGTCGAGCGCCTCCGCGCCTGGGGGCGTCTCGCGGCTCTTCGGCTACTCCGGCGACGGCATCAACAGCATCATGGGCGCGCTGCGCCGGGCCGGTGCGCCGCGGCTGGTGCAGGCGCGGCACGAGGAGAACGCCGCCCTGATGGCCGTCGGTCACGCCAAGTACACCGGCGAGGTCGGCGTCGTGACCAGCACGCAGGGCCCCGGCGCCGTGCACCTCCTCAACGGCCTCTACGACGCCAAGCTCGACCACGTGCCCGTCGTCGCG
Organism: Nocardioides sp. TF02-7; assembly: GCF_022437945.1. Lineage (GTDB taxonomy): Bacteria > Actinomycetota > Actinomycetes > Propionibacteriales > Nocardioidaceae > Nocardioides. The sequence goes on from NZ_CP092535.1 coordinate 4,658,044, forward strand.
ATCGTCGGCCAGCAGCAGACGACCGTCCTGGGGTCGGAGTACCAGCAGGAGATCGACCTGCAGGCGCTGTTCAAGGACGTCGCCGCCCAGTTCGTGCAGACCGTGCTCTCGGCGGAGCAGGCGCCGATGGTGATCGACCGGGCGTTCCGCACGGCGGTCACGACCCGCTCCCCCTCCGTGGTGGTCGTCCCCCACGACGTGCAGAAGCTGCCGGCGCCGGACGAGCCGCCGCACGAGCACGGCGTCGTGCCCACGGCACCGGGGTGGCGGCCGCCGCGGGTGGTTCCTGCCGACGACGACCTCGCCGCCGCCGCGGCCGTGCTCAACGAGGGCAGCCGCGTCGCGCTGCTGGTCGGCCAGGGTGCGCGCGACGCCGGCGACGTGGTCCGTGCGGTCGCCGAGCGGCTCGGTGCCGGCGTCACGACCAGCCTGCTCGGCAAGCCGTGGTGGGACGAGTCCCTCCCCCTACAGCTGCGGCGTGATGGGCCACCTGGGCACGACCGCCTCGGGTTGGTTGATGGACGGCTGCGACACCCTCGTGATCGTGGGCAGCAACGACCCGTGGACCGAGTACTACCCGCCGCCGGGAGCGGCGCACGCCGTGCAGGTCGACATCGACGGACGTCACCTCGGCAACCGGTACCCGATCGAGGTCGGCCTGACCGGCGACACGGCGGAGACGCTGCGCGCGCTCCTCCCGCTGCTCGAGGAGAAGCCCGACGGTCCGTGGCAGCGCGACGTCGCCGACCAGGTGGAGCGGTGGCACCGGATCGCCGAGGAACGCGCCGCGACCGACGTCGACCCGCTCAGCCCCGAGCTGGTCGTCCGCGCGCTGAACCCCCGGCTGCCGGCGGACGCGATGGTGAGCGTCGACGTCGGGTCCGTCACCTACTGGTACGCACGGCACCTGCGGCTGCCGGCCGGCGTACCGGCGCACCTGTCCTCCACGCTCGCCTCCATGGGCTCGGCGGTGCCCTACGGGCTCGCTGCCAAGCTCGCGGCGCCGGACCGTCCCGTCGTCGCGCTCAGCGGCGACGGCGCGATGCAGATGGTCGGCGTCTCCGAGCTGGTCACCCTCTCCCGGCTCTGGCGCGACTGGGCCGACCCGCGGTTCGTCGTGCTGGTGCTCGACAACGGCGACCTGGCGGAGGTGACGTGGGAGCAGCGCGAGATGGAGGGCGACCCGCGGTTCGACGACAGCCAGGCGCTGCCGGCCTTCCCCTACGCGGCGTACGCCGACCTGCTGGGGCTGCGGGGCATCCGCGTGACCGACCCGGCCGAGGTCCCCGCCGCATGGGACGAGGCGCTCGCCGCCGACCGCCCCGTGCTCATCCAGGCCGTCGTCGATCCCGACGTCCCCCTGCTGCCGCCGTTCCCGGCGGGCGAGGAGAAGCTGCCGTCCTTCCGGCGCGGTCTGGAGCAGGAGGGCCAGGACGGGGAGCACGCCCGGGAGCTGCTCGACCGGCAGGCCGAGCAGGAGGCGGACATCTAGACCGCCTGCCGGGCTGGCTGCTGGGTACCGGCGACCCATGGAGACCGACATCGAGCTGACCGTCGACGGGACGCCCCGCACGGTCACCGTGGACACGCGCACCACGCTCCTCGACGCCCTGCGCGAGCGGCTCGGGGTGACGTCGCCCAAGAAGGGTTGCGACCACGGTCAGTGCGGCTCCTGCACCGTCCTGCTCGACGGACGACGGCACCTGACCTGCCTGGCCCTGGCGGTGTCCTACGACGGATCCGAGATCACCACCGCCGACGGGCTCGGCGGGGGACGCGCGGGAGACCGGGGACACCGCCGACCTGCACCCCGTGCAGCAGGCGTTCCTGCGCCACGACGGCCTCCAGTGCGGCTACTGCACGCCCGGCCAGGTGTGCTCGGCCGTCGGTGTGCTCGACGAGCTGCGCCACGGCCAGCCCAGCCACGTCACCGACGACGTCGCCGCCGACCCGGAGCCGACCGACGACGAGATCCGCGAGCGGATGAGCGGCAACCTCTGCCGGTGCGGCGCCTACGCCGGCATCCTCGCCGCCGTGCGGGAGGTCGTCGAGGCATGAGGGAGCTGCACTACCTGCGGCCCACCGACGCCGAGGCAGCGGTGCGAGCCGTCGCGGGCGACCCCGACGCCCGGTTCCTCGCGGGCGGGACCAACCTCGTCGACCACCTCAAGCTCGGTGTCGCCCGGCCCGGCACCCTCGTCGACGTGCGCCGGCTGCCGCTCGACGACATCGTCGACCTCGAGCCCGACGCCACCGGGGCGGGCGGGCTGCGGATCGGGACCAACGTCCGCAACAGCGACCTGGCCGCCGACCGCAGGGTCCGGGAGCGCTTCCCGGTCGTCGCCCGCGCCTTGCTCGCCGGGGCCTCCGGGCAGCTGCGCCACCAGGCCACCACCGGCGGCAACCTGCTGCAGCGCACGCGGTGCGTCTACTTCCAGGACGTCACCACCCCCTGCAACAAGCGGGAGCCCGGCGCCGGGTGTTCGGCCGTCGACGGCTACGGGCGCTACAACGCCATCCTCGGCGCCAGCCCCGACTGCGTGACGGTGCACCCGTCGGACCTCGCCGTCGGGCTCGCCGCCGTCGACGCGACGGTCGTGGCGCTCGGTCCTGACGGGGAGCGGCGGATCCCGCTCACCGACCTCCACCGGCTGCCCGGAGACCGACCGCAGGACGACACGGTCCTGCGTCACGGCGAGCTGATCACCGCGATCGAGCTGCGCGACTCCGCGGCCGCCCGCCTCTCCCACTACCACAAGGTCCGCGACCGGGCGTCGTACGCGTTCGCGCTGGTGTCGGTCGCGGCCGCCCTCGACCTCGCCGACAACGGCGCGGTCCGCGACGTGCGCATCGCCTGGGGCGGCGTGGCGCACAAGCCGTGGCGCGCCACCCGCGCCGAGGAGAGTCTCCGAGGACGCGTGCCCGACGAGGGCACTGTCCGCGCCGCAGCCGAGGCGGAGCTGGAAGCCGCGGTCACCGGCGACGCGACCGCGTTCAAGACGGCGATGGTGCGCAACGCGACCGTCCTCGTCCTCGGCCGGCTGGCAGGGAGGGCGGGAGCATGACCGACCCGGTCGAGGTCAGGACGGCGCCGGTCACCGCGCGCTCGATGAGCACCGCGCGGACACGGGTCGACGGCGTCGAGAAGGTCACCGGCCGGGCGGCCTACGGCGTCGAGCATGCACCGGCCGACGCCCTGCACGGGTGGCTCGTCCTGTCCACGGTGGCCCGGGGGCCGGATCACCGCGATCGACACCAGCGCGGCCCTCGCGCACCCCGGTGTCGTGTCCGTCGTCGACCACACCAACGCACCGCGCCTCGCCGACACCAGCAACGGCGAGCTGGCCATCCTGCAGGACCCGTGGGTCGGCTACCGGGGCCAGATCGTGGCCGTGGTGCTGGCGGAGACGTCGGAGGCCGCCCGCGAGGGCGCCGCGCTGGTGTGGACGTCGTACGACGTCGAGCCGCACGAGGCGGAGCTGCGCGAGGACAACGCGGACTACCGGCCCGACGTCGTCAACCCGAGCATGCCGACCGACACCGAGGACGGTGACGTCGACGCGGCACTCTCCGCGGCCGACGTGGTGGTCCGCGAGACCTACCGGACCGCCTACGAGTCCAACAACCCGCTCGAGCCGCACCAGCTCGTCGCGCACTGGGCGCCGGACGCGACCGACGGCCCGGTGCTCACGCTCCACGACTCGACCCAGGGTGTGCACGGCGTGGTCACCGCCCTCGCCCCCCGTCCTCGGCCTCGAGCCGGACCGGATCCGGGTGCTCGCGCCCTACGTCGGCGGCGGCTTCGGCAGCAAGGGCGAGGCCCACAGCCACGAGGTCGCGGCGGCGCTCGCCGCGCGCACGGTGCCGGGCCGCGCGGTGCGGCTGGCGGTCACCCGGCAGCAGATGTCCGGCATGACCGGCTACCGGACCGCCACGTTCTCCCACCTCACCGCCGGCGCCCGGGCCGACGGCGTCCTCACCGCGCTCGAGCACCACGTGCAGGAGCAGACCTCGAAGGTGCGGGAGTTCGCGGAGCAGACCGCGTCACCGACCCGGATGATGTACGCCGCGCCCGCCCGGCGCACCAGCCACCGGCTGGCCCGCCTCGACGTGACCGTGCCGTCGTGGATGCGGGCACCGGGCGAGATGCCCGGCATGTTCGCGCAGGAGATGGCGATGGAGGACCTGGCCGTCGCCACGGGGATCGACCCGGTCGAGCTCCGCCGGCGCAACGACACCGCCGTCGACCCCGAGACCGGCCTCCCGTTCAACGACCGCCGTCTCGTCGACTGCCTCGACCGCGGCGCCGAGCTGTTCGGCTGGTCGCCCCCCGCACCGAAGCCGGGGTCCCGGCTCGACGGCGACTGGTGGGTCGGCCAGGGCGTCGCCTCCGCGACCTACCCGATGATGCGCTCCCCCGGCAACCGCGCCCGGGTCAGGTCGCTGCCCGGGGGCCGGTACGCCGTCGCCACCGGCGCCGTCGACATCGGCACGGGCGCCCGCACCGTTCTCGCCCAGATCGCCGCCGACGCGCTGGGCTGCCCGGTCGAGGCGGTGGACCTGGAGATCGCGGACACGCTGCTCCCGAGCGCGAGCGTCGCCGGCGGCTCCTCGGGCACGAGCTCGTGGGGGTCGGCGATCGTGGCCGCCGCCCAGCAGTTCCGCGCCGACCACGGCGACCACCCCGACCCCGGCGTCGAGACCACCGCCTCGGCGGCCGACAACCCGCACACCGAGACGCACTCGCTCTACTCGTTCGGTGCGGTGTTCTGCGAGGCGCGGGTGCACCGGCTCACCGGCGAGGTGCGGGTCCCGCGCCTGCTCGGGGTGTACTCGGTCGGCCGGGTGGTCAACCCGGTGACGGCCCGCTCCCAGCTCCTGGGCGGTCTGGTCATGGGACTCTCGGCGGCGCTGTTCGAGGAGTCGTGGCGCGACCCGCGGTTCGGCCACTTCGTCACCCAGGACCTCGCGACGTACCACGTCGCCACCCACGCCGACGTACGCGACCTGCGTGCCGAGTGGCTCGACGAGGACGACCGGCTCGCGACGCCGATGGGGTCGCGGGGCATCGGTGAGATCGGGATCGTCGGCACGTCGGCCGCCGTCGCCAACGCCACCTATCGCGCGACGGGCGTCCGGGTCCGCCGGATCCCGGTCACCCCGGACCACTTCGTGGCCTGACCGATCCGGCCCGGCCCGCGCGGACGTGGTGTCCGCGCCCGATCGTTGTTGCCAGGACTGGTAGCACCGGCCCGCCGCGACCGGGCGCGCCCCGTCGCTGGCCCCCTAACCTGACGCGCGGCGAGGCCGGCAACCCCCACCGCCGGCCGGGGGCAGCTGCGCTGGTGTCCCGCTCCCGGACCTGTCCCCACCGGGGAGCGGGACACCACTGCACTGCAGGGATCCGACGTTATGCCCGGAGCGGGTTGTCAGACAATCCCTGAATTCGAACGAGCCGAACGGACGGGTCCCGGCGGCCGGGTGCGGATGGCTCCTCCGGTGCCGGGGTATCGGTCCTGCAGTCGGGCGCCGTTCACGGCTCCGGCGAGGCCCCGACCGCCGGTTGGCACCACTGACTGTGGGGGCGGTCGGGGCCGTTCGCCGTCCGGCCCCGACGCCCGTGCGCTACTCCTCGTCGGCCTCGGCCTGGTGCGGGTAGGCGTCGTCGTCGGTGGTGACCTCGGCCCCCTGCTCGACGGCGTCGGCCTCGTCGGCCTCGTCCGGGGTGACCTCGGGAGCGGTCACCGAGCCGGCGCCGTCCAGGTCCTGCCGCTGCTCGATCAGGTCCGCCTCGTCGGCTCGCTCGAGGGGTTCGTCGTTCGGGGTCGTCATGACGGGGGTAGTACCCGAACCGGCGCGCGCAACCGGTGCCCCGGCCGGGTGTCCGCCGCCACGGGGCACCAGGAGCACCCAGCAACCGACCCCCGCCAGCAGCGCCCAGAACGCGGAGCCGATGCCGAGCACCGCCGTCCCGCTCGCGGCGACGACGAAGGTGACGACGGCCGGGACGCGGGCGGCGGGGTCCTCGGTGGCCGACGCCAGCGACGACCCGAGGGTCGCGAGCAGTGCGAGGCCGGCGACCGTCTCGAGAAGACCCGGCCGGGCGTGGGAGGCGAGGATGACCAGGCCCGACGACGCCACCGCCAGCGCCAGGTAGGTCCACGCCGCCACGACGCTCGCCCGCCACCGCCGGTCGGGGTCGGCGTGCACGTCCGGTGACGCGGCCATCGCCGCGGTGATCGCGGCGAGGTTGACCGCGTGCCCACCTGCCAGCGACCCGGCGACGGTCCCGGCACCGGTGACCGTCAGGCTCGCGCGCCACGGGACCCGGTAGCCGAAGGAGGAGAGCACGGCGGCACCCGGCACGTTCTGGGACGCCATCGTCACCAGGTAGAGCGGCAGCGCGAGCCCGAGCACGGCCTGCGCGTCCAGGACCGGCCGCACCAGCTCGACCGTGGGCAGGAGGTCGCTCCCGTCGATCGTCGGCCAGGGGGCCTCGACCACGATCAGCACGAGAGCCGCACCGAGGACGAGCGGCGAGGCCCACGCCGGGAGCCGGCGGACGAGGACCAGCCAGAGGGCGACCAGCGGTGCGATGACCACCGGGTCGGCGACGAGCGCGCGGAACGGCGCGAGGCACAACGAGAACAGGATCCCGGCCAGCATCCCCTGGGCGACCGGTCGCGGGATCGCGGCGACGATCCGTCCGAGGGGCGGCCACAGGGCGGTCAGCAGCACGAGCACGCCCACGACGAGGAAGGCGCCGACGGCGGCCGGCCAGCCGCCCGGAGCGGCACCGGTGCCGGCCAGCAGCGCCGCGCCGGGTGTCGACCAGGCCAGCGTGACGGGGATCCGGTAGCGGTGGGCGAGGTAGAGCATGCCCACGGCCTGGAGGGCGCACAGCACGAGCAGGCCCGACGCCGCCTGCTCCGCGGAGGCGCCGACCCCTCGGAGGCCCGCCAGGACGACGGCGAACGAGCTCGCGAACCCGACCAGCGCCAGCGTGATCCCGGCGGGCGCCGTCCGGTCGTGTTCCATGAACAGAACAGTAACGGTGGCGTTCCGTCCGCGGAACCATGTCCTATGCTCCGGCCGGATGGACGAGTCGTTGAGCGCCGAGATCGGGGCCCAGGTCCGCGCCGCGCGCGCCGCTCGCGGGCTGAGCCTGAGCCGGCTGGCCGCCGTGGCCGGGGTCGGCAAGGGCTCCCTGTCGGAGCTCGAGGCGGGCCGGCGCAACCCCACCCTCGCGACGCTCTACGCCCTGGCCAACGCGCTCGAGGTGCCGCTCGCCCGGCTGCTGGCGGAGCGCCCCGGTGCCGAGGTCGGCTCCCCCGGCATCACGGCCCGGCTGCTCGAGACCCTCCACCGCGAGGACGGCACGACGATCGAGGTCTACGTGCTCACCCTGACCGCGGGGAGCCGGCACCTGTCCCCCGGCCACGGGACCGGCGTGACCGAGCACCTCTACCTCACCGACGGACGGGTGGCCGTCGGGCCCGCCGACGCGCCGCGGCAGCTCGGGGTCGGCGAGGCCCACACCTGGACGGCCGACGCCGACCACGGCTACGAGGCGGTCGGAGGGCCGGCGCGCGGCATCCTCACCATCACGACGCCACCCTGACCGGCACGACAGAGCCGTGGATGACCCGGTGGCCGGGCGCCTTCCCCGTCACGTTCGCGACAGCGCAGGGAGCGCGGTTCACCGACGTCGACGGCATCGAGTATGTCGACCTCTGCCTCGGCGACAGCGGGGCCATGACCGGCCACGCGCTGCCCCAGGTCGCGGAGGCGGTCGAGCGGCAGGCACGCGCCGGCATCACGACCATGCTGCCGTCGGAGGACGCTGTCTGGGTGGCCGAGGAGCTGGCGCGCCGGTTCGGCCTGCCCAGCTGGCAGCTGGCGATGTCGGCGACCGACGCCAACCGCTTCGTGCTGCGGTTCGCGCGAGCGCTGACCGGTCGACCGCGGGTGGCGGTGATCGACTGGTGCTACCACGGCACGGTGGACGAGACGTTCGCGGTCCTCGGGACCGACGGCTCCGTCGTCGCCCGGCCCGGTTCGATGGGGCCGCAGGTCGACGTGGCCCTCACCACCGCCGTCGTGCCGTGCAACGACCTCGACGCACTCGACCGCCGGTTGGGCGAGGGTGACGTCGCCTGCCTGCTGATGGAGCCGGCGCTCACCAACATCGGCATCGTGCTGCCGGAGGTCGGCTACCTCGCCGGGATCCGCGAGGTGACCAGGAAGCACGGCGTGCTGCTGGTGATCGACGAGACACACACGCTCTGCGCGGGTCCCGGCGGCGCCACCGCCGCGTGGGGGCTGGAGCCGGACCTGCTGGTCGTCGGCAAGGCGATCGGCGGCGGCGTCCCCGTGGCGGCGTACGGCATGACCGGCGAGGTGGCCGACCGGCTGACCGGGCCGATGCTCGGGCACGACATCGACGTCGCCGGCGTCGGCGGAACCCCTGACCGGCAACGCGCTCGCGCTCGCGGCGACCCGAGCGACGCTGTCGACCTGCCTGCGGGAGGAGGACTTCGCGGTCGCGGTCCCCCTCGCCGAACGGTTCACCGACGGCGTCGCCGGCGTGATCGCCTCCCACCACCTCCCCTGGACGGTGCAGCGCCTCGGGTGCCGCGCGGAGTACTGGTTCTGCCCTCCGCCGCGCACCGGCGCCGAGGCCGCCGCCGCAGGCGACCCAGATCTCGAGGCGTTCTTCCACCTGTGGGCGCTCAACCGCGGGATCCTGCTGACGCCGTTCCACAACATGGCGCTGTTCAGCCCGTTCCACACGCCGGACGACGTCGACCGCCACACCGAGGTGTTCGCGTCGGCGGTCGCGGAGCTCGTGCGCTGAAGCGGCCTTTTTCCTGTCCGGGGAGAGTCTTCCTGGTCACTTTGCCCCAATTCGCCATTCTTAGGTCACAATGAGGCACATGAGTCCGAGCACCGCGGAGCTCCTGCGGTCCGTCGACCCGGCGGACCTGGGCTCGCGCGTGCGCGCGGCACGGGTGGCCAAGGGCTGGACGCAGACCGACCTGGCCGGCGAGGAGATCTCCGTCGGCTACGTGTCGCGGATCGAGAGCGGCTCCCGCCGCCCCAACCTCAAGGTGCTGTCCTACCTCGCCGGCCGGCTCGCGACCCCCGTCGAGCAGCTGCTCCGCGGCGTGAGCACGAGCGAGTACGACGAGATCCGGCTGGGTCTCGACTACGCCGAGCTCGCGCTCGAGAGCGGCGAGGCACTCGACGCCGAGCGCCAGGCTCGCGAGCACCTCACCCGCGCCGAGAACGCCTCGGTGCCGGAGCTGCTCGAGCGCGGTCGCTACCTCCTGGCCCGCTCGCTCGAAGCCCTGGGCGACCTGGACGGGGCCATCATCGAGCTCGAGCGCCTCGTCGAGACGGCCACCGGCCTCACCGCGATCCGCGGCGGCATCGCGCTGTGCCGCTGCTACCGCGAGACCGGCGACCTCGCCCTGGCCGTCGAGGCCGGCGAGCGGATCGAGAGCAAGATCTCGGACTGGGGCCTCGGTCAGACCGACGAGGCCGTCCAGCTGACCGCGACCGTCGCCGCCGCCTACATGGAGCGGGGCGACCTGCACCGCGCCGCCCGGATCTGCTCCGACGCGGTGCGCCGGGCGGAGGATCTCTCCACCGCCCGGGCGCGCGCCGGCGCGTACTGGAACGCCAGCATCGTTCAGGCGAAGAAGGGTGACGTCCAGGCGGCGCTCCCCCTGGCTTCCCGCGCGCTTGCTCTCCTGAGTGAGGGACAGGACGGCCGCAATCTCGCTCGGATGCGGGTCCAGCTGGGCGAACTGCAGCTGCAGTTCGACCCGCCTGAGATCGCCGGAGCGTTCGAGAACCTCGCACGCGCGCGCGATGAGCTGGCTGCGACGAGCGCCAGCGAGGTGGACCGAGCGCACAACGAGGTCGCACTTGCTCAGGCGCACCTTCTCGCGGGCGACGCACTGCTGGCGATCGAGACCTCAGCGAACGCCCAGGCCATGGCCGGCGACCGGGCACACCAGGTGCACGCGGCAGCCATCGTGGTTCGTGGGCAGGCACTTGCCGCCCTGGGTCGGGCCGAGGACGCGCACGCGTCGTACCGCGAAAGCCGTGCACGTGCTGACCAGCGCCGGTGCTGACCGGTCGGCCGCGCAGCTGTGGTTCGAGCTGGCGGACCTGCTCGAGGACGCCGGCGACTTCGACGGCGCCCGTGAGGCTTACCGAAGTGCAGCTGCTACCAGTGGACTCGTGTCGCGGCGGCGGAGTCGTCGGGTCGAGCCGGCGAACGTCTTGGCCGGGCTCAGCGAGACTCAGCAGCAGTAGACGGTCCGCGCGCTGACGGTCGGCTTCGCGTCGGCCGGCGCAGCCATGCCCATCGTGGCGGCGAGAGCGGTCGCAACCGCCGCGATCGCCAGCTTCATGCCCTTGTTGGTGCGCTTGTTCATGGTGTTCCCCCTGCTGGAGCTCGGGTGTCAGTTCGGAAAAATCTTTCCGATGTGCCAGATTCTGTCAATTTCCGTCACATCAGCAAGTCAAATCTGTGCTAAGTTCAGGCACACAGGAACGGCCCCCCGCTCCGCGGAGGCGACGGTGCTCCCCCCACCGCCGCCAGAACCGCAAGCGGACGACGTTCCGACCGGGCTCTCCCCCAGTCCCGGTTTTCGACCCCCTGCCGTTGGAGCCGGCAGGGGGTCGCCCCTTTTCGGACCTCCTGCAGTCGACGAGTCGTCCGTCCCGGCTCCGGGACCGCGGGCGGGCGCCGGTGACGCTCGGAGTGTGCAGCGCGGCCCGCCGGGCCGGTAAGCACCGTTCGGCACGCCGATAGCAGATCCGGCGTCACGGGTCGGGGCGCATCGACTGACAGACGACGGCGATAGCAGATCCGGCACCAGGGCCGGACGGTCCGAGCGCTGCCCCCGTCGTCAGCCCAGCAGGTGGGCGAGCAGGATCCGCAGACCGATCAGCACGAGGACCACGCCTCCGACGAGCGTGGCCCACCGGCCCAGCCGTTCACCGACGCGAGCACCCACCTCGACCGCGACCCAGGAGAGCACGAGGGTCACGACGCCGATCAGCGTCAGGGCGGGGACCAGGTCGACCTCGAGGACCCCGAACGTCACCCCCGACTGCCGCCGCGTCGATCGAGGTCGCGATCGCCAGCGGCACGACCGACCGGATCGTGACCACCGGTGCGGCGTGGTGCTCGGCGTGCTCGCCGAAGGACTCGCGCACCATGTGCGCGCCGATGGCGGCGAGCATGGCGAAGGCGATCCACGGGGTCGCCGAGCTCACCAGGTCGGCCGACCAGAACGCCACCGCGAAGCCGAGCAGGGGCATGAGGCCCTGGAACAGCCCGAACATCCCGGCGACGAGCAGCGCGTCGCGCAACGACGGCCGCCGCAGCTGCAGGCCCTGGGCGAGGGCGACCGCCACCGCGTCCATCGCCAGCGCGAAGGCCAGCACGACGAGTTCGGGGGTGGTCACAGGCGGTCGTCTCGAGGGGTTCGCGGGCAAAAGGTGTCGGGCCGTGACCTCTGGGGGGTCGGTCACGGCCCGACCCGGCCCATCATGGCACAAGGCGCCGGCGCCATCGGCATCACCCGAGCAGATGCTCGGTCACTGCCAGAAGACCCGTTCCACCACCGTTCTGGCGTGCCTCGTCACCCGCAGGTAGTCGTTGACCATCGCGTCGGTCTGGTCCAGCGGGAACCCCAGGATCCCGGCCACCGCCCGCCGCTCCCGGGACGTCCGCGGCATCTGGTCCCCCGGCTTGCCACGGGCCAGGGTCACCGCGTTGCGCACCCTGCTCACCGTCCGCCAGGCGGTGCTCAGGAGGTCGGCGTCGTCGCCGGAGATGAGGCCGGCCTCGGTCGCCGCCCGGAGCGCCGCCAGCGTCTGCGTCGTGCGCAGACCCGGCACCTCCGCGCCGTGCCGCAGCTGCAGCAGCTGCACGGTCCACTCGATGTCGGCGAGCCCGCCGCGCCCGAGCTTGAGGTGCAGGGCCGGATCTGCGCCGCGCGGCAGCCGCTCGCGGTCGACCCGGGCCTTGATCCGGCGCACCTCGAGGATGTCGTCGTCCGAGAGCCCGGCCGCCGGGTACCGCAGCGGGTCGATGAGCTCGGTGAACCTCCGGCGCAGCCCCGGGTCGCCGACGACGGCGTCCGCGCGGAGCAGCGCCTGCGCCTCCCACACCTTCGACCACTTGGCGTAGTAGGCGGCGTAGGAGTCGAGGGTGCGGACCAACGGTCCCTGCTTCCCCTCGGGCCGGAGGTCGGCGTCGACCAGGAGCGGCGGGTCGCCGCCGGGGAGGGCGAGCGCCCGCCGTACCTCCTCGGCCACCGCCTTGGCGTACGACGCCGCCACGTGCGGCTCCACACCCTCCTCCGGGTCGTGCACGAACAGCACGTCGGCGTCGCTGCCGTAGGCGAGCTCGAAGCCGCCGTAGCGGCCCATCGCCACGACCGCCATCCGGGTCGGTGCCGCGTCGAGCCCCCGCTGCTGCCGGACCGCCTCGCCCGCGACGGCGAGCGTGGCCTCCAACGTCGCGTCGGTCAGGCGGGTCAGCCCGAACCCGACGTCCGCGACGTCGGTCAGCCCGAGCACGTCGCCCGCCGCGATCCGCAGCAGCTCGCGGCGACGTACGGCGCGGATCGCGCGCACCGCCCGCTCCGGGTCGTCCTGGCGGCCGGCGGTCGCCAGCATCTCCTCGGTGAGCGCGTCCACGGCCAGCGGCTGCAGGTCCCCGCCGAGGAGGCGGACCCCCTGCGGCTCCCGCTCGAGCAGGTCCGTGCAGTAGCGGGAGGTGGCCAGCAGGTGCGCCAGCCGCTCGGCGACCTCGCCCTCGTCGCGGAGGGTGGAGAGGTACCACGGCGTGGAGCCGAGCGCCTCGCTGAGCCGGCGGAACCCGAACAGGCCGGCGTCCGGGTCCGGGCACTCGGCGAACCACTGCAGCATCGCCGGCAGCAGGGCCCGTTGGATGTTGGCGGTGCGGGACACCCCGGCGGTCAGCGCCTCGAGGTTGCGCAGGGCCGCGTCGGGGTCGGCGTACCCCAGCGCCGCGAGCCGGTCGGCCGCCGCCGCGGAGGAGAGGGCGACGCCCTCGCCGGGGGATCCGCGCGACCGCGGACAGCAGCGGACGGTAGAAGAGCTTCTGGTGCAGCCGGCTGACCTCGCGCCGGTGGTGCTCCCAGGTGCGGAGCAGCCGCTGGTGCGGCTCCCTTGAGGTAGCCGAGGCTCCGCCCGAGCCGCCGCAGCGACGCCTCGTCGTCGGGCAGGACGTGGGTCCGGCGCATCCGGTGCAGCTGGATGCGGTGCTCCAGCTGCCGCAGGAAGGCGTAGGCCTCGTGGAGCGCCTCGCCGTCGGGGCGACCGATGTAGCCCTCCTGGGTCAGCTCGGCGAGCGCGCTCAGAGTCCCGGGCACCCGGATCCGCTCGTCGGCCCGGCCGTGCACGAGCTGGAGGAGCTGCACGGCGAACTCCACGTCGCGCAGACCCCCGGCACCGAGCTTGAGCTGCCGCTCGGCCTCCTTGGCCGGGATGTGGTCGAGCACCCGGCGGCGCATCGCCCGCGCCGCGTCGACGAACCCCTCCCGGTCGGCGACCGACCAGACCATCGGCGCGACCATGTCGACGAACTGCCCGCCGAGGTCGAGGTCACCGGCCACCGGTCGCGCCTTCAGCAGCGCCTGGAACTCCCAGGTGTCGGCCCACCGCTCGTAGTAGCCGCGGTGACCGGTCAGGGTGCGGCTCAGCGGGCCCGCCTTGCCCTCGGGGCGCAGGGCGGCGTCGACCGGCCAGATCGTGCCCTCCCGGGTGTGGTCGGAGCAGACCTGCATCAGGTGCGAGGCGAGCTTGGCCGCCGTACGCGCGGCCGCGGCGTCGTCGGCGCCGGCGACCGGCTCGTGCAGGAAGATCACGTCGACGTCGGAGACGTAGTTGAGCTCGTGGCCGCCGCACTTGCCCATGGCGACCACGCCCAGCCGCACCGTCCGCGACTCCTCGCCCACCCGCTGCCGCGCCACGGCGAGTGCGGCCTCGAGGGTGCTGGCGGCGAGGTCGGACAGCTCGGCCGCCGCGTCGTCGACGCCGAGGTCGTGGGCCAGGTCGCGAGCCGCGAGCGGGAGCAGCAGCAACCGGTACTCGACCCGCAGCGCGTCGACCGCCTCGGCGTCGGGCAGGGTCGCCACCGGCTCCGGGTCGTCCGGGTCCGCGCCCACCGCCCGCAGCAGCGCCTCGCGGAACACCCAGGCCGCCGGGCGGGTGGTGCCGAGGGTCGGGTCGGTCAGCCGCCGCCAGTGCTCCGGGTGCGCCACCAGGTGGTCGCCGAGGGCGACGCTGGCGCCGAGCACGAGGAGCAGCCGCATCGCGGTGCCCTCGTCGGAGGTGAGCGCGGCGAGCAGCGCGTCACGGTCGGAGGTGGCGTCGGCAAGGCGCACCAGGGCCGACAGCGCCGCGTCGGGGTCGGCGGTGCGGCCGAGGTAGGCCAGCAGCTCGACGCCCGCCGGGCCGAGGTCCGCGAGGTGCGCCTGCGCCCGGTCGACGTCGGTGAACCCGAGGCGCAACAGCTCCCCGCGCGGGGTCGACCGGTTCATGCGGTCACGCTATCGGCGGGTACTGGTTCTCCTTCAGCAGCCTCGCCAGGTGCGCCGCGTTGGCGGCCAGGGTGCTGGTCGTCTGCGCCGTCTTCTCCGGACGCGGGACCTTCTCGCGGTAGTCGGTGCCCTGCATCGCCTCCCCCACCCAGTAGGTCACGGCGTTGGCCGGGATGGTGAAACCGGTGTCGCTGAGCGCCTGGTAGAGCTCCGCCGAGACGTGGTGCGCGCCGTCCTCGTTGCCGACGACGGCCACCGCGGCCACCTTGCCGAAGGTCAGCATCCGCCCGCCGTCGTCGGTCTCGCCGATCTCGGCATCGAGCCGCTCGAGCACCAACTTGCACACCGCCGAGGGCTGCCCGAGCCAGATCGGCGTCGCGACCACGAGGATGTCGGCCGCGAGCACCTGCTCGCGGATCGCCGGCCACTCGTCGCCGTCACCCTCGTCGGTCGTCACGCCGAACTTCACGTCGTGGTCGACCACGCGGACGATCGAGCTGTCGACGCCGTGCTCGGCCAGGGCGGCGACGACCTCGGTGGCCAGCAGGTGGGAGCTGGAATCGGACGGCGTCGGCTTCAGGGTGCAGACGAGGACGAGGGCACGCAGGTCGGACATGCCGGGCCGGTACCCACCCGCTGCGGTCTCAGAGCACGGGCCTCAGCGCACGGGCCTCAGAGCACGGGGAGCATCCGGTCGCGCTCGAACGCCGACACCTGACCGCGGTACTCGTCCCACTCCGCCCGCTTGTTGCGGAGGAAGAAGTCGAAGACCTGCTCCCCCAGCGTCTCCGCCAGCAGCTCGGAGCGCTCGGCGATCTCGATCGCCTCGTTGAGGTTCTTCGGCAACGGCTGGATGCCGAGCGCGCGGCGCTCCGCCTCCGATAGCGCCCACACGTCGTCCTCGGCCTCACGCGGCAGGTCGTAGCCCTGCTCGATCCCCTTGAGCCCGGCGGCGAGCACCGCCGCGAACGCGAGGTAGGGGTTGCAGGCGGCGTCGATCGTGCGCAGCTCCACCCGCGTCGACTGGCCCTTGAGCGGCTTGTACATCGGCACCCGCACCATCGCCGAGCGGTTGTTGTGCCCCCCAGCAGACGTACGACGGCGCCTCGCCGCCGAACATCATCCGCTTGTAGGAGTTCACCCACTGGTTGGTGACGACGCTGATCTCGTTGGCGTGGGTGAGGATCCCGGCGATGAACTGCCGGCCGACCTTCGACAGCTGGTACTCCGCACCCGGCTCGTAGAAGGCGTTCTGGTCGCCCTCGAACAGCGAGACGTGCGTGTGCATGCCGGAGCCGGGCTGCTCGGTGAACGGCTTCGGCATGAACGTCGCCCAGATCCCCTGGCTGAGGGCGACCTCCCGGATCACGGTGCGGAACGTCATGATGTTGTCGGCCGTCGACAGCGCGTCGGCGTACCGCAGGTCGATCTCCTGCTGCCCCGGCCCGCCCTCGTGGTGGCTGAACTCGACCGAGATCCCCATCGCCTCGAGCATCGTGATCGCCTCGCGGCGGAAGTCCGAGCCGTGGGAGTGGGCGGCGTGGTCGAAGTAGCCGCTGCGGTCGATCGGCACCGGCTCGACGCCGGGCCGCGGGTCGTCGCGGAAGAGGTAGAACTCGATCTCGGGGTGGGTGTAGAAGGTGAAGCCCTGGTCGGCCGCCCGGGCCAGGGTGCGCTTGAGGACGTTGCGCGGGTCGGCGTACGACGCGGAGCCGTCGGGCATCACGATGTCGCAGAACATCCGTGCGGTGGACGGCCCCTCCCCCGCCACGGCAGGATCTGGAACGTCGACGGGTCTGGCATCGCGAGCATGTCCGACTCGTAGACGCGGGCGAAGCCCTCGATGGCCGACCCGTCGAACCCGATGCCCTCGGCGAAGGCGCCCTCCAGCTCGGCGGGCGCGACCGCCACCGACTTCAGGAACCCCAGGACGTCGGTGAACCAGAGCCGGACGAACCGGACGTCACGCTCCTCGAGAGCGCGGAGAACGAAGTCTTCCTGCTTGCCCATGGCTGCAGCCTAGGGCCTCTCGGGATCACGCCAACGCGCCGACCCGGCGCATCTCCGCACCGTCAACGCGCCGACCCGGCGCATCTCCGCACCGCCAACGCCCCGACCCGGCGCATCTCCGCACCGCCAACGCCCCGACCCGGCGCAAATCTGCAAGGCGCGTGCAGATTTGAGCCGGGTCGGCGGATTCAGCTGCAGAGACGAGCCGGGTCGGCGGGTTACAGCTGCAGAGATGAGCCGGGTCGGCGGGCTACAGCTGCCGAGATGAGCCGGGTCGGCGGGGGCTGAGCTACCCGGTCGGGACGTCCGCCTCGATCTCGGCCAGCCAGGCCGCGGCGCTCGCGTCGGACGGCATCCGCCAGTCGCCGCGCGGTGACATGGTGCCGCCGGGGCTGACCTTGGGGCCGTTGGGCAGTGCCGAGCGCTTGAACTGGCTGGCGAAGAAGCGCTTGACGAACACGACCAGCCACTGCCGCACCGTGTCCAGCTCGTACGACGTGCGCGCCTCCTCCGGGAACCCCGGCGGCCACTCGCCCTCGGCGACGTCGCGCCACGCGTGCCACGCGAGGAACGCGATCTTGCGCGGCCGGAAGCCGCGCCGGACGACGTGGTAGAGCGTGAAGTCCTGCAGCGCGTAGGGGCCGACGGAGTCCTCGGTCGCCTGCGGCTTCTTCCCCTCCTCGGTGGGGGATCAGCTCGGGGGTGATCTCCTGCTCGAGGATCTCCCGCAGCACCTCGTCGGCCTCGTCGTCGTACTGACCGTCGTGGAGCTGGTGGCTGTCGATCACCCACCGGATCAGGTGCTGGATGAGCGTCTTCGGCACCCCGGCGTTGACGTTGTAGTGCGACATCTGGTCGCCGACGCCGTAGGTGCACCACCCGAGGGCGAGCTCGGAGAGGTCGCCGGTGCCGAGCACGATGCCGCCGCGGTGGTTGGCGAGGCGGAAGAGGTAGTCGGTGCGCAGCCCGGCCTGCACGTTCTCGAAGGTGATGTCGTAGACCGGCTCGCCCTCGGCGAATGGGTGGCCGAGGTCGCTCAGCATCTGCGTCGCCGCGGGCTTGATGTCGAGCTCGGCGAACGTGCAGCCGAGGGCGGTGGCGAGGCGGGTGGCGTAGGACTTGGTGCGGTCACCGGTCGCGAAGCCCGGCATCGTGAACGCGTGGATGTCGCTGCGAGGGCGCCCGAGCCGGTCCATGGCCTTGGCGGCGACGATCAGCGCGTGGGTCGAGTCGAGGCCGCCGCTGACGCCGATCACGATCTTGGGCTGCCCGATGGCGGCGAGCCGGCGCTCGAGGCCGGAGACCTGGATGTTGTAGGCCTCGTAGCAGTCCAGGGCGAGCCGGGCCGGGTCGTCGGGCACGAACGGGTACCGGTCGACCTTCCGCCGCAGGCCGATGTCGCCGGCGGGTGGCGACAGCTCGAACGGGATCCAGCGGAAGTCGGACTCGTCGACCCCGACGGCGCGGCGGTTGTCGTCGACGGTGCCCTGGCGCAGCCGCTCCTGGCGGACCCGGTCGAGGTCGACGTCGACCACCGTCCGCCGCGGCCCGTCGGGGAACCGCTCGCTCTCCCCCAGCATCTCCCCGCACTCGTAGACCATCGTCTGCCCGTCCCAGGACAGGTCGGTCGTCGACTCGCCCTGCCCGGCGGCGGCGTAGAGGTACGCCGCGCTGCAGCGCGCGCTGGCGCTGCGGGCCAGCAGGTGCCGGTCCTCGGCGCGGGCGATGGTGATCGGGCTCCCGGAGAGGTTGGCGAGCACCGTGGCGCCGGCGAGCGAGGCGGTCGCGCTCGGCGGCACCGGCACCCACGCGTCCTCGCAGACCTCGACGTGCAGGTGCAGCCCGGGTACGTCGGTCGCGGTGAAGATCAGGTCGGGACCCAGCGGCACCTCGGCGCCGGCGACGGTGACCTCGGCGCCCTGCAGGTCGTCGCCCGGGGCGAACCAGCGGCGCTCGTAGAACTCGCGGTAGTTGGGCAGGTGGGACTTCGGGGCGACCCCGAGGACCTGGCCGCGGTGGATCACCACGGCGCAGTTGAGCACCCGGGTGCCGTGCTGGAGCGGCGCTCCGACGACGATCACCGGCAGCAGGTCGGCCGACGCCTCGACGATCAGCGCGACAGCGTCGTGCACCGCGGACAGCAGCGTGTCCTGCAGGAACAGGTCGTCGACGGAGTAGCCGGTCAGGCCCAGCTCCGGGAACACCGCGACCGCCACGCCCTCGTCGTGGCAGGCCCGCGCCTGCTCGATCGTCCGCCTGGCGTTGGTCACCGGGTCCGCGAGGGCGACCGGCAGCGTGCAGGCCGCGACGCGCGCGAACCCCTGGGCGTAGGCCGAGTAGAAGTCCACGCCGCGAGTCTAGGGACCGGGCGAGCGAAGCAGTCCGTCAACGAGCTCGACCGTGCGGCTACCCACCGGCCAGGACCTCGGGGGCGACGTCGATCCCCCACATCGCCTCGCCACCCGACGACAGCCGCTCGAAGTCGCCGCTGCGAAGGTCCCAGGCGACGAGGTGCCAGGCGTCCACCACGAGCCGGCGGTCCTCCCGGCGGGCCGGGCCGACCACGTAGAGCGCCGTGTCCGGGTCGAGGAACCCGAGCGCGGTCAGGTGCCCGTTGTCGGTGTAGATCGCGCCCCGGTCGCGGATCGGGCGGTAGCCGACGACCTCCCCGGTCTCGGCGTCGAGGACGAGCGGCCCGCCGTCGCCGGGCAGGCCGTTGCCGCCGCCGGTGAGCGCCACCCGCCCGAACCGGGTGACCAGCCGCTCCCCCCACTGGCCCACCGTGCTGGTCGCGACGACCTCGCCGTCGCGCCACAGCCGGAGGTCGTGGTGGGTGTACCGCTTCTCGACGAAGCCGCCGTCGGGGTCGATCGCGACGCCACCGGCGTAACGGTGGCCGAACGGCGCCC
Organism: Nocardioides sp. TF02-7; assembly: GCF_022437945.1. GTDB lineage: Bacteria > Actinomycetota > Actinomycetes > Propionibacteriales > Nocardioidaceae > Nocardioides. The sequence goes on from NZ_CP092535.1 coordinate 4,677,557, forward strand.
GCTCGGCGGCGCCCTGCCGGTCCAGGAACCAGGCGTGCGGCCAGGTGGCGACGTAGAACCCGTCGTCGCCGGGGAGCCAGTCCACCGCCGGCGGAGTGTCCGACGGCGGCGCGAGGGGCGCCGGCCACGGCAGCACCTCCTGGTCCCCCGTCGTCACGTCGACCACCAGCAACCCGTCGTCGGTCGCCATCGCCACCTCGGTGCCGTCGCTCGACAGCGCCGGCTGCGCGAAGGGCGCACCGGTGCTCGCGACCGCGTCGGCGGTGTCCTTCACGCGCCGCCACTCGCCGTCGGTGCCCAGCAGTCGCAGGTCCCGGCCGGCCGCGGGCCAGGCGAGGACGGCGGCCTCCATCGGGGCACCGGCGACGTCGGGCGGCAGCGCCGGTGGGGCCAGGGACTCCGGCAGCACCGACCGCCGCAGCGGCGCCTCGGGCACCGACCGCGGGTCCCATCGCGGCCCGATCGCCCGCTCGTCGCCGGCGGGCGTGCTGCTCGACGAGGGCGCCGCCGGCTGCCCGGGGCCGTCATCACCCCCACGCCCTCCGGCCAGCGTGCCGACGCCGACGGTCGCGACGACCCCGACGGCCGCCACCAGCGCCAACGACCGCCGGCGGGCCTGCCGCGCACGGGCCTCGCCGAGCGCTGCTCCAGCCAGCTGTGGCGACTCGATGGCGTCCGTCGCACGGTCCAGCACCTCGGACAGATTCACGACGTCCTCCCGATCAGGTCGAGCAGCTCCGGCGCACCCGTGCGGAGGCGCGCCAGCGCGGCGGCGTTCTGGCTCTTGACCGTGCCGACGGAGACCCCGAGGACGTCGGCGGTCTCGCGCTCCGACAGGTCGTCGAAGTGGCGCAGCACGAGGACGGCACGCTGGGCCGGCGTCAACCGCGCGAGCGCACGGCGTACGACGATCTCGGTGTCGGGGTCCGACGAGACCGGCCGCTCCGGGCCGACGTCCGCCACCGGCGTCTCGCGCTGCCGCCGCCAGGCCGACACGTTGTCGCGCACCAGGATCCGGCGGGCGTACGCCGTCGGGTTGCCGTGCCGCAGCCGGCGCCACCGCAGCGCCACCTTCACCAGCGCCTCCTGCACCAGGTCCTCGGCGCGGTGCAGGTCACCGGTCAGGAGGTAGGCCGAGCGCAGGAGGCGTCGTTCGACGCCGCCTGCCCACTCGCTGAACCCCTCGTCGTCCATCCGGCCCCTTCCGTCCACCCATCCAACGCCGCCGGGGGTCGGAAGGTTGGCGCCACTTCGGCCGGGGGCGCGGACCAGCAGCCGATGAGTACGCCGACCGCGCAGGGTCAGAGACGGCATGAGCATCGCGAGCACCCGCATCCAGCCGTGCCTCTGGTTCGACGGGGACCTCGAGGCGGCGGCCCGGTTCTACACGGGGATCTTCCCGAACTCCTCCATCGACCGGCTGACGCGGATGCCCGGCGGGCCCGGTCAGCCCGACCGGGCGATGGTCGGCGAGTTCACGCTCGACGGGCTGACGTTCCGCGCCGTCGACGGCGGGCCCGGCCATGCGGTGTTCTCCGAGGCGGTGTCGTTCCAGATCACCTGCGGCGACCAGTCGGAGGTCGACTACTACTGGGACTCCCTCGTCGACGGTGGCGAGGAGTCGATGTGCGGCTGGTTGAAGGACCGGTACGGCCTGTCGTGGCAGGTGGTCCCCACCCGGCTGTTCGAGCTGGTGGCCGACCCCGACCCGGTGCGGGGCCGGGCCGTCTCCCAGGCGGTGCTGCGGATGCGGCGGATCGTCGTCGCGGACCTCGAGGCGGCGGCGCGTGCTGCCAGGGGTGGCGCCGCCGCGGGGTGAGCGACGACACAGCGCCCGTCGGCGACCGCGGGGATAGCCTCGTCGGTGTCCGGAGGAGAACGTGGACCCAGCTCCCAGGTCAGGCTGGGCGGGCCGCGAGTCACAGATCGGAGCTCGACGATGAGCAACCCTGAGGAGACCGCTCCCTACGGCGGGGCAGCCGAGGCGCCCAAGCCGGTCAAGCGGATCCGCACCCACCACCTGCGCGAGATGAAACAGCGCGGCGAGCGCTTCTCGATGCTGACGTCCTACGACCAGCTCACCGCGCAGATCTTCGACGAGGCGGGCATCGAGGTGCTCCTCGTCGGCGACAGCGCGTCCAACAACGTGCTCGGCAACACCACCTCGCTGCCGGTGACGGTCGACGAACTGCTGCCGCTCACCCGAGCCGTCAGCCGCTCGGTCAGCCGCGCGCTCGTCGTCGGCGACCTGCCGTTCGGCTCCTACCAGGCGTCGCCGGAGCAGGGCTACCTCACCGCCGTCCGATTCATGAAGGAGGGCGGCGCCCACTGCGTCAAGCTCGAGGGCGGCGTCGAGATGGCCCCGCAGATCGAGCGGATGACCCGGGGGCGGCATCCCGGTGATGGCCCACATCGGCTTCACCCCGCAGTCCGAGCACGCCCTCGGCGGCTACCGCGTGCAGGGCCGCGGCGACGCCGCTGAGCGGCTGCTCCGCGACGCGGAGGCCGTCCAGGAGGCCGGCGCGTTCTCGGTGGTGATGGAGATGGTGCCCGGCGAGGTCGCCGCCCAGGTGACCGCCAAGCTGGAGATCCCCACCATCGGCATCGGCGCCGGCAACCAGTGCGACGGCCAGGTGCTGGTGTGGCAGGACGCCTTCGGGCTGCGCACCGGCAGGATGCCGCGGTTCGTCAAGCAGTACGCCGACCTCAGGTCGGTGCTGCTCGACGCAGCCCGCGCCTACGACGACGAGGTGAAGAACGGCGTGTTCCCGGGGTCTGAGCACACGTTCTGAGGGGTTACCGTGTCGCCATGCGGATCCTCGCCGCCCCGGTGGCCACCCTCGCCCTCCTGCTGTCCTCCCTCACCGCTGCGCACCCTGCGGACGCGACCCCGGCTGCGCCCGCCGCCGCCGAGGACGCGCCGCGCCGCGCGACGAACCTCAAGGTCACGGTGGTGGCTCGCGGCCTCGCCAACCCGTGGGACGTCCGGCCGATCGGCAACGGGCGGCTGCTGGTCACCCAGCGCGACTCCGCCAAGCTGACGCTCGTCCGGCCCAACGGCAGGAAGCGCAACCTCGCGTTCCCAAGCGGCAAGGTCTGGAACAGCGGCGAGACCGGGCTGATGGGCCTCGCGGTCGACCCCGGCTTCGCCGACAACCGGCGGATCTACACCTGCCAGGGCTGGAGGCTCGGCGGCGGCCGCAAGGACATCCGGGTCATCTCGTGGCAGCTCGACAAGCGACTCACCCGCGCCAAGCAGGTCCGCGTGCTGGTGCGGGGCCTGCCGACGGTCACCGGCCGCCACGGCGGCTGCCGGCTGCTCATCGCCCGCAACGGCTCGCTGCTCGTCGGCACCGGCGACGCCGCCGTCGGCCGCAACCCGCAGAGCCTGCGCTCGCTCGGCGGCAAGACGCTGCGCGTCAACCGGTTCACCGGCCGGGCCTGGCCGACCAACCCGTGGGCGAAGGCCGACGGCCCCCGGCGGCTGATCTTCACCTACGGCCACCGCAACGTGCAGGGGGCTCGCCCAGCGGGCCGACGGCTCGCTGTGGTCGGTCGAGCACGGCAGCCACCGCGACGACGAGGTCAACCTGCTCCGTCGGGGCGGCAACTACGGCTGGAACCCGGTGCCCGGCTACAACGAGTCCGTGCCGCTGACCGACCACTCGCTGCCCGGCAAGCAGGTCAGCGCCCGCTGGCGTTCCGGCACCCCGACGATCGCGACCTCCGGTGCCTCCTTCGTGCCGCGCGGCTGGGGCCGCCTCTCCGGCACCCTCGCGGTGGCGTGCCTCGCCGGCCAGCGGCTGATGTTCGTCAAGTTCGACGGCAAGGGCCGCCTCCGGTGGACCAAGGCACCCGCGCGGCTGCGCGACTTCGGCCGGCTCCGCGGCGTGACCACGGTCGGCAAGTCGCTGCTGGTGACCACGTCCAACGGCAGCGGCGACCGGATCCTCCGGGTGCGGCTCCGCTCCTAGACCCTCGGCCCACGCAGCCCGCTCAGCCCACTCGGCTCACGCCAGGCCGCGCCGTTCGAGCAACGGCTCGATCGGTGCCGGCCGCCCGCGCCACTCGGCGTACGACCCGAGCGGGTCGCGGGTGCCGCCGATGCCGACGACGTACTGCCGGTAGAGGTCGCCGTTGGCGCGGGTGAGCCCGCCGTTGTCCTTGAACCACGCCACCGTGTCGGCGTCGAGCACCTCGCTCCAGATGTAGGAGTAGTAGGCCGAGGCGTAGCCGGAGCTGAAGCTGTGGGCGAAGTACGGCGTCGAGTAGCGCGGCGGCACGGCAGCGAGGTCGAGCCCCACGGCCGCCAGCGCGGCCTGCTCGAACCGCGCGACCTCGTCCGGGTCGGTCGGCACCTCGTCGGGCCCGAGCTCGTGCCAGGCGAGGTCGAGAAGCGCGGCGGCGAGGTACTCCGACGTCGCGAACCCCTCGTTGAAGGTCGCGGACGCCTCGAGCCGCTCGACCACCTCGGCCGGGATCGGCTCGCCGGTCTCGTGGTGCACGGCATAGCTGGCGAGGACTTCCGGCCAGAGCATCCACATCTCGTTGACCTGCGAGGGGTACTCGACGAAGTCGCGGAACACGGCGGTGCCGGCCAGGCTCGGGTACGTCGCCCGGGCGAGCAGGCCGTGCAGCGCGTGCCCGAACTCGTGGAACAGGGTCCGGGTCTCGTCGAAGGTGAGCAGCGTCGGCTCGCCCGCCGCCGGTTTGGGGACGTTGAGGTTGTTGACGACGACCGCGGTGTCGGTGCCGAGGAGGGTGGCCCGGGTGACGAAGCTGCTCATCCACGCACCGCCCCGCTTGGAGTCGCGGGTGTAGAGGTCGAGCAGGTAGAGGCCGACGGGGGTGCCGTCCTCCTCGTGCACCTCGAACACGCGCACGTCGGGGTGGTAGCCGTCGAGGTCGTCGCGCTCGGTGAAGACGAGCCCGTAGAGCCGGTTGGCCGCGAGGAAGACCCCTTCGCGCAGCACCCGCTCGGCCTCGAACCACGGCCGCAACGCCGCCAGGTCGACGTCGTACTGCTCGGCGCGGACCTGCTCGGCGTGGAACGCCCAGTCGTGGGCCTCGACCTCGAACCCGGCCTGCGCGGCCAGCGCCTAGTGCTCGCGGCGCGCGTTGGCGGCGGCCGGGGCCGCGAGCCGCTCCAGCATGCTTCGCACGGCCGCGGGCGTGCCGGCGGTGTTGTCGGCGGTGACGACCTCCGCGTGGTTGGCGAAGCCCAGGAGCCGCGCGCGCTCGGCCCGCAGCCGGAGGACGTCGAGCGCGAGCGCACGGGTGTCGTGCTCGTTGCCGCGGCTGCCCCGCGCCCGCTGGGCGGCCGACAGCCGGCGGCGTACGTCCCGGTCGGTCAGCGACGCCAGGTGCGGGTGGGCGGTCGGCAGCACCAGCGTGAGCAGGTACTTGCCGTCGAGCCCCCGCGCCTGCGCGGCAGCGGCCGCGGCGGAGACCTCGCCAGGAGTCAGGCCGTCGAGCTCGGCGGCGTCGTCGACGACGAGTGCCAGGTCGTTGCTGTCGGCCTGCAGCGCCAGCTCGAACGCCGTCTCCTGCGCGGAGATCCGCTCGTTGAGCTCGCGGAGCCGCTGCTTGTCGGCCTCCTCGAGCGCGGCCCCGGCCAGCCGGAGCTCGGTGACGTGCCGCTCGACGAGGTAGCGCGCCTCCGGCTCCAGGCCTTCCCGACCGGCGTGCACCGCCTCGAGCCGCGCGTACAGCGCCGGGTCGAGCCGGATCGCGTCCTCGTGCGCGGCCAGCCGGGGCGCGTACTCGGCCCGGACGGCGTCCACCTGGTCGTTGGAGTCGGCCCCCGCCTTGTTCCAGAAGACCCGCAGCACCCGGGCGAGCGCGACCCCGCTCAGCTCCAGTGGCACCACCGTGTTGTCGAAGGTCGCCGGCTCGGGGTTGTCCACGATCGCCGCGACCGCCGCGCGCTGGGCGGCCATCGCCTCGTCGAGCGCGGGCCCGTAGTCGTCGTCGCCGATGTCGGCGAACCGGGGCAGCTGGTGGGGGAAGGTCGCTGGGCTGGAGGAGGGCGTCGACGCTCACCCGGCCACCCTACGGAGGCGGGTCCGGCTCAGCCGAACGGGAGCGGGTCGGGCGCCAGCGACACCGCCCGCGCGCGGGCGGCGGTGAGACCGCGACGGTGGTGCTGGCGGCAGAGCACCTCGTACGACGCCTCGGCCGCGGCCTCGGTGGGCGCCGCGGGTGCGTCGACGTCGCCGACGACGATGACCTCCCCCTCGGTGACCATCACCCCGTTCTCGGTGCGGGCGTTGTGGGTGGCGCGCTTGCCGCACCAGCACAGCGCCTCCACCTGCAGCACCTCGGTGCGGTCGGCCAGCTCGACCAGTCGCGCCGACCCCTCGAACAGCCGGGTGCGGAAGTCGGTGAGGATCCCGAAGCAGAAGACGTCGATCTGCAGCTCGTCGACGACCTTCGCCAGCTGCTCGATCTGGGTGCTGGTGTAGAACTGCGCCTCGTCGCACACGAAGTAGTCGATCCGCGCCCCCTGGGTGAGCGCGTCCACGGTGTAGCGCCAGAAGTCGAAGCCGGGCGTCACCTCCTGGGCGTCGGCGGTCAGTCCGAGCCTCGACGAGACGAGCGCCGCCCCCCGCCCGGTCGTGGGAGGTGAACAGCCGACCCACCCGCCCGCGCGCGGCGTGGTTGTGGTTGGTCTGGAGCGCCAGCGTCGACTTCCCCCGCGTCCATGGTGCCCGTCCAGAAGGTCAGCTCCGCCACGCGGAGCATCGTGCCACGGTCGGCGGCCCCGCTCGGCTACGGGAGGGCCTCCCCCACGCCGATCGCGAAGAGCGCCTCCTCGGTGGTGGCGGGCAGCGTCGTCTGCTCGGTGCAGGTGCCGGCCGGGATCTCGCAGGAGAGAAGAGCGATCCCGTCGACGTCCTCGGGGGCCGCGACGACCAGCAGCGTGCCGCCGTCGAGCCAGTCGAAGCCGTAGCCCTGGTCGTAGCCGCCCAGGTCGACCTCGAGCTGCTCGCCGGTGCCGGTGTCGACGACCTCGACCCGCTCTCCCGCGATGCTGACCCACTCGCCATCCGGCGAGAACGCCGCGCCGTCACCGCCCGGGCGGGCGAACCGGACCCGGCCGCTGCCGAGCGCGGTGACCTCGACCGCGGCGTCCGCCCCCCGTCCTTCTCGATCGCCCAGGCGGCCCAGTCGCCCCCGACGGCCCGCAGGTGACGGAAGCTCCCGGGCTCCGCCAACGTGCCCTCGGCGCCGGAGGCCAGGTCCACCGTCCGGGTCGCCCCCGGCTCCCGCGAGAGGTACGCCGTGCCGTCGTCGATCGCGACCACCCGGGAGGCCTGGTGCGATCCGGCGCGCTCGGCCCAGGCTCGGCGCCCCGTGCCTTGGTCGAAGACGACCGTCGCCCGGTCACGACCGGTGCCGTCGACCCAGGCGGCGTAGGGAGCGCCGGGGTCAGCACGCAGCGCAGGGTCCTCGGTGGCGCCGATCCGCTCCGGCCGGCCGCCGGTGAAGGAGTAGACGCCCCCGTCGTGGCCGACGAAGACGATCCCCGCGCTGGTGCGGACGTAGCTCACCACCCCGACCCCCAGGTCGTAGGTGGCGTCCGGCGTGTGCAGCGTGCTGCCGGTGGTCCACGTCGGGACGTCGGACCGGAACAGGGAGTCCGCGACGTCCGACCGGTCCGCACCGCGGTCGCCGGCGACCAGCACCACACCCGTGACGGTGGCCGCCGCGGCGGTGAGACCCGCCAGACCGCGGGCGATCCGGCGTCGCCGCACGACCCGGTCGCCCGCGGCGGTCACGGCGTCGATGTCCAGGGCCGCGAAATCGACATCTGCCGCACGGTCCATCAGGGTCTTCAGCTGCTCGGTCATGAGGCGCCTCCGGTGGGCATCAGGTCGTCGAGGTCCACCGCGTCGCCGAGCAGGGTCCGCAGCTTTGCCAGGCCCGCGGCGACCTGGCTCTTCACGGTCCCGACCGCGCAGTCCATGGCGGCCGCGGTCTGCGCCTCGGTCAGGTCCTCGTAGAAGCGGAGCACGATGGCGGCGCGCTGACGCGGCGGCAGCTGCCGCAGCGCCGCCATCAGCGCGGTCCGGTCGGCGACCTGCTCGTCGTGACCGGGCCGGGCCGGCTCGGGCAGGTCACCCGTCGCCCGCTCGCCGTACCAGCTCCGGCGCCGGAACCAGGTGATCGCGGTGGTGGTGATGACCCTGCGGGTGTAGGCGTCGGCCGCGGCGGTGTCGCGGAGCCGCGGCCAGGCGACGTACGTCTTGGTCAGCGCCTCCTGCACCAGGTCCTGCGCGAGCCCGACGTCGCCGACCATCAGGTACGCCGCGCGGTGCAGCGACGCCGAGCGTGCCGCGACCAGCTCCGCGAACGCGGCGCGGTCGCGGGTGCCGCGAGCTGCCATGGTGCCTCCGAGTCTCCGGGACGGGTCATCCTGCCCGTTCGACGACCCGGACGTCCTCAGCGGCGAAAAAGGTTCGGTGCCGGTGCGTCCCTCCGCGGCCGGCCGGTCGGGTGCGTCGCCCGGCCATCCCGCGGCAGGTCGGTCACGTCGGGGCGGACGTGACGGGCAAAACCTCCACTTGTCGGGCAACATTTCGCCCGACAAGTTGAGGTTTCCCCGGTCGACCGGGGAAACCTCACCCGTCCGGCCCCCCGAAACTCCCCGACCCGCCCCTCAGTCGAGCAGCATCGGGATCAGCATCTCGTCGGGCGTGAGCGAGCCGTGCATGCCGATCAGCATCCCCTCGTAGGGGAAGTCCTCGGTGGAGAGGACGGCGGTGCGTCCGCGGCAGGCGACGACGACGTCGCCGATGCGCGGGAGGACGCCGGGGTCGACGGCGCCGAACCAGCCGCGGCCGATGGCCTCCGCGCGGGTGAGCACCTCGGCGCGCTCCCCGAGCGTCTCGCGCCAGCGGTCGAGCACGTCGGGCACGGCGCCGCCGACGCAGTAGAGGTGGCGGAACCGGGCCTCGCCGCCGATGAGGGCGACCCCCGTCCCTCAGCTCGGTGCGCTCCGCGACGTCGATCCGGTCCTCGACCGGCACGTCGACCATGCCGTGGTCGGCGACGACGAGCAGCCGGCGGTCGCTAGGGAGGGCGTCCGCGCAGCTGCTCGGCCTCGTGGTCGATCATCGACAGCTGCTGGAGCCACTGGCTCGACGCCACGCCCCAGCGGTGGCCGGTCCAGTCCAGGTCGCCGTCGTAGACGTAGGTCAGGGAGGTCTGGCCGGGCCGGCCGCCGGAGGCGCCGACGACGGCGGCGATCCGCTCGCCGACCCGGTCGACGCCGACGTAGTCGGCTCCCCGGTGGGCGGCGGTCGTCAGGCCGGTGCCGTTGAACTCGCGCTTGTTGACCACGCTGACCTGCACGCCGGAGGCCTGCAGCCGGGCGAACGCGGTCGGGTGCGGCTGCCACTCCTTGGGGTCGACCTCGGCGTCCCACAGCAGGTGGTTGAGCAGCTGGTCGGTGCCCGGCACCCGGGTGGTGAAGCCGACCAGCCCATGCCCACCCGGGGTCATCCCGGTGCCGAGCGACGTGAGGCTGGTCGACGTCGTCGACGGCACGCCCGCCGTGCCCGGCGCCGAGCGCGCCAGCAGCGAGGAGAGGTACGGCGCGGCGTCGGCGTGCCGCTGGAGCAGGTTGGCGCCGAGCCCGTCGATGAGGAAGACGACGTACGACGCCGCGTCGGGCAGGTCGAGGCCGGTCGGGGGGTCGCCCAGCGGGTGACCGAGCGCCGCGGCGGCGGCAGGCACGACGTCGCCCAGCGAGCGCTCGCCGTACGCCGGCTCGCGGAACCCGTCGGCCACGCTCAGCCCCGGGTGCGCGCGGAGAGCGAGGCGGCGAAGGACAGCAGGCCGCCGACGGCGTCGGACCCGTCGGCGGCGGCGGAGACGCGCAGCGAGAAGTCGTCGGAGGACAGCGTCCCGGTGTAGCCGTGGTCGGCCTCGCACTGCGGGTCGTTGCAGCCCGCGGGTTCGAGGTCGACCCTGCTGACCGCTCCCCAGCCGATCGTCAGCACGGCCTCGACCGGCGGCTGGGGACCGGCCGTCGGGTTGGTGGTCATCCGGGTCACCACCACCGACGACACCGCGCTGAGGCTGACCGCCTCGGTCGAGGTCGACGTGTAGGGCTCCGGCAGCAGGTCGTCGCCGGCGTGCTCGTCGGTGTGGGCGAGGATCAGCCGGGTCGGGGTGAGCACGATGACGCTCTGGTGGCGTCGCACCTCGTCGCGCTCGAACGTGGGCTCGTGGTGCACGTAGAACGACACCACCTGCTCCCCGCCCACCGCGTCGGCCACCGCCTGCGCGACGACCTCGGGGTAGTAGCCGGTGCGGTCGAGCGCCGCCCTGAGGTCGGGCGCCCGGTCGCGGTCACGCACATCTGCCATGGCGGCATCCTGTCATTCGGGCAGCGTGGCGGTGACGTCGGGCAGCCGGCGCAGGAACGAGTCGGGACGCGGGTCCCGCACCCGGGCCAGCCGGGCCTCGGCCGCGAGCACGGCCGCGCCCTCGGTGCCGGCGAGCACCAGGGACAGCTCGAGGGCGCTGACCTGTGGCAGGTCGTTCTGCAGCTGGGCCACCTTCGTGATCAGCTGCTCCACCGCCCCGACGTCGACCGGCTCGGCGCCGCGGTAGCCGAACAGCAGCGGCGAGCTCTTCACCTCCCGCACCATCGCGGCGACGTCGTGGTCGCTCAACGGCGGGATCCGGAACGACCAGTCGCCCAGCAGCTCGATGACCGGGCCGGAGATGCCGAACGACACCACGGGCCCGAACAGCGGGTCCTCGACCGACCGGATCGCGACGGGCACGCCGGGTGGCGCGTTCTTCTGCACCACGAACGCGCCACCGCCGGTCGGGGGACGTAGTGGGCGAGGGTCGCCCACGCCTCCTTCATCTCGGTCGGGCTCTCGATGTTGCGCCACACGTGCTGGCGGTCGGGGCGCTCGCGCACGGCGGGCCGGGTCGACTTCAGGACGACGTCCCAGCCCAGCTCGGCGGCCGCCGCCTGGGCCTCCTCCACGGTCGCGACGGGGACCCGCGGCCACAGGTCGATCCCGTACGCCCCGAGCAGCTGGGTCAGCTGCTGGTCGTCGAGCTCCACCTCGTCGCGCCGGTCGGCGAGCACGCGGGTGACCAGCTGCCGCGCCCGGCGGAGGTCGACGTCGCCGGGCTCGGTCGGCTCGCCGTCGGGGGTCCGCAACCACACGGCGTACTCCACGACCCGAGCGAGCGCCCGGATCGCCGCCTCGACCGCCGGGTACGACGGCACGGAGCCGCGCCCCGCGGTGGAGCCGGCGACGTCGGGGGACGCGCAGCAGCTCGGGGATGCCCTCGGCGCCGAGGAAGGAGGAGACCAGCGGCTTGTCGGACTGCTCCCCCACCGCCGCGAGCACGTTGGCGACCTCGTCGCCGGAGACGTTGAGCGGCGGGATGTAGACGGCGATCACCGAGTCGACCTCGGGGTCGTCGATGGCCTCGTCGAGCGCGTCCTCGAAGTCGTCGGCGGTCGCCTCGGCGCCGAGCGCGACCGAGCGGTTGACGACGAGACCGACCGCGGAGGCGGCGTCGGCCGCGAGCAGCCCGAGCGCGTCGGAGTTGCCGACGATCGCGACCCGGCGCCCGCGGGGCAGGGGCTGGTGCGCGAGCAGCTGGGCGACGTCGAACATGTCCTCGAGGGTGTCGACCTGGATCACCCCGGCCTGGCGGAACATCGCGTCGACCGCCGCCTGCGGGGCGTCGATCCGCCGGACGGTGTGGCCCATCGGCACGCCCTGCGTGGTGCGGCCGGAGCGCACGGCGACGATCGGCTTGCGCTTGGAGACCCGGCGGGCGATCCGGGAGAACTTGCGCGGGTTGCCGATCGACTCGAGGTACATCATCACGACCTCGGTGGAGTCGTCCTCCTCCCAGTACTGGAGCAGGTCGTTGCCCGAGACGTCGGCGCGGTTGCCGGCGCTGACGAAGGTCGAGATGCCCAGGCCCCGGTTTTGACCTTCTCGAGGATCGCCGAGCCGAGGGCGCCCGACTGGCAGAAGAACCCGGCCCGGCCGCGGGCCGGCATCACCGACGACAGGGACGCGTTGATGCGCACCCGGGGGTCGGTGTTGATCACGCCGAGGCAGTTGGGGCCGATCAGGCGCAGCCCGTAGGAGCGCGAGAGCCCCACCAGGTGCCGCTGGCGCTTGCGGCCGTCCTCGCCGGTCTCGGCGAACCCGGAGGAGATGACGATCAGGCCGTGCACGCCCTTCGCGGCGCAGTCGAGCACGACGTCGGTCACGGCCTCGGCAGGCACGGCCACGATCGCCACGTCGACGTCGTCGGGGATCTCGTTGACGGTCTTGTACGCCGGCATGCCGCTGACCGCGCTCGCCGACGGGTTGACGACGTAGACCCGCCCGCTGGGTCGCCGGTGACCAGGTTGTGCACGAGGAGGCGACCGATCGTATCCTGCCGGCGGCTGGCGCCGATGATCGCGACCGACCGCGGGTGGAAGAAGCGGTGGATCGACGCCGCCTCGGCCACGTGCTCGCGGTCGCGCATCACGCCGATCGCGGTGTCGGTGGGATCGATGGGGAACTCGAGGGTGATCACGCCGTCGGCGTACCCGCTCGCCACCCGGTAGCCGGCGTCGCGGAAGGTCTGGATCATCCGGTGGTTGTCGGGCAGCACCTCCGCGGTGAACCGCTCGACCCCGCGCTCGCGGCCCGCCTGGGCCAGGTGCTCGAGCAGGAGCTGGGCGATGCCGCGGCCCTGGTGCTGGTCCTCGACGAGGAACGCGACCTCGGCCTCCTTCGGCTCCACCACGTCGTAGCGGCCGACGGCGATCATCCGCCCCTGCAGGATCAGCACCAGCGCCACCCGGTCGCGGTGGTCGACCCGGGTGAACCGGCGCACGTCGCGCTCCGACAGCGTGGGCATCGGCGAGAAGAACCGGTAGTACTTCGACTCGTCCGAGACCCGGCTGTAGAACTCGACGAGGAGCTGGTCGTCCTCGGGCCGGATCGGCCGGATGTGCGCCGTCCGGCCGTCGCGGAGCAGCACGTCGCCCTCCCAGTGGGGCGGGGGCGCCTCGATCTCGCTCGTGGGCGTCGGCTGGTCCGGCGGGGTCACAGGCCGAAATCTAGTCGAGACCCGGATCACCGCGTGCCCTGCGTCGGCCCCGGCGGACCGGCGGGGACAATGACCGCATGGCACGCCGATCGACGAAGCAGGAGCCCCCCGAGGACTTCGAGGAGCACATCCTCGACACCGACATCCGCGACGAGATGCAGACGTCGTTCCTCGAGTACGCCTACTCCGTCATCTACTCGCGGGCGCTGCCCGACGCCCGCGACGGCCTGAAGCCGGTGCAGCGGCGGATCCTCTACACGATGAACGACATGGGCCTGCGGCCCGACCGCGGCCACGTGAAATGCGCCCGCATCGTCGGTGAGGTGATGGGCCGCCTGCACCCGCACGGCGACGGTGCGATCTACGACGCCCTCGTGCGGATGGCGCAGCCGTGGGTGATGCGGCTCCCCATGGCCGACGGCCACGGCAACTTCGGCTCGCTCGGCGGCGACGACCCGCCGGCGGCGATGCGCTACACCGAGGCGCGGATGGCGCCCCCCGCCGTCGTCATGACCGAGTCGATCGACGAGGACACCGTCGACTTCCGGCCCAACTACGACAGCCGCGAGCTCGAGCCGTCGGTGCTGCCCGCGGCGATCCCCAACCTGGTGGTCAACGGCACCACCGGCATCGCGGTCGGGATGGCCACCAACTGCGCGCCGCACAACCTGGTCGAGGTGGTCCAGGCGCTGCGCCACCTCATCAAGCACCCCCGCACCGACGTCGAGGGCCTGATGCGGTTCATCCCCGGCCCCGACCTGCCGACCGGCGGCAAGATCGTGGGCCTCGATGGCGTCCGCGAGGCCTACGAGACCGGCAAGGGCACCTTCCGGATGCGGGCGACCACCCGGATCGAGACGTTCGGGCGTCGCAAGGGCATCGTCGTCACCGAGCTCCCCTACGGCATCGGCACCGAGAAGGTCGTCGAGCGGATCAAGACCCTGGTGCAGGGCAAGAAGCTGCAGGGCATCGCCGACATCAAGGACCTCACCGACCGCGAGCACGGGCTCCGCCTCGTGATCGAGGTGAAGAACGGCTTCGTGCCCGAGGCGCTGCTGGAGCAGCTCTACAAGCTGACGCCGATGGAGGACACCTTCGGCATCAACAACGTCGCGCTGGTCGAGGGGGCAGCCCCGGACGCTCGGGCTCAAGGAGATGCTCGAGGTCTTCCTCGACCACCGCTACGACGTCGTCCGGCGCCGGTCCCGGTTCCGGCTCGGCAAGAAGCAGGACCGGCTCCACCTCGTCGAGGGGCTGCTGGTCGCCCTGCTCGACATCGACGAGGTGATCCAGGTGATCCGCACCAGCGACGACGCCGCCACGGCGAAGGAGCGGCTGATGTCGGTCTTCGACCTGTCCCAGCTGCAGGCGGAGTACATCCTCGAGATGCAGCTGCGTCGGCTCACCCGGTTCTCCCGGATCGAGCTCGAGAAGGAGCAGGAGACGCTGCGCCGAGAGATCGAGGAGCTGGAGGCGATCCTCGCCGACGACGACCTGCTGAAGAAGGTGGTCGGCGACGAGCTCGCCGACGTCGCCAAGACCTACGGCACCCCGCGGCGCACGGTGCTGCTGGAGTCGGCCGGCACCACGGTCACCGCCGCCTCCGCGCCACTCGAGGTGCCCGACGACCCGTGCTTCGCCCTGATGTCCTCCACCGGGCTGCTCGCGCGCACCAGCAACGCCGAGGAGGTCGGCACCGGCGGCGGCCGGGCCAACCACGACGTGATCGTCTCCGCGGTGCGCACGACCGCACGCGGCGAGATCGGCGTGCTCACCTCGGCCGGGCGCGTGCTCCGCCTCGGGGTGCTCGACCTGCCCGCGATCCCGCCGTCGGCCAACGAGCCGAACCTCCAGGGCGGCCTGCCGCTCACCGAGGTGCTCCAGCTCGGCGCCGGGGAGCGGGCGCTGGCACTGTGCACGCTGACCACCGACGGCCCGGGCCTGGCGCTGGGCACCCGAGCGGGCGTCGTCAAGCGGGTCAACCCCGAGGTGCTCGGCCGCGACGAGTGGGAGGTGGTCCGGCTCAACGACGGCGACGAGGTCGTCGGCGCCGTCGAGCTGCGCACCGGGGCCGAGGAGCTGTGCTTCATCACCTCCGACGCGCAGCTGCTGCACTTCTCCGCGACCAACGTCCGCCCGCAGGGCCGCTCCGGCGGCGGCATGGCCGGTGTCCGCCTGGCCGCCGGGCAACGGGTGGTGTGGTTCGGCGCGCTCGACCTCGAGGCGGCGCCCGAGGCCGTCGTCGTGACCGCGTCCGGCTCCTCGACCGCCCTCCCGGGCACCGAGCCGGGAGCGGTCAAGGTCACCGACCTCACCGAGTACCCCGCGAAGGGCCGCGCCACGGGCGGCGTCCGCTGCCACCGCTTCCTCAAGGGCGAGGACGCCCTCGTCTTCGCCTGGGCGGGTCCGGCCCCGGCGCGGGGCGCGGCCGCCAGCGGGGCACCGGTCGACCTCCCCGCCGCGACCGGCCGCCGCGACGGCTCCGGGGTGCCCGGCACCCAGCCGCTCGCCGCGTGCGCGGGACCGCTGGCGTCGTATGTCAGGGTGAGCGCATGATGCTCCTCCGCCTGCCGGTCCGCCGGCTCGCCGCCGCTGCCCTCGTGGGCGGGCTCTCGGTCACCTCCGTCGCGGCGTGCAGCGGCGGTGACGACCCGGTGTCGGAGAACTCCGAGCTCGACGACGACGGCGACGGCGAGGTCAGCCCGGAGGAGGTGCTGGCGGCCGCGAAGGAGCAGCTCGACGCCACCAGCGGCGTCGAGATCGAGCTGGCCACCGCCGACGAGCCGGCCGGTGGCGGCGACTACCTCGCCGAGGCCACCGGCACGCTGGTGGCCGACCCGCCGGCGTTCGAGGGCACCGTGACCGGCAGCGTGATGGGCGTCCCCGCCAGCGAGGTGCCGGTCGTCGCCGTCGACGGCGACCTCCACGTCGACGTACCGATCCTCGGCTGGGACACCTACGACCCCGAGCGGTTCTGCGCACCGGACCCTGCGGGCCTCCTCGACCCCGAGTCCGGCGTCTCCCCCGTGCTGACCGCCACCGGGGACGTCGAGGCCGGCGAGGCCGAGCGCGGCGGCGCGGACAACGAGGACGTGCTCACCCCCTACTCCGGCACCGTGCCCGGCGACACCGTGCGCAACATCCTCCCGTGCGCCGAGGGCGACGCGTTCGACGCGACGTACCGCATCGACGCCGACGGCCGGTTGGTCCAGGCGGAGATCACCGGGGCGTTCTTCCCCGACACCGACGCGATCACCTACACCATCGACGTGCTGGCCTACGACGTCGAGAAGGACATCTCCGCACCGGAGTGACCACCCGGATGCCTGCCGCATGACCGAGACCGTGCCCGCCGGGCCCGACGCACGCACCCGGCTGCTGCTCGGGCTGTGCGCGGCCGCCGTCGCGTTCGCCGCCGTCGACACCTACGTCGTGGTGCTGGCGCTGCCCGACATGATGGCGTCCGCCGACGTCCCGGTCGACGAGCTGCAGCGGGCCGCGCCGATCGTCTCCGGCTTCCTGCTCGGCTACGTCGCCATGCTGCCGCTGATCGGGCGGATCGCCGACCTCCGCGGCCAGGTGCCGGTGCTGGTGATGTCGCTGGTCGTGTTCGCCGCCGGCTCGCTGCTGACCGCCATCTCCTACGACCTGGTCACCATGGTGGCCGGCCGGTTCCTCCAGGGGGTCGGCGGCGGCGGCCTGGTGCCGGCGACGATGGCGCTGGTGGCGGCGATCTACCCGGTCGAGCGCCGTGGTCTGCCGCTCGGACTGGTGTCCGGCGTGCAGGAGATCGGCAGCGTGCTGGGCCCGCTCTTCGGCGCCCTGGTGCTCTCCTTCACCACCTGGCGGGGCATCTTCCTGATCAACCTGGCCGTGGGGCTGCTGCTGGCGGCAGCCGTGCGGGCGCTCCGCGCCCGGCCGGCCGGCGAGGCGCGGCCGGAGGCGCGCCCGGAGGGCGGCCGGGAGGGGTGGCCCGACCTGCTCGGAGCGCTCGCCCTCGTGGTCTGCCTGGTGGCCGGGGGGCTGCTGTTCGTCGAGCCGGTCGAGCTGCGGCGCGACCTCACCTGGGGGCAGCTCTACGTCCCCTACGTCGACGACGGCGGCCGCTGGCTGACGCCGCTCGGCGCGATCACCGTCGGGGCGTTCGTCGTCCTGGTGCTCCGCTGCGCATTCGCCCGCCGGCCGCTCGTCGACCTCCGCGGCTGGCTCCGCAGCGCGGTCGACGCCGACCTGGTCGGCGCGCTGCTGCTCGCCGCCGCCCTCGGCGGTGTCGTGCTCGCGTTCGCGAGCGCCGACCCCGAGGTCGCGGTCTTCAACCCCCGGGGCGGCTGGTTCCTGCTCGGCGCCGCGCTGGCCGCTGCGGCGTTCGTCGTCCACGTCGCCCGGGCCGAGGCACCGATCGTCCCCCGCCGGGCGCTCGCCGCCAGGCCGGCATGGGGGCGCGCTCGTGGTCAGCTTCCTGGTGGGGTGGGCCCTGATCGCCGCCCTGGTCGACATCCCGCTCTTCGCCCGCACCACCACCCACCGCGACTCCCAGCTCGGTGCCGCGCTCGTGCTGCTCCGGTTCCTCGTCGCCGTCCCGGTCGGCGCCGTCGTCGGCGGCTGGCTGCTGCGGCGGGTCCCCGCCGGCGTCATCACGGCCGTCGGCATGGTGCTCGCGGCGGCCGGGTTCTTGTGGATGGCGCAGTGGGACGCCGACAGCCTCGACGCGTTCACCTCGAACGTGCCGCTCGCCGCAGCCGGTCTCGGCTTCGGCCTGGCGCTGGCGCCGGTGAACGCCGCGATGCTGGCAGTGACCACGCAGGACACGCACGGCCTCGCCAGCGCCCTCGTCGTCGTCGCCCGGATGGTCGGCATGCTGGTCGGCATCTCGGTGCTCACCACCTGGGGGCTCCACCGGCTGCACCAGGAGCGGGCCGCCGACCCGGAGCTGGGACTCACCGAGCTGGCGATCCTGCAGGAGCAGTCGGTCTTCACCGGCGCGGCAGCGGCGGCACTGCTCGCCGCGGTGCTCGCGCTGGTGCTGTTCCACCGGGCGCCGACCCGGGAGGTGGACACCGCGGAGGCGCTCCGCTCGGTGCCCTAGGCTCTGCAGCCATGGGCCAGTTCGACGACCTCATCGACGCCAACCAGCGGTTCGCCGCCGACTTCAGCCTCGGCGGCTTCGACGGCGTCGCCCACGCCGGGGTGGCGATCGTCACCTGCATGGACTCGCGCATCGACCCGCTGGGGATGGTCGGCCTGGCGCCGGGCGACGCGAAGATCTTCCGCAACCCCGGCGGCCGGGTCACCCCCCAGGCGCTCGAGGCGCTCGTCCTGGGCGTGCACCTGCTGAAGGTCGACCGGGTCATGATCGTGCCGCACACCCGGTGCGCCGTCGCCTCCAGCACCGAGGCCGAGCTCCGTCGCCGGGTCGCCGAGTCGGCCGGGCAGGACGCCTCGTGGCAGGCCTTCCACGTCGTCGACGACCAGGCGCGGGCGCTGGCCGAGGACGTGCAGAAGGTGCGGTCCCACCCGCTCGTCCCGGACACGGTCGCCGTCGGCGGCTTCCTCTACGACGTGGACACCGGGCTCCTCACCCAGAAGGTCTGAAAGTAAAGAAACCGGCGAGGTTGCCGGATCTGAGACTCGGGTTCTCCAATCCGGCACGCGGGGACGGCCCGACGTTCTGCAATGGCTGTGCTCCAGGAACATCGGCCCGGTGTTCGCCGCGGTGACCGGGCCGGCGGCGCGGTGGGGGCCGTGCCGGTTCGCTCCAGCCCCGCCGCGGCACTGCGAGGCCCCCATGGTCGCTCACACCCATCAGCCCGACCTCGACCGCGTGCGGCCGTCGACCCTCTCCCGGGCCGACCGCGCCGCCTCCGGACTGCACGGCGACCTGTGGCGTCGCTTCACGGCCTTCACGCTCAGCGAGCGGTGGCGGACGCTGACCCGGATGCAGCAGGCGGTCGTCACCAACCTGACCGACCTGGTCACCCTCGGCGACGCCGAGGACCTGGTCAACCTCGGGTGCCTGATCCGCACCCACGGGCACGAGGAGGTCGCCGCGGCGCAGAACATGCTCGACGCGCTGCTGGGCCTCGGCCCCGACCAGCCCACCCTGACCGCCGCCATCCGGCGGATCGGGGACGAGGCCGACAACCGGCGGCTGCTGCTCCAGGCCGGCCGCGGCACCGACGACGCCGAGCTGGTCGCCGTCGCCTGCTACCAGCACGTCTTCTGGATCCTGCTGAGCGGGATCGAGGAGGCCGGCCCGCCCCCTCGTGCTCCAGTCGGCGGCCGACATGGTCCGGATCGTCGGCAAGGGCAACGTGCGGCTGTGGCGCGCGGCGCTCTCCCCGGTCGCCGCCAACCCGTGGAGCCCCTACGGGGAGCGGCTCGCCCGGCTGGCCCTCGACGCCCACCTGCCGCTCGTCGGGCACGCGCTCGTCGAGTGCCGCCGCATCTACCGGGTGCGGCAGGAGCAGCAGGAGCGGATGACGATCGCCCGGGAGATCCGGCGGCTGATCGCGATCAGCGGCTGCAGCCAGCGCACCTCGCCGGCTACGTCGGCACCTCGCCCTCGCGCCTGTCCACCTACGCCACCGGCAAGGTCACGCCCTCGGCGGCGATGCTCCTGCGGATCCAGCGCGCCGCCCGCGGCCTCTACGAGCGCGCCCACCCGCCGCAGCTGCAGGTCGTCGACGGGGGTCAGGCCACCAGCTCCAGGCCCGCGTAGAGGTTCAGCTGCCCGTCGCGCACCATGCCGGCGAGCAGCAGCCCGTGCTCCCGCGCGAGGTCGACCGCCAGGCTGGACGGCGCCGAAACCGCCACGATGCCGGCGACGCCGCAGGCGACCGCCTTCTGCACGATCTCGAACGACACCCGGCCGCTCACGACCAGCACGTGGTCGGTCAGCGGGAGGCGCCCGTCCAGCAGCGCCCAGCCCACGACCTTGTCGACGGCGTTGTGCCGTCCCACGTCCTCGCGGGTGACCAGCAGCGCGCCGTCGGCGGTGGCCAGGGCCGCGGCGTGCACCCCGCCGGTGCGGGCGAACGCGCGCTGGTGTGCCCGCATCGCGTCGGGCAGCGAGGCCAGGACCTCCGCCGCGACCGTGAACCCGGGCCGCGACGGCTCCGCCCGGCGCAGCGGTGCCAGGTCGAGGACGTCGGCCGAGCAGACCCCACAGGCGGCGCTGGTCACGAACGCCCGCGGACGCGGCCGCCGTACGCCGTCGCGCAGGGTCGCGTGCACCCGGTCGGTCTCCTCCTCCCGGCAGCCGCGCAGCTGCACCACGTCGTCGGCCCGCTCGACCCCCGACTCGACGACCAGCCAGCCCGCCGCCAGCTCGAGGTCGTGGCCCGGCGTCCGCATCAGCGTCGCGAGCACCTCGCCGTCGAGCGCGAGCACCAGCGGCGCCTCGACGGCCAGGTCGTCGCCGCGCCGCTCGCCGCGGCGGACGATCGACCGGCGGGTGGTGGTGACGCCCATGACCCGAGCCTATGCCGCGGTCCGGCGCCGGGGCCGCTCGCAGCCCCGCGCCGACCCGTCCTGCAGGCAGGCGCCGTCGTGGACCGACCGGTCGCCCAGCGGCGCCTCCAGCCGGACGCTGACCGTCCGAGGGACCGCCGCCCGCGCGCAGCGGCCGGGCGCGACCGTGGCCCGGACGGTCACGACGACCCGCCGCGGCCGCTCCTCGACCTCCGCGACGGCCTTCTCCTGGCACGACGACCCGAGGTAGTGGACCCGCAGGACCCGCCCACGGGCGTCGTAGCGGTCCCAACCGGTCGTCGCCACCCGCGGCTCGTCCTCCTCGGGCTCCAAGGTGAGCAGGTAGGCGCCACCACCGACCAGCGCGATCACCACCGCGCCGCCCAGGACGAAAACCACCACCGCCCTCATCCCTCCAGGGTAGGTCGCAGTCGTGCGACCATGACCCGGTGCCGAGCCCCCCTGCCCGCCTCCGGGTCCGTGCGACACGCCTACGACACGGTGGCCGAGGACTACGCCGCGCACTTCCCCGACACTCGCGCCGAGACCCCGCTCGACCTCGCGATGGTCGACTCCTTCGCGGCTGCCGTCGTCGCCGCCAGCGGTGGTCCCGTGCTCGACGCCGGTTGCGGCCCCGGCCGGATGACCCGCCACCTCGCCGACCTCGGCTGCGCGGCCGAGGGGATCGACCTCTCCTCCGGCATGGTGGCGGCGGCACGGAGGGCGCACCCCGACCTCCGGTTCACCGTCGCCTCGCTCGCCGCGCTCCCCCTACCCGGACGCCCGGTTCGCCGGGGTGCTCCTGTGGTACTCCACCATCCACACCCCGCCCGCCACCGTGCCGCTGCTCGTCGCCGAGGCGGTCCGGGTGCTGCGCCCGGGCGGCCACCTGCTGATCGGCTTCCAGGCCGGCGCCGGGACCCGGGACGTCTCGGAGATCTACCGCCGGCTCGGCCACGACGTCGAGCTCGAGCGCCACCTGTTCGCCCCCGACGAGGTGACCGGCTGGCTGGCTGACGCCGGCCTGCACGAGCTCGCCCGCACCGTGCGCCGGCCGCGCGAGGGCGAGCGCGACGACCAGGCCGCGGTCCTCGCGCGGCTCGCGGGGTGAGGTGGGCTGACGGGGCCCACGCGGCCCAGGCGTCGACGCTCCGCCCGCCGGGGACGACTACCGCCCTCAGGCGTCGAGCGCCTCGACGTCGACCTCGTAGGCGCCCTGCACGATGAACTCCTTGCGCGGGGCGACCTCGGAGCCCATGAGCAGCTCGAAGACGCCGGCAGCGACCTCGGCGTCGTCGACGGTGAGCCGGCGGAGGGTCCGGTGGCGGGGGTCCATCGTGGTCTCGGCCAGCTGGTCGGCGTCCATCTCGCCGAGGCCCTTGTAGCGCTGGACGGGGGTCCTTCCAGCGCACGTTCCTGCGCTTGAGCTCGGCGAGCTTCCGCTGCAGCTCGTCGTCGGAGTAGGTGTAGATGTACTTGTCCTGCCCCTTGCGGGGGTTGGAGATCTCGATCCGGTGCAGCGGCGGGACGGCGGTGAACACCCGGCCCGCCCGGACCAGGTCGGGCATGTACTTGAAGAACAGCGTCGCCAGCAGGCACCGGATGTGGGCGCCGTCGGAGTCGGCGTCGGCCATGAAGATGATCCGCCCGTAGCGGGCCGCCTCGATGTCGAAGGTGCGGCCGGACCCGGCGCCGACGACCTGGATGATCGAGGCGCACTCGGCGTTCTTGAGCATGTCGCCGACCGACGCCTTCTGGACGTTGAGGATCTTGCCGCGGATCGGCAGCAGCGCCTGGTACTCGGAGTTGCGGGCGGCCTTCGCCGTGCCCATCGCCGAGTCGCCCTCGACGATGAACAGCTCGGTGCGGTCGACGTCGTTGCTGCGGCAGTCGTTGAGCTTGGCCGGCAGCGTCGAGGACTCCAGGGCGTTCTTGCGGCGCTGGGTCTCGCGGTGCTGCCGGGCGGCGATCCGCGTCTTCGACGCGCCGACCACCTTCTCCATCAGCAGCTTGGCCTGCGCCTTCTCGGCGCGCTTGGTCGAGGTCAGGAACGCCTTGAGCTGCGCCGCCACCACCTTGCGGACCGACGACCGCACGGCCGGCGTACCGAGGATCTCCTTGGTCTGGCCCTCGAACTGCGGCTCGGCGAGCCGCACGGTGACCACGGCGGTCAGGCCCTCGAGGATGTCGTCCTTGATCACGTCGTCGTCGTTGACCTTGAGCGCCTTGGCCGCCCGCATCGCGTCGTTGAACGTCTTCGTGAGGGCGGCCTCGAACCCGGCGACGTGGGTGCCGCCCTTGGGGGTGGCGATCACGTTGACGAACGACCGCAGCTCGGTGTCGTAGCCGGTGTCCCAGCGCACGGCGATGTCGACCGCGAGCTCGCGCTCCACCTCCTGCGGGGTCATGTGGCCCTGCTCGTCGAGCATCGGCACGGTCTCGGTGAACGTGTCGGTGCCGGTGATCCGCAGCACGTCGGTGACCGGCTCGCCGTGGCTCAGCGCCTCGGCGAACTCCGAGATCCCGCCGTCGTGGCGGATCTTCTCCTCGAAGAGCTCCGGCCCGCGCAGGTCGCGCACCACCAGCTCGAGGCCCGGCACGATGTACGCCGTCTGCCGGGCGCGGCCGAGCAGGCCTTCGAGCTCGAACCGGGCGTCCTTGGTGAAGATCTGCCGGTCCGGCCAGAACCGGATCCGGGTGCCGGTGCGGCCCTTCGCGACCCGCTTGCCCTTGCGGGACAGCCCGGATCGGGGGGCGAACGAGGCCTGCGGCCCGTCGCCCTCGAACACGCCCGGGACGCCGCGCTGGAACGAGATGCCCTGCTGGGACGGCGAGCGGTCGACGTCGATGTCCATCCGCGAGGACAGCGCGTTGACCACCGACAGGCCGACGCCGTGGAGGCCGCCGGAGGCGTTGTAGGACCCGCCGCCGAACTTGCCGCCCGCGTGCAGCTTGGTCGCGACCACCTCGACGCCGGGGAGCCCGGTCTTGGGCTCCTTGTCGGTCGGGATGCCGCGGCCGTCGTCGTGGACCTCGACCGAGTCGTCGGGGTGCAGGGTGACCTCCACCCGCCGGGCGAAGCCGCCCAGCGCCTCGTCGACGCCGTTGTCGATGATCTCCCAGAGGCAGTGCATGAGGCCGCGGGTGTCGGTCGACCCGATGTACATGCCGGGCCGCTTGCGCACGGCCTCGAGGCCCTCGAGCACCAGGAGGTGGGCGGCGTTGTAGGTGTTGTCGGTGATGGTCGGCTCCTGCGGGGTGGACCGGTTATCGAGTGCGGGCGGAGGGGTATCAATCTACCGGCGACACGCCGGGGTTCGATGCAGGCACACGGCTCGGTGGAGGACCACGATGTGGCGCAGAGCACGACCCGGCACGACCCAGCCCAGAGATCAGCCCAGAGACCAGTCCAGACAACAGCACAGCGCGGTGGCCACGGTTCGGTAACGACCACGTTTCGACGTACGGGAAACCGGCTCGGAGGCCACCACCACCGTGATTGGATGAACGTGCTGACGACCACACGGCCGCGGGAATCTTGCGCCCGCTCGGTACGTTATCCAGGCACCGACCGAGGAAAGAGGCACACATGACAACTGCTGTTGCCCCCCAGCGCCCCGTTGACCGCAGAGGACCGTTGCGACCGTTGCGGTGCTCAGGCCTACCTCCGTGTCGAGCTGGCCTCCGGTGGTGAGCTGCTGTTCTGCGCCCACCACGCTCGCGAGCACGGCGAGAAGCTCAAGCAGGTCGCCGTGGCCGTCCACGACGAGACCCACAAGCTCGGCACCACCCCGGCGAACGCGCCGGACGACGAGCGCTGAGCCACTGACGCGACACACCGAGAGCCCCGGGCACCGCCCGGGGCTCTCGCATATCCCCCGGTCACGAGGAGACCGCCTGATGGGGGTCGTCCTCGCGCTGCTCGCCGCGCTCGCCTACGGCGTGTGCGATTTCATCGGCGGCGTCGCCTCACGTCGTACGACGCCCTGGCCGGTCGCCTTCCTCGCCGGCGTCGGCGGCACCGTCGGCGCCGTGGCGCTGGCGGTCGCCGCGTCCGGCAGCCCCTCGGCCGTCGACCTCGCGTGGGGCGGGCTCGCGGGCCTCGGGACGGGCGCCGGCTCGGCGTTCCTCTACCGCGGGTTCTCGGTGGGCCGGATCGGCGTCGTCGCACCGGTCTCCGCGGTCGGCGCGGCCCTGCTGCCGCTGGTGGTGGGGGTCGGGCTGGGCGACCGTCCCGGTGCGCTCGCCTGGCTCGGCATCGCACTGGCGCTCCCCGGGATCTGGTTGGTGGCGCGGATACCGGAGGCGCCCGGCGCCGGGTCGCGGCGGTCCGGCCTGGCCGACGGCGTGCTGGCCGGCGCCGGGTTCGGCCTGCTCTTCGCCGCCATGGGCCAGGTGCGCGAGGACGCGGGCTCGTGGCCGCTCGTCGCGTGCCAGGGCGCGGGCGCGGTGACGATCGCGGTCCTGGCCGTCCTGCTCGGCGGGTCGGTGCGGGTCACCGCCCGCACCGAGTGGTGGGGCTTCGTCTCCGGCCTCCTGGCGGCCGCTGCGGTGCTGGCGTTCCAGCTGGCCACCCAGGTCGGCACCCTGACCGTCGCCGCCGTGCTCACGTCCCTCTACCCGGCGGTCACCGTCCTGCTCGCGGCGCTGGCGCTCCGGGAGCGGGTCTTCGGCGCCCAGACGGCAGGCCTGCTGCTGAGCGGCGCCGCGGTCGCTCTGATCGCCGCCGGCTAGTCGTGGAGGACCCAGGGCGAGAACGCGCGTCGCGCGGGCGCCCAGTCACGCACGACGTGCGAGGAGTCGGTCCAGTCGGCCATCTTCAGGCTGACCCGCAGCGCGCGCGGGCGCTGGAGGCAGCGCCGGTCGATCTCGGCGCGGAGCGCGTCCTGCGCGGGGAGGAACCGCAGCTCGGAGCGGCAGGCGATCGGCTCACCGACGGACTTCCATCCCCGGCTGCGGGTGACCTGCCAGTCGCCGCCCTCGGAGACCGGCAGCCCGACCTGGTACTCCGGCCCGGGCCGGTCGCGCTCGACGTCGAGGTAGACCGTGATCCCCGGTCCGTGCTGCAACGCGGTGGACAGGTCGGCGACCCGCACACGGACGTAGACCGTGCGCGCCGCGTGGTTGACGCGGACCTTCCGGATGTCGGCCGGCGACGCGCTGGCGTCGGCGGGGTCGCCGACCACCACGGCACCGGCGTTCGCCGGGGCGGCGCCGGCGGTCAGCGGGAGGAGGGCAGCGGCCGCGAGGACGGCGGCTGCCCGGATCAGACGGGTCATCGTTCTCTCCTCTGGTTCGGGTTCCTCCCCCGAGGACGCGAAAGCCCCCGCGTCGGTTGCAGTCAACCGGCCGCGGGGGCTGTCGGGAAGGAGGTCGATGATCAGTCCAGGTAGTCCCTCAGGACCTGGGAGCGGCTCGGGTGCCGCAGCTTCGACATGGTCTTGGACTCGATCTGGCGGATCCGCTCGCGGGTGACGCCGTAGACCTTGCCGATCTCGTCGAGCGTCTTGGGCTGCCCGTCGGTGAGGCCGAACCGCATGCTGACCACACCGGCCTCGCGCTCCGACAGGGTGTCGAGCACCGCGTGGAGCTGCTCCTGGAGCAGCGTGAAGCTCACGGCGTCGGCGGGGACGATCGCCTCGGAGTCCTCGATCAGGTCACCGAACTCGGAGTCGCCGTCCTCGCCCAGCGGCGTGTGCAGTGAGATCGGCTCCCGGCCGTACTTCTGGACCTCGACGACCTTCTCGGGGGTCATGTCGAGCTCCTTGGCGAGCTCCTCGGGCGTGGGCTCGCGACCGAGGTCCTGCAGCATCTGCCGCTGGACCCGCGCGAGCTTGTTGATGACCTCGACCATGTGGACCGGGATCCGGATGGTCCGCGCCTGGTCGGCCATCGCTCGGGTGATCGCCTGCCGGATCCACCAGGTCGCGTAGGTCGAGAACTTGTAGCCCTTGGTGTAGTCGAACTTCTCGACCGCGCGGATCAGGCCGAGGTTGCCCTCCTGGATCAGGTCGAGGAAGAGCATGCCGCGGCCGGTGTAGCGCTTGGCCAGGGAGACCACCAGGCGCAGGTTGGCCTCGAGCAGGTGGTTCTTGGCGCGGCGGCCGTCCTCGGCGATCCACTCCAGCTCCTCCAGGAGCTTCGCGGAGATCTTGGTGCCCTTGCCGAGCTTCTCCTCGGCGAAGAGGCCGGCCTCGATCCGCTTGGCGAGCTCGACCTCCATCTCCGCGTTGAGCAGCGGCACCTTGCCGATCTGCTTCAAGTAGTCCTTGACCGGGTCGGCGGTCGCACCCGCGACCATGACCTGCTGCTCGGGCTCGTCGGTGTCGTCGGCGGCGGAGACGACGAAGGAGGCCTCCTTCTCGTCCTCCTCGATCGTCGGGTCGGACTTGACGTCCTTCTCGAACTGCTCGTCGGAGATGTCGGGCAGCACCTTCTTGCCGTCGGGACCGACCACCGTGCCCTCGGCGAGGTCGGCGGCGACGTCGACGACCTCGACGACCTCGCCCTCACCGGCCGCTGCCGGCTCGGCCTTCTTGGCCGCGGCCGCCTTGACCGGCTTGTCGCCCTTCGCCGCCGCCTTCTTGGCGGGGGCGGTCTTCTTGGCGGTGCTCGTCGCCGTCGTCTTCCGCGTGCCCGCGGCGGCCACCGCGCGCCCGTGGGCCGGCACCGCGACGGAGATCCCGAGCCCCGCCAGGTGGGCGAGGAACGCCTTCAGGTGAGGGGCGGCGACGTCGGCGTCGGCACATGCCTGCCGGACGTCCTCAGGAGTCACGCTGCCCGCTGGGGCGGCCCGCTCGATGAGGGCGACGATGGAAGGGTGGGCGAGCACCGCAGCGGGGACCTTGCGTGCGTTCGAGGACACGAACACCTCTCGATACTGGCGTCAGAACCGTGGAAACCTGTGGTGGGCGCGGCGAAGCCCGGAGGCGTCAAGACCGCTGCTCCATTCTGCCACGGGAGCGGTCGCCGTCCGGCATCACCCCGGACCTCACCCGGCCTTGGCGGCTGCCTTCTTGGCCTGCTTGAACTCCCGGACCTTCTGCAGCGACGCCGGGTCGACCACGTCGGCGACCGACCGGTAGCCGTCGAGCGCGTAGTCGCCGGCAGCGGCCTCCCAGCCCTCGGGGCGGACGCCGAGCTGCTTCGCGACCAGGGCGGTGAAGATCTGGGCCTTCTGCTTGCCGAAGCCGGGCAGCGCCTGCAGCCGTGCGAGCAGGTCGGCCCCGCTCGCCGCCCCGGTCCAGATCCGGCTGGCGTCGCCGTCGTAGTGCTCGACGACCTGCGCCGCGAGCGCCTGCACCCGCCCGGCCATCGAACGGCCGTAGCGGTGGATGGCCGGCGGCGTCGCGCAGAGGTCGGCGAACGACTCCGGGTCGGCGTCCGCGATCGCTGCGGGGTCCAGCGTCCCGAACCGGTCCAGGATCTTCGCCGGACCGGCGAACGCCCGCTCCATCGGGAACTGCTGGTCCAGGAGCATCCCGGTCAGCAGCGCGAACGGGTCGTCGGAGAGGACCTCGTCGGCTGCCGGGTCCTGGGCGATCTGGATGGGCATGCCTCCCATCATGCCCGACCGGCTCAGGCCTCGGCCCGCACCAGCGTCGGCATCAGTCCACGCACCGTCGCGCGCAGCTCGTCGAGGACCCCGCCGCGGCCGGAGAGGAAGCCCAGGAGCGCCTGCTGGAACAGCCCGTCCACGAGGCCGTAGGTCACCCGCGGGGTCAGGGCGGGCACGGTGCCGCACAGCTCGGCGTACCGCGACACCACCCGCCACACCATGTCCTCGAGCGTGCCGTCGATGTGCAGCACGGCCTCGCGGAGGCTCTCCTCGAACATGCTCTGCGAGCGCAGGTCGTACCAGAGGCGGTGCATGGGCGCCTCCTCGACGAGCGTCTCGACCAGCTTGTCGGCGAACCCGTCGAGCAGCTCCAGCGGCGTGGTCGCCGTGGTGACGACGCCGTCGTAGCGTCGTACGCAGGTCTCCTTGTAGTAGCGCACGCAGTAGACGATCAGCTCGTGCTTGTCGCGGAAGTAGTAGTGCACGACCCCGTGGCTGAACTCGGAGTTCTGCGCGATCTCGCGAAGGCTGGTCCGCGTGTAGCCGAGCTCACCGAGCGTCCGCAGCGCCGACTCGGCGAGCGCCCGGCGGCGCGCGTCGTGCTTGTCGGGTGAGGTCCGGCTCCCGGTGGCGGTGGTCATGACCGGCCGAGCCTAACCCGGCGGCGCCCGTCCGGCACCGGTCGCCGCATTTTCTGGACGACTGTCAGGAATCGGTCGGAAACGCTTGACAGTCGTCAAGGCCAGGGGTTGTCTGTGCGTCAACCCCGATGGACGGCGCGCCTCCCCCGGCTCGTCGCCCTCAGGGGGCGTCCGTTGGAGCCGGACGCCCCTGCCCGGTCTGCGAGGGCCGGGCGACGCGAGGTGACGAGAGCGCACCTCGCGGAACGCCCGCCCTCGCAGACCCCCGGTTCCTCACGTCTCCCAGCCGAGCAGCAGCGCGCCGCCGAGCAGCAGGACGAACCAAAGCGGGTACGCCGCGACACCCGCGACGAGGAGACGGCGGGGGGTGCCTGCTCCACCACGAGCAGCCGAGCGCGAAGAGCGCCAGCCACACCAGGACCATCAGGACGGTCCCCCACCACGGTGCGACGACGCCGCTGGCGGCGTAGAGGAAGAACGCCGACACCACCAGCACCATGCCGATCCACGGCACCGGCGAGGCCGCGCGTCCGTCGGTGTCGGCGACCGGCCGGACCCGGCGGCGGCGCCGGAGAACCGGCACCGTCAGTCCTCGACGTCGTCGTTCCAGGCCGGGTCCTCGTCCCACTTCTCGGTGCGCTCGCGCGCCGTCTCGAGGGCGCGGGACGCCTCGGCCTCGGTCTCGTAGGGTCCGAGCCGGTCCTTGTTCGGGCAGCCGTGAGTGCCCTCCACCGCGTTGTGCTCGAGGCAGAACCAGTACGCCATGCGGCGAAGGTACACCGCGGTCAGCCCGCGGTGTCGTCCCCGCGAGCGGGCTTGTCGTCGAGGACGCCCGACATCCGCTCGACCCGCAGCACCGCCAGCTCGTGCTCGGGGTCGCCGCTCATCGCCGCGGCGAGGCGCAGGTGCGGCAACGCCTCCCGGAGCCGGGACTGCCGCTCGAGCGAGCGGCCCAGGGCGTGCCGTGCCCACACGTCCGACGGGTCGTCCTCCACCAGCTCGGTGAGCTCGTCGGTCGCCCGTTGGAGCTGGGCCCGCATGAGGAACGCCCAGGCCCGCAGCAGCCGCAGGCCGCGGTTGCCGGGCTCCTCGGCCAGCGCCGGCTCGAGGACCTCCAGCGCCTCCGCCGGCGCGCGCCGCTCGAGCAGGTCGTGGGCGGTGCGGTAGGCCGACTCGGGGGCGCGACCCGGCGTCGGGGAAGACGATCGCCGGAGCCGGGAGGGGGACGTCCTGGTCGTTCATGGTCACCTCCCACCATGGCACAGTGCCCAAGAGTAGGCTCGCCCACGGACGGGCTGGCCGGGCGACCGCGTGACGTCGGTGCGAACCGGCGTCCCGAGGAAGGTCCGGACTCCACAGAGCAGGGTGGTGGGTAACACCCACCCGGAGCGATCCGCGGGAAAGTGCCACAGAAAGCAGACCGCCCCGCCCCTCTCGAGGGACGGGGCAAGGGTGAAACGGTGGAGTAAGAGCCCACCAGTGCGGCGGGTGACCGTCGCAGCTCGGCAAACCCCACCCGGAGCAAGGCCGAACAGCGTGCGTCGGAGGGCTGCTCGCCCGAGCACGCGGGTAGGCCGCTGGAGGCTGTCGGCAACGGCAGTCCTAGATGGATGGTCGCCGATCACAGAATCCGGCCTACAGGCCAGCCCGTCCCCTCACTCCCCCAGCAGCCAGGACGCGAGCACCCGGCAGCGGCCAGGCTCGTACCAGTGCAGCTCCAGCCGGTCGGCGCGGCAGCGCGCGGGCACGGCCGCGCCGAGCTGCTCGCGGGTCGAGGCGAGGGTGATGCCGTCCGCGAGGCGGTCGAGCGTGAGGTGCGGCGCGACGCCGTACCGGCCGTCGTACGGCGGGCACTGGGGGGAACGCCGCGCACAGCAGGTCGGTGAGGGCAGCGAACGGGGCGGCCGGCTCGGGACGCAGGTAGATCGTGCCGTCGGGGAAGGCGTCGACCTCGGCGAGCTCGAAGTCGAACGGGCGTGTCGCGGTGGCGACCTCGGCCACCAGGTCGAGGTCGTGCTCCGTCGGGTCCGGGAGGTACGGCGCGAGCGCGGTGACGTGCGCGTGGGTGAAGGCGGGGTCGGTGGAGACCCAGCCGGGCTCGTAGTGCTCCCAGCGGCTGCGGACGAACGGCTCGAGCTCGGGGACCGGGACGACGAGCACGGTGTGGCCGGCGCTCCCGTCCCCGTGCGGCATGTGGCAAGGGTCCCACGGCGATCGGGACGCTTCCCGGGTAGCCCGCACCGGCCCGGGTACCGCCGGTGACGTCCGGGAGCCACGCGGTGGCTCGCTCCTCGAGAACATGACTGGGGTTGTTCGCGATGACAGCCAATGTGCCGGAGATCGACGAGACGACGGAGGTGCCGGAGCTCTCCGGGATCCTGATGGTCGTCGGTATCCTCGCCTTGCTGAGCGCGCTGGTCCTGCTGGTCACCTGACCCCGGCGGCGTGGCGGTAGGTTCCCCACCATGACCGCCGTCGCCCCTCCCTCCCCCGACGTCGCGGCCGCCGCCGCGGAGCGCCTGGCCGCGCTCGCGACGCCCGCGGGCGCCCTCGGCCGGCTCGGTGGCCTCGGGGTCTGGCTGGCCGCGGCCCAGGGCCGGGTGCCGCCTGCGCCGCTCGGCGACGTGCGGCTGGTGATCTTCGCCGGCGACCACGGTGTCGCCCGGCACGGTGTCTCCCGCCTACCCGCCGGCGATCACGGCCGCCATGGTGCGCACCTTCCTCGCCGGCCGGGCGGGCGTCTCTGCGCTGGCCGCCGCCCACGACGTACGGGTGCGGGTGCTCGACCTCGGCGTCGACGACGACCTCGACGGGGTTCCGGCCGACGTCGTGGCGCACAAGGTGCGCCGCGGCTCGGGCGCGATCCACCTCGAGGACGCGTTGACCGCCGACGAGACCGCCCGTGCCGTCGCCGCGGGCCGTGCGGTCGCGGACGAGGAGATCGATGCCGGTGGCGGCCTGCTCCTGAGCGGCGACATGGGCATCGGCAACACCACCCCGGCAGCCGCCCTCATCGCTGCGGCCCTCGGGCTCCCCGCCACGGAGGTCACCGGCCGCGGGACCGGTGTCGACGACGCCGCGCTCCAGCACAAGCAGCGGGTGGTGCAGCGGGCGCTCGACCGCGCCGGTGCCCGGGTGCGGGACCCGCTCGACGCGCTGACCGCCCTCGGCAGCGCCGACCTCGCCGCCACGACGGGCTACCTCGTCCGGGCGGCCGAGCGCAGGGGTCCCGGTGCTTCTCGACGGCCTGATGTCGGTCGCCTGCGCGTTGACCGCGGAGCGGATGGCTCCCGGCGCAGCAGCGTGGTTCGCGGCCGGCCACCGCTCCACCGAGCCGGCCCAGGCGTTGGCGCTGTCCAAGCTCGGGCTCGAGCCGGTGCTCGACCTCGGGCTGCGCCTCGGCGAGGGGGTCGGGCGCGGTGGCCGCGGTTCCCGTGCTCCGGTCGGCGGTAGCGGTGCTGCGCGACGTCGCGCTGCTCTCCGACCTGCTCCCGTCCTGACGAGCACCGATGAGCGCTCGATGAGGAGCCTGCGGCTCGCGGTCGGCACCCTCACCGCGATCCCGGTGCCCCCGGTGCTGCAGGTGACGCCGCGCGTCGCCACCGGCGCGATGCTGCTCGCGCCGCTGGCCGTCGTGCCCCTGGGTGCGGCGGTCGCCCTCGTCCTGTGGGCAGGCGGCCGGACCTCGGTGCCCCCCGCTGGCGGTGGCCGTCCTCGCCGTCGCGGCGCTCGCGCTCGGGAGCCGCGCCCTGCACCTCGACGGGCTCTCCGACGTCGCCGACGGACTGACCGCCTCCTACGACCGCGCCCGGTCGCTGGAGGTGATGAAAGGCGGTACGGCGGGTCCGGCGGGCGTGGCCGCGGTGGTGCTGGTGCTCGGGGCGCAGGCCGCCGCGCTCACGGCGTTCGTGGGTGACGCCCGGTCCGCGGCGGTCGCCGGGGGCGCGGTGTGCGCCTCCCGGGCGGCGCTGTGGATCGTGTGCGCGGGGGTGGTGCCGCCCGCGCGTCCCGACGGGCTCGGCGCGACCTTCACCCGGCGAGTGCCGACGTGGTGGGCGGCCGCGGGGTGGACGCTGCTCGCCACGGTCGCGGTCGCCGCCGACCCGTGGCGCGGGCCGCTCGCCGTCGCCGTCGCGGCCGCGGTGGTGGTCGGCCTGACCTGGCGGGCGGTGCGCCGGTTCGGGGGCGTCACCGGTGACGTGTTCGGTGCGGGGGTCGAGCTGGCGCTGGCTTCGCTGCTCCTGGGCCTCGCCGGCGCTTAAGCACCGCCGGAGTCGGAGTCGGAGTCGGAGTCGGACGGCGGGGCGATCAGGGGCCGGAGCGACTCCAGCACCTCGGGGTCGTCGATGGTGGGCGGGACGACCACCTCCGCCCCGTCCGCCATGTCGCGCATCGACCGCCGCAGGATCTTGCCGGAGCGCGTCTTGGGCAGTGCCGGGACCACCGTGACCTCGCGGAGGCTGGCCACCGCGCCGACCTCCTCGCGCACCAGCGCCACCAGCTCGCCCGTGAGCTCGTCGTGGTCCCGCTGCACGCCTGCCTTGAGCACCACGAACCCGCGTGGCAGCTGGCCCTTGAGCGGGTCGTTCACCCCGATCACGGCGCACTCGGCGACGTCGGGGTGGCTGGCGAGCACCTCCTCCATCCGGCCCGTCGACAGCCGGTGGCCGGCGACGTTGATGACGTCGTCGGTGCGGCCCATCACGAACACGTAGCCGTCCTCGTCGATCCGACCGCCGTCGCCGGTGAGGTAGAAGCCGTCGTACGCGTCCAGGTAGCCGGTCCGGTAGCGCTCGTCGTCACGCCACAGCGTCGGGAGCGCCCCGGGCGGGAGCGGGAGCCGCAGCGCGATGGCGCCGTCCTCGCCGGGCGGCACCTCCTGGCCGTGGGGGTCGAGGACCCGCACGTCCCAGCCGGGCATCGGCACCGACGACGAGCCGGGCTTGACCGGGAGCAGCTCGAGCCCGGCGGGGTTCGCGACGATCGGCCAGCCGGTCTCCGTCTGCCACCAGTTGTCCAGGACCGGGACACCGAGGTGCTGCTCGGCCCAGTGGAGGGTCTCGGGGTCGAGCCGCTCCCCGGCGAGGAACAGGTGGCGCAGGGAGCCCAGGTCGTGGCCGGCGGCGAGCGAGGCCTGGGGGTCGTCGCGTCGGATCGCACGGAGGGCGGTCGGCGCGGTGAACATCGTGACCGCTCGGTGGTCCTGGACGACCCGCCAGAACTGCCCCGCGTCCGGGGTCCCGACCGG
Source organism: Nocardioides sp. TF02-7 (assembly GCF_022437945.1). GTDB lineage: Bacteria > Actinomycetota > Actinomycetes > Propionibacteriales > Nocardioidaceae > Nocardioides. The sequence continues at coordinate 4,711,575 of NZ_CP092535.1, forward strand.
CTTCCCCTCGTAGACGACCGTCGTAGCACCGGCGAGCAGAGGCCCGTAGACGATGTAGGAGTGGCCGACGACCCAGCCGACGTCGGAGGCGGTGAACATCGTCTCGCCCGGGCCTACGTCGAAGATGTGGCGCATCGACCACGCGAGAGCGACGGCGTACCCGCCGTCACGCACCACACCCTTGGGCTTCCCGGTGGTCCCGGAGGTGTAGAGGATGTAGAGCGGGTCGGTGCTCGCAACCGGCCGGCACGGCGCCGGCTGCGCAGCGGCCTCGGCGTCGGCCCAGTCGACGTCGCGGGGGGCCCATCGCCGCGGGCGCCTCCGGGCGCTGGAGCACGACGCAGCGCTCCGGTCGGTGCTCGGCGAGCGCCAGCGCCTGGTCGAGCAGCGGCTTGTACTCGATCACCCGCGAGCCCTCGATCCCGCAGGACGCGGATACGACGACGGTGGGCTCGGCGTCGTCGATTCGGGCCGCCAGCTCCGGCGGCGCGAACCCGCCGAAGACGACCGAGTGCACGGCACCGAGCCGGGCGCACGCCAGCATGGCGACCGCGGCCTCGGGGATCATCGGCAGGTAGACGACCACCCGGTCGCCCGGTCCGACGCCGAGGTCGCGCAGCACCCCGGCGAACCGGGCCACCCGGTCGCGGAGCTCGGCGTAGGTCAGCGTCCGGGTGCTCCCTGTGACCGGTGAGTCGTGCACGAGGGCGACCCGGTCGCCGTGACCGGCCTCGACGTGGCGGTCGAGCGCGTTGTGGCAGACGTTGAGACGGCCGTCGGGGAACCACCGGTAGAACGGGGCGGCCGTGTCGTCGAGCGCTCGGGTCGGTGTCTGCTCCCAGTCGAGCAGCCGGGCAGCAGCCAGCCAGAACCGCTCGGGGTCGGTCATGCTCTCCTGGTAGGTCTCGCGGTAGGTCTCCATGCTCGCTCCCATGCTCTCTCCCTCAGCGGTCAGGTGACTCACGTCGAACGGGCCCGCCGGCGGGCCGCGCCCGGCGTCTCGCCGTACTGCCGCCGGAAGGCCTTGCCGAACGACGACTGGTCGGGGAACCTCCACCGGGCGGCCACCGTCGCGACGGCCTCGTCGCGACGCGGGTCGGTCAACTCCTCCCGAGCACGTGCCAGCCGGCGCACGCGCACGTGGCCCCCGGACCGTCGTGCCGTGGTCGGCGAACGCCTGGTAGACGGTGCGCACGGACACGGAGAGGTCGCGCGCGAGGATCTCCGCGGTGACCGGCCCCGGCAACCGGTCCTCGACGATCCGGGTGATCTCCGGCCACAGCCGCGCAGCGGTGCTTCGGCCGGCCGGGGCGGCCGCACCGAGGGCGAGGAAGGTGAGCTCCTTCAGCGCCGAGGCGAGTGCGGCGCCGCTCTGGCTCTCCAGGACCGCGCCGGGCGTCTGGTCGAGCGCCCGCAGCACCGACCGGAGCGGGAGCGTGGCCGCGGCCGCGACCGGGTCGCGGGCCACCAGGCTCTCGGCCCGGGTCCCCCACGAGGCGACGACGTCGCGGGGGACGAAGATCGTGGTCTTGTCGACGAACCGGTCGACCTGGAAGCGCCCGTCGCCGCGGGTGTCCCACACCAGTGCCTCGCCCGGTCCGACCGCGAGCGTGCGTCTCCCCCACGTCACCCGCTCCCGCCCTCCGTGGAGCACCAGGATGCCGATCTCGGAGCCGTCGTGGAGGTCGCTGTGGCGGTCAGCCGTGCGTCCCCCCGAGCAGGTGGCGACCCGGCAGCCCACCACCGTGATGTCGCCCAGCCGGTAGCCCCGGACGCCGTCGAACGGACCCGCGTCGGAGGGCACGGAGGGCGGCTGGACGACCCGCCACCCCCGGTGCCAGCGGCTGATCGCCTCGGACCACTCCTCCGCGGGCGAGCCTCCCGCCCCCGGTCGCTCCACCGTTCGCTGAGCCATCGCGACTCCGTCCTCGTCGACGGACTCTGTATACCTCACCGGCCCTTTCTCGAGGCCTGCTTCGCGGCCACCTCTCCGACGACACCTCACCGTCAGCATCGCAACCGCCGGTTGTGCCGTCGGCACCGCGCTGACGGGTCTCCGCCGGACGTGCTCAGCCGTCGGGACACAGGTGCCGGCGGAACCAGGCGGCCTGCCGCGGCCCCGACACGGCGAAGGCGTCGCCGACGTAGGCGTCGAAGTGGCCGCCGGGCAGGAGCAGCAGCTCCTTCGGCTCGAGGGCGCGCTCGTAGGCCTCGAGAGCGAGGTCGCAGGGCGTCAGCACGTCGTCGTCCGCGACGACCATCATCAGCGGCGTCGGGCTGATCCGGCTCACGTAGGCACCGGGCTCGTACTCGGTGAACATCTCCACCGACCGCAGCGTCACCTCGTTGCGCCAGGTCGTCGCTCGTTCCCGGATCGGTCCGAAGAAGAAGTCGTGGGTGTCCTGCGTCGGCAGTGCACACGGCTCGTCGGGCGAATCGGCGTACGCCACCGGGATCGTGGCCGGCGCCGCCCCGGTGAGGCGTGCCCGACGGTCGGCGTCGAAGGCGGCGCGCAACCCCGCCCAGTGGTCGGAGCGGACCAGCCGCCGGCCGTTCCCGAGCCCGGTGATCAGCGGGACCTGCGCGACGACGCACCGCACCCTCCGATCGATCGCGGCGACGATCAGCACGTGGGCGCCGGAGTAGCTGGAGCCCCAGACGCCGATCCTCGCTGCGTCGACGCCTGGTTGCTGGCCGAACCAGGTGATCGCGTCGCGGTAGTCACGCACCTGCTGCCACGGGTCCACCTCGCCCGGCACCGGGCTGTCCGACGCGCCCAGGTTGCGGTTGTCGTAGGCCAGGACGTCGAAGCCCTCCGCGCAGAAGAGCTCCGCGAAGTCGTCGAGGAACATCTCCTTGGTGGCGGAGAAGCCGTGCGCCATCACGATCCCCGGCCGGGGCTCGCTCGTCGTCGCCCGGTAGTGCCACCCCCCGCAGCACGGTGCCGTCCTCGGTGCAGAGCTCCACGTCCTCGCGCATCGCGTCTCCTCTCGCGAGCCTCCGACCGCCGGACGGCTCCCGAGCAGGATCCTGGGCCGCAAGCCACCGGATCTAGGTCGCTGCCTGCAGGGTTCTGGTCACCGGCTGCGCGAGCTCCCGACGGCCTCCGGCAGTCGCAGCACCCGGCCCGCGACGACCAGGTGCACTTCGTCGCAGGCGCGACCGACGCGCTGGTTGACCGTTCCGAGCAGGTCGCGGAAGAGCCGGCCCGAGCGGTGCTCGGGCACGACCCCGAGACCGACCTCGTTGGTCACGACGACGACCGGTGCGGCGGCGCCGCGGAGCGCGGCGACGACGCCGGTGAGCAGGCCGTCGACGTGCTCCTCGACCTCGGGGGCGGGCGCCTCCCACAGCCCGGCGCCGGCGATGACGGCGTCGAGCCAGGTGCCGAGGCAGTCGACGAGCACCGGTCCGTCGGCGAGCGAGAGCGCCTCGGCGAGGTCGGTCGACTCCACGGTGGTCCAGCCGTCCGGCCGGCGGGCACGGTGCCGCGCGACCCGGGCCTGCCAGTCGGCGTCGTCGTAGGTCGGACCGGCCGCGACGTAGGTGACCGCCGGCTCGGCGGCCAGCAGCCGCTCGGCGTGGACCGACTTCCCGGACCGGACGCCGCCGGTCACCAGCACGCGGCCGGGTCGCACCTGTCCTGCGGTCGTCGGCTCAGACAAGGCGGAACGCCACCTTCCGCGCCGCGAGGTCGGCGGTCTCGAGCAGGACCCGCACCTCGGCGCCGAGCGGGAGCGCGCGACCGGCGGTCACGGGTGCCTCCACGCCGAGGTCCTCGAGCAGCACCACGCCCCTCGTCGGGTCGTTGTCGCGGACGCTCGTGACGACGGCGGCGAGCTCCTCGCCGACCCTGCCGGACAGCAGGCCCGCCTCGACCACGTCGAGCACCGCTCGCTCGTAGGCGCCGGCGCGTCGCGCGGACGCCTCGAGCGTCGCCGGCAGGCCGGGCAACGCCTCGAGCGCCCAGGCGGGCACCGGCCGGCCGGCCGCGAGCGCGAGGCACGTCTCCAGCGCGTAGCGGTCGCCCAGCCGGCGCAGGGGGCGCGGTCACGTGTGCGTAGGCCGCCGCGATCGCCGCGTGGCCGTGCTCCGCCGGCACCTCGCCCTCGAACGCCGCATAGCCGCTGCCGCGCAGCAACCGGGTGCAGGCGACGACCATCGCCTGGTGCGACGGCCGGTCGGGGTCCAGCGAGCGGACGAAGTCGGCGTACGCCGTCTCCTCCGGCCACGGGACGTGCAGGGCCTGCGCGACCCGGCGCAGCCGGGCGACGTCGCGCGGGTCGGCGGGCGGCAGGGTCCGCAGCAGCCCGACGCCGCCGTCGACCATCAGCCGGGCGGCCGCGATGCCCGTCAGCAGCGACACCTGCGCGTTCCACTGCTCGACCGGCAGCTGGCTGCGCAGCTGGAGCCGGAACCCTCCGTCGGGGGGCGACGTCGACCTCCTGCTCGGGCAGCGGCAGCGAGACCCCGCCTCGCGCGGTCTCCTGGTCCAGCCGGAGCCGGCCGACCTCGCGGACGAGGGGCAGGACGTCGCCGGCCGCCGCGTCGGCGTCCAGCGCCTCCTGGGCGTCGGCATAGGACCACCGCTCGCGGGAGCGGACGAGGGCGCGCTCGACGGTGACGTCGGTGCAGGTGCCCGCGGCGTCGAGCACGAGCGACCACAGCACGGCCGGACGGGTCTCCCCCGGCAGCAGCGACGCGGCGGCCTCGGAGAGGGCGGGTGGGTGGAGCGGGATCCTGCGGTCGGCGCCGTAGAGCGTCTCGCCGCGTCGGTGGGCCTCGAGGTCGACCGGTCCGCCGGGCCGCACGAACGCCGCGACGTCGGCGATCGCGTAATGGACGGCGTACCCGCTCCCCCGCCGCTCGACGTGGACCGCCTGGTCGAGGTCCATGGAGCCCTCGGGGTCGAGGGTGAGGAACGGGAGGTCGGTGCGGTCGAGCTCCGGCAGGGCCGGGCGGGCCGCGGCGTCGGCGGCGGCCTGCTGCACCTCGGCCGGGAAGTCGCCAGGAAGGCCCAGCTCCTCCTCCACCGCCCGCAGCGCCGCCCGCATCGCCGCCGAGCTCGTCCGGACGCGGACGGGGAGGTTGCGGGGCACGCACCGACCTTAGGGGACCCACCACTAGCCTGGTCGCTCGTGTTGATCCTGCTGCCGCCCAGCGAGGGCAAGGCCGCGCCCGGGCGCGGGCGGCCGCTCGACCTCGGCACCCTCTCGATGCCGTCGCTCACGCCCGCGCGCCGCAAGGCGGTCGACGCACTGGTGTCACTGTGCCGCAGCGACCCCGAGCACGCCGGCACGGTGCTGGGCCTCTCGCGCACCCAGCTCGACCTCGTCGCCCGCAACGCCGGCCTGGCCGAGGCGCCCACCGCGCGGGCCGACCGGATCTACACCGGTGTGCTCTACGACGCGCTCGACGCGTCCTCGCTCTCCGCGGCGGCGAAGCGGCGGGCCGCGTCGCGGGTCGCCGTCACCTCCAGCCTGTTCGGCCTGGTGCGCTTCGGCGACCGGATCCCGGCCTACCGGCTGTCCGGCGACGCGACCGTGCCCGGGCTCGGCCAGGTGGCCGGGTGGTGGCGCGAGGCGCTGGGCCCGGCGGTGACGGAGGCGCTCGGCCGCGGCCTGTTGGTCGACCTGCGCTCGAGCACGTACGCCGCGTTCTGGCGGCCGCCCGCCGAGCTGGCGTCGCGGGTGGCGACGGTGCGGGTGCTGCACGAGGTCGGCGGCCGCCGCCAGGTGGTGAGCCACTTCAACAAGGCGACGAAGGGCCGGCTGGTGCGCGCCCCTGCTCGAGGACGGCGGCGACCCGCGCTCCCCGGCCGCGCTGGCCGAGCTGCTCCGGGCGCTCGGCTGGACCGTCGAGGTGGGCGAGCAGACGAGGAAGGGCACCCAGCTCGACGTCGTCGTCAGCGAGCTCTGAGGAGCGGACGCCGCGGTCAGACGGTTCGCCGCTCACCGCAGCCGGCTGGAAGCCACACGGACGCCAGCGCGTGCACTCGCGTTTGCGCGCGTGCCGCCAAGACTGTACGGTTTCCTGTACAGGAGGAAGTCATGAAGACGATGAGCTACACCGAATCGCGCGCCCGCTACGCCGAGGTTCTCGACAGCGTGGTCAACGACCGCGAGGAAGTCGTCATCACCCGAGCCGGGCACGAGCCAGTCGTGCTGATGTCCCTCGCCGATTTCGAGTCGCTGCGCGAGACCGCCTACCTCATGAGGTCACCGGCCAACGCTCGCCGTCTCCTCGACGCGATGGAGCGGCTCGAGGCCGGCCACGGCGAGCAGCACACCCTGGTCGACTCCGACTGAGCATGTTGCTGGTCTGGGACGCCAACGCCTGGGAGGACTACCTGTGGTGGCAGGCCCAGGACCGTCGTGTCCTCAAGCGCATCAACCTGCTGATCCGAGACATCGAGCGCAACGGCAATCAGGGGGTCGGCAAGCCGGAGCCCCTCAAGCACGACTTCGCGGGTTATTGGTCCCGCCGGATCACCGACGAGCACAGGCTCGTCTACAAGGTCACCGACACCGAGGTCCGCATCGCGGCCTGCCGCTACCACTACGGCCGCTGGATTCCGGTGAGGTCCCGTTACCAGCGGCCGGTGTCGAGCAGGTCCCGCTCCCCGGGCGGCAGGGCGTTGTAGAGCCGCAGCGAGGCGCTCACGCGGTCGGTGTCGGGCTCGGGGTAGTAGGACACGACCGTGACCGAGGCCGGTGAGAGCTCCATCCGGAACACCGCCTCCAACGGAGCGCCGAGGGCGCGCGCCACGAGGGTCTTGATGGGCGTCACGTGGCTCGCGACCACCACGGTGCGGCCGGCGTGCCTCGCGAGCACCCGCTCGAGGCCGGCGACGACCCGCGCCTCGACCGCGCGGAACGACTCCCCGCCCCGCGGCGCGGCCTCGAGGTCGGTCAGCCAGGCGTCGAGGCCGCCCCGGTCGCGCTCGGCGACCTCCGCGAACGTGAGGCCGTCCCACGCGCCGAACTCCATCTCGGCGAAACCGGGCTCCTCCTCCACCGGAAGGCCGAGCTCGGCGGCGACGATCTCGGCGGTCTCGCGGGTGCGACGGACCGGTGAGCACACGACGGCGCCGATCCGGTCGCCCAGCTCGGCCAGCCAGCGGGCCGCCTCGCGGACCTGCGCCTTCCCGGGCTCGCTCAGCCCGGGGTTGTCGCCGCCGAGCCCCCCGGAGAACCGCTTGGCCGAGGTGTGCTCGGTGACCCCGTGCCGCAGCAGCACGAGCGTGGTCGGGCCGGTCGGCGCCTCGGCCTCCGGGCTCGAGACCTCCTCGATCAGCGACTCCGGCTCGTCCGGGACCTGGTCGCCGGCCGTCGGCTGGGTGCGGACGGTGACCCCGTCGCGCTTGCCGTCCAGCGCCTCGTTGGCGAGCCGGTCGGCGTGCTTGTTGCGCTCCCGGGGCACCCAGGTGTACGTCGTGCCGAACGGCGCCAGCCGGTTGGCCTCCATCGCCAGGGGGCGCATGTCGGGGTGCTTGATCTTCCAGCGGCCGCTCATCTGCTCGACGACCAGCTTGGAGTCCATCCGCACCTCGATGTCGGCGCCCGGCGCATAGAGCTCCGCGAGCCGCAGGCCGGCGATCAGGCCGGAGTACTCCGCGACGTTGTTGGTCGCCACCCCGAGGGTGCGGGCGTCCTCGGCGATGACCTCGCCGGTGTCGGCGTCCTTGAGCACGGCGCCGTACGCCGCCGGGCCGGGGTTGCCGCGCGACCCGCCGTCGGCCTCGATGAGGACCGAACGGGGTCCCTCACCTGCCACCGCTCAGAGCCCGCTCTCGTCGGTGCGGACGAGGATCCGCTGGCACTCCTCGCAGCGGACCACGTCGTCGCTCGGCCGGGTGCGGATCTGCGCGATCTCGGCGTTGTCGAGGGGTCAGCATGCAGCCGCCGCACTGCCGGGCCCGCAGCTCGGCCGCCCCGACGCCGCCCTTGTTGGCGCGGAGCCGCTCGTAGAGCGCGAGGAGGTCCTCGGGGACGTCGGCGACGACCGGCAGCCGGGCGCCCGAGACCCGCGAGAGCTCGGCGTCGATCTCGGTGCGCCGCATGCTGCGGGACTCCTGGAGGCCGGCGAGCTTCTCCTCGATCGCGGCGAGCTCCTCCCTGGAGGGTGGTGAGCTCCTCCTGGGCGTCCTCCAGCTGCTGCATCACCTCGAGCTCCTCGTCCTCGAGGGTCGCGATCCGGCGCTCGAGGGTCTGGAGCTCGTGCTGCATCCGCTCCAGGTCCTTGGGGTTGGTGATCAGCCCCTGGTCCATCCGGTCGCGGTCGCGCTGGCGGCGCGCCTTGACCTGCTCGACGTCGGCGTCGGCCTTCGCCTGGGCGGCGGTGAGGTCGTCGACGACGATCTGCTGGTCGCGGCTCCTGCCGACGAGCTGGTCGCGCCGCGACGTGAGGTCGGTGATCTCCGCGTCCTCGGGCAGGTGCGCCCGCTGGTGCCGGAGCTGGTCGGCCTCGGCGTCGAGCGCCTGCAGGTCCAGCAGCTTGCGCTGTGCGAACGGGTCGGCCTTCATAGCCGCATTGTCCAGGGGATCGGTGCACGTGGTGCTCACCCGGGTCTCGACGTCCCCGCCGAGGGCGGACCGCAACCGCTCCTCGACCACCGGGAGCCAGGTCCACTCCGCTGCCCAGTGCGCCACGTCGAGGAGGGCGGGACCGCCCTTCTCGACGAACTCCGAGGCGGGGTGGTGGCGCAGGTCGCTGGTGAGGTAGGCGTCGACGTCGGTGCCGGCGACCCGGTCGAGCAGGAAGTCCCCGGCTCCGCCGCAGACCGCCACCTTGCGCACCGTCCGCTCGGGGTCGCCGGCGACCCGGACACCGTGCTGCGTGGGCGGCAGCACCGCGGCGACGTGCCGGGCGAACTTGCCGAGGGTGGTCGCCGGCACGGCACCGACCCGGCCGGTGCCGGTCGGCAGGTTGCCGGGGTCGGCGAGCTCGACGACGTCGTACGCCGGCTCCTCGTAGGGGTGTGCGGCGAGCATCGCCTCCACCACCGCCCGACGCAGGTGCCGGGCGAGCACCACCTCGATCCGCGCCTCGGGGACGGTCGCGATCTCGCCGACGGCGCCGATCATCGGGTTGGCACCGTCCAGCGGCCGGAACCGGCCCTCGCCCTCGCTGGTGTAGGAGGCGAAGTCGTAGTCACCGATCCGGCCTGCGCCCGCCTCGGCCATGGCGGCGCGGACCGGAGCAGCCGCGTCGGACGGCACGTACACCGTCAGCTTGTCGATCGGCTCCCCCGCGGCCGGCACGAGCGGCTCGAGGTCGGTGAGCCCGAGCGCCCGGGCCAGGGACTCCGACACCCCGCCTGCTGCCTGGTCGGCGTTCGTGTGCGCGGTCAGCAGCGCGCAGCCGGCACCGGCCAGCGTCGCGAGCGTCCGGCCCTTCGGCGTGGTCGCCGGGAAGCCGTGCACGGGCTTGAGGAACAGCGGGTGGTGCACCAGGAGCAGGTCGGCCTTCCACTCCGCTGCCTCTGCGGCGACGGCGGGGGCCGGGTCGACGGCGAGCAGCACCTTCTTCACCGGCCGGTCGGGGTCGCCGAGCACCAGCCCGACGGCGTCCCAGCTCTCGGCGGTGGCCGGGGGTACCAGTCGTGGATGAGGTCGAGGACGTCCCTGAGTGCCGGCATGGCCGTCAGGCTAGCGGTCACCGCGGAGGGGTTGCCGAGCCGCGGTTGCGGGTAGCGAAGGGGGTGCACCACCACAAGGGAAGAAGGACGACCGTGAGCGACACCGCGACCCGCCGACCTCCTCAGGAGGAGAAGCTGCGCCGGGCGGTGACCGGCCGCCTCCTGTTCTTCTACGTGCTCGGGGACGTCCTCGGCTCCGGCATCTACGCACTGATCGGCGTGATGGCGTTCACCGTCGGCGGCGCCTTCTGGCTGTCGTTCCTGGTGGGCGTCTCCATCGCGCTGCTCACCGGCTTCGCCTACGCCGAGATGATCACGAAGTACCCCCCAAGCGGCGGGCGCCGCGCTCTACGCGCACAAGGCGTTCCGCAGCCGCCCGGTCACGTTCCTCGTCACGTTCTGCCTGCTCGCGGCCACCGTCGCCGCCGCCGGGACGCTCGCACGGGTCTTCGGCGGCACCTACTTCCAGTCCTTCGTCGAGGGCCTGCCGGTGACGCTGGTGGCGATCGCGTTCATCGTGGTGCTCTCGCTGCTCAACATCCGCGGCATCTCGGAGTCGGTGTGGACCAACTTCGTGATGACCCTGGTCGAGACCGCCGGCCTGCTGCTGATCCTCGTCATCGGCGCGACCGTCCTCGGCAGCGGCGACGCCGACCTCTCCCAGCCGTTCCAGCTCAACGACGGCAATCCCGCCCTCGTCGTGCTCGGCGGCGTCGCCCTCGCGTTCTTCGCGATGACCGGCTTCGAGAACGCCGCCAACCTCGCCGAGGAGACGAAGGACCCGGTGCGGGTCTACCCGAAGGCACTCCTAGGCGGCATGTTCCTCGCCGGGGTGCTCTACATGGTGATCGCGTTCATCGCCTCGATGGTCGCCCCGATGTCACGACTCTCCGCGGACGGCGGTGAGGGCGGCAGCCTGCTCACCGTCGTCGAGGCCGGCCCGCTGGGCGTGCCGGAGACGGTCTTCTCCGCGATCGCGCTGGTCGCGGTCACCAACACCACGCTGGTCTCCCTGGTCGCGCAGTCGCGGATCATGTACGGCATGGCGCGGCAGGGCGTCGTACCCCGCGTGTTCGCCCGCACCCACCGCACCCGGAACACGCCGTGGGTGGCGATCGTCTTCACCACCGCCCTGGTCTGCGGCCTGCTGGCGACGGCGGACGTCGACCGGCTGGCCACCGTGACGGTGCTGTTCCTCATCGTCGTCTACGGCATGGTCTGCGTGTCCGCCCTCAAGCTGCGCGGCACCGACGTCGGTCACCGCCACTACCGCGCGCCGACCGCCCTGCTGTGGCTGGGCGTCCTCGCCAACGCCGGCATCCTGGTGCACACGGCGATCGAGGACCCCGGCGCACTCGTGTGGTGCGCCGGGATCCTCGCGGTCGGCGGCGTCCTCTACTTCGTGAACACGATGGTCACGAAGGGCGACCCGGAGCCGGTCGACGAGGACGCAGTCGAGGCCTGAGCGCGACCACGTCTGAAGGGGCCTGCAGGGGCATGCAGGGTCATACAGAGGCCTGCAGGGGCCGGCGGCAGGTCAGTGGGAGATGCGGTTGTTGCCGGGGCCACCGACCAACGTGTCGGAGCCCAGTCCGCCGCGCAGCCAGTCACGCCCACCGCCGCCGTAGGCGCGGTCGTTGCCCTTGGCGCCGTTGAAGAAGTCGTCGCCGGCGCCGCCGTACATCACGTCGCGGCCGGCGTCCGCGAGGACCCACAGGCGGAAGCCGCGGGGCAGGTCACGCCCGTCGACGTAGTCGTTGCCGAGGCGCGGCCACACCTGGACGAACATCCGGTCGTGGAACCGCTTCGGGAGCGCGCACACCACGGAGATGCCCTTCCGGACCTTCTGGCGCTTGCAGATCTTCGGCATGGAGTTGACGCGGAGCGTCTTGGTGTCGCGGTAGCGGATGCGGTTCCGCTGCTCGTCGAGGGTGATGGTCAGCCGGGTGTTGTGCTTGCCGGCGATGTAGACGATGCCGTGCTTCGACATCCTCATCACGGCCTGCTTGCCGATGCCGTTGACCTTGGCATCGCCGGGGCCGAGCATCAGCGGCGGCAGCTTGTCGCCGGCGTGGGCCGGGGCGACGCCGACCGGACCGGCGGCGAGGAGAGCGGACATGAGCAGGGCCACGACGCCCGAGATGGTGGCGCGCACTTTCGTACCTCCTGGAATTGGCAGCCACCGACTGTAGGGGACACGCGGTGCGACGCGAATTCCAGGGACGAGACGGACGCCACAGACGGCTGTCCCCCGGCCGGTCAGTTGACCTTGCGGTCGTAGCCCTCCCAGTACGGCGCCCGGAGCTTGAACTTCTGCAGCTTCCCGGTGGCGGTGCGGGCCAGGGTGTCGGGGAACTCCACCGACGTGGGGGCCTTGTAGCCGGCCAGCCGCTGCTTGCACCACGCGATCAGCTCGGCTTCGGTCTCGGCCGAGGGCTCGTGGCCCTCGCCGAGCACGACGAGCGCCTTGATCGTCTCGCCCCACTTCGCGCTCGGCACGCCGATGACGGCCACCTCCGCGACCGCCGGGTGGGAGAACAGGCAGTCCTCGACCTCGATCGAGGAGACGTTCTCCCCGCCGGTGATGATCACGTCCTTCTTCCGGTCCGCGATCGTCAGGTAGCCGTCCTCGCCGATGTAGCCGCCGTCACCGGTGTGGAACCAGCCGCCGGCCAGCGCACGCTCGGACTCCTCCGGCTGGTCCCAGTAGCCCTCGAGCACGACGTTGGACCGGGCCAGCACCTCACCGGCACCCTCCTCGGACTGGTCGATCTCCAGCCGGACGCCGAGCGCGGGCGCACCCGCGCGGGTCAGCCTCTGCGCCCGCTCCTCGGCCGGCAGGTCGTCCCACTCCGCCCGGCTCCGATTGATCGTCAGCAGCGGCGAGGTCTCGGTGAGCCCGTAGATCTGGATGAACTCCCAACCCAGCTCCTCCTGCACCCGGACGATGGTCCGCGTCGGCGGCGGTGCCCCGGCCATGATGATCCGCACCCTGTCCCGGCCGGGGATCTCCCCCTCCCACGTCTGTGCCGCCTCCAGCACCGCCGCGGCCACGGCCGGCGCGGCACACATCACGGTCACCCCCTGGTCACGGACCCGGCGCAGGATCTCCGCACCGTCGACCTTGCGCAGGATCACGTGCCGCGCGCCGACCCCGGTCATCGCGAACGGCATCCCCCACCCGTTCGCGTGGAACTGCGGCAGCGTGTGCAGGTAGACGTCGCGGTCGCTGATCGTCGTGTGCAGCCCGAACGTGACCGCGTTGACCCAGGAGTTGCGGTGGGTGATCTGCACGCCCTTGGGCCGCGCGGTCGTGCCCGAGGTGTAGTTGATCGTCACCGTGGCCGCCTCGTCGGGCTGCCACTCCGCCGGCTCCGCGCCCACAGGCGCGTAGAGGTCGTCGTCGTGACCGAGCACGAACTTGTGCTCGCAGTCGACCTCCTTCAACGACTCCTCCAGCTCCGGGTCGACGTAGAGCACCCGCGCGCCGGAGTGCTCGACGATGTAGCGCACCTCGTCGGGCCGCAGCCGGAAGTTCACCGGCACCAGCACCCGTCCCCAGCCGCACACGCCGAAGAACGACGTCAACAGCCGGCTGCTGTTGTGGCTCACCACCGCCACCCGCTCCCCCACGCCGATGCCGAGCTCGTCCAGCTTCGCCGCCTGCCGCCGCGCCAGGTCACCCATCTGCCGGTAGGTCAGCTCGCCCTGGCCCGGCGCCGGCTGGTCCGGCTCGTCGACCACACCGACCCGGTCGCCGTAGACCCTCACCGCACGGTCGAGGAAGTCGCGGACACTGAACGGAACGAACATCGAGGGCCTCCCGGGGCTGTCGCCGTCGTGACGTGGGCCACTCTAGGCCGGTCGTCGATCGCGACCGCGCCGCCGCCCGGATGAGAGTCCTCTCATGGCCGTCTCACCGCCCCGCCACGGTGGGGGCAGGATCGTGGTGCCATGAGCCCGCTGCTGAAGATCCTGCTGCCGTTGGCGGTGGTGCTGCCGTTGGCCGCCTTCGTCCTCGGCTCGCTGGCCTCCAGCGCCGACGACGAGCCACCGGCTCGGGAGCCGATCGTGCTGGAGGAGGACCCGACCACCCCCACGACCCGGCCCACGCAGGACCGCACTCCTCCGCCGCGGGCGCCGGACGGCCGCCCCGACGACCCCGACGACCGCGACGACCGCGACGACCGCGACGACGATGACGTCGTGGTCGTCACCCCCCGCCCCCACATCGACCCCGACGACGACGATGACGGGGATGACGGGGATGACGGGGATGACGGCGACGACGATGACGGCGACGATGGGGACGATGACGACGGTGACGACGGAGGCGATGACTGAGCCGGCGGAGCGCCGGCCCGGCCTGTCCGTCCGTGTCCGGATCACCGCCGCGGTCGCCGCGCTCGTGACGCTCGGGCTCGTCGCGACCGGCCTGATCGCCTACGTCCTCGAGCTGCAGCGGGTGGAGGACTCCGTCCAGCGGGAGGTCGAGCAGGAGCTCGACGAGTTCGCCCGGTTGCGCAACGAGGGCGTCGACCCCCTGACGGGACGCCCGTTCGGCGTGGAGTCGCTGCTGTACACGTTCCTCCAGCGCAACGTCCCCGACGACGACGAGCTGCTGGTCGGCTGGGTGGACGACCGCCCCCGCTTCGAGTTCCCCAGGGACCCGCTCGTCAACGACCCGGAGTTCCGCAGCGCCGCCCAGCGGGTGGCCCGCGACGGCGGCACCACCCGCCTCGAGACCGCCAAGGGCGAGGTGCGGATCACCGGCCAACCGGTGTCGCAGGGAAGCACGCGAGGGGCGTTGCTGGTCGTCGCCTACCTCGACGAGGACCGCGACGAGCTCAACGCGACCATGCAGACCTACGCGATCGTGGCCGTGCTGTCCCTCCTGGTGATCACGGGCGCGGCGTGGTGGCAGGCCGGCCGGCTGCTGTCGCCGCTGCGCGCGTTGCGGCGTACCGCGGAGGAGATCGGCGGCACCGACCTCTCCCGCCGGGTGCCCGAGACCGGCAACGACGACATCACGGCACTGACCCGCACGGTCAACGGCATGCTCGACCGGCTGGAGGCCGCGTTCGTCGGGCAGCGGCAGTTCCTCGACGATGCCGGGCACGAGCTGAAGACGCCGCTCACCATCCTGCGCGGGCACCTGGAGCTGGTGGACCTCACCGATCCCGACGAGGTCGCGGAGACCCGTGAGCTGCTGCTCGACGAGGTGGACCGGATGTCGCGGCTGGTCGAGGACCTGATCCTGCTGGCCAAGAGCAACCGGCCCGACTTCCTGACGCTCGACGACGTCGACGCCGGCGAGCTGGTCAGGACGGTGCTCGCCAAGGCGCGGGCGCTCGGCGACCGGCGGTGGGTGCTCGACGAGGCGCCCGACGACGCGGTCCTGCTCCTCGACGAGCAACGGCTGACCCAGGCCCTGCTGCAGCTGGCCCACAACGCCGTCAAGCACACCGATCCCGGCGACGAGATCGGACTCGGGGCGAGCGAGGAGCGCGGGGAGCTGCGCTGCTGGGTCCGCGACACCGGACCCGGCGTGCGCCCGGCCGACCGGGACCGGATCTTCGAGCGGTTCGGTCGCGCCGACGTACGTCCCGGCGACGAGGGGTTCGGCCTCGGCCTGTCCATCGTGGCCGCCATCGCCCGCGCCCACGGCGGCACGGCCCACGTGGAGGACCCATCCACCGGCCGCGGGGCCCGGTTCGTGGTCGCCGTCCCCGCCGTCCGGCGCGACCACGCCCCCGGCGACGCACCCATCCAGGAGGTCACGTGGCCCGCATCCTGATCATCGAGGACGAGGACCGGATCGCGTCGTTCGTCGCCAAGGGCCTGCGGGCGGAGGGCCACACAGCGGTGGTCGCCGCCGACGGCCCGACCGGGCTCGACCACGCCCTCGGCGGCGACTTCGACCTCGTCGTCCTCGACATCGGCCTCCCGGGGATGGACGGCTTCGAGCTGCTCGAGCAGCTGCGCGCGCAGGGCTCACGGGTGCCGGTCATCGTCCTGACCGCCCGGGACTCGGTCACCGACACGGTCTCGGCGCTGGAGGGCGGTGCCGACGACTACATGGCCAAACCGTTCCGGTTCGCCGAGCTGCTCGCGCGGGTCAAGCTCCGGCTGCGGCAGGGGAGGCACCGCCGACGGCGACCGGGCCGACACCCTGACCGCCGGGGGCGTGGTGCTGGACGTCCGGACCCGCCGGGCGCGGGTCGACGGCCGCGAGGTCGACCTGTCCGCGCGGGAGTACGCCCTGGCCGAGGTGTTCCTCACCAACCCCGGCCAGGTGCTCTCCCGCGAGCAGCTCCTCGACCACGTCTGGGGCTTCGACTTCGACCCCGGCTCCAACGTCGTCGACGTCTACGTCGGCTACCTGCGCCGCAAGTTCGGCGCCGCCACCATCAGCACGGTGCGTGGCATGGGCTACCGCTTCAACGGCTGAACCGGCCGTCAGACGGCACGCGCGTTGACCTTGAACGTCAGCTTGGGGGCGGGGAGGGCCGCGAGCACCGGCTCGAGCGCGTGCACGACCCTCCCGCGGGAGCGGACGGTCCTCGGGACGCGGCTCGAGAGCGGCGTGCACGACCTCGGCGACGGGCGCGGGGGACCCGTCCCGGCAGCGCCCGCGGCGGGTCGAGCAGCTGCGGGTGGCGCTCGGCCGGCTCCGTCGCGTGCCGGTCGCCGTCGCGGAACGGCCGCTCCCCCCGCGATCGCGTGGAACAGCGTCGCGCCGAGGCCCCAGACGTCGCTGGCATAGCCAGGCACGTCACCGGCGATGCCGGGCACCGCCTGCTCGGGCGCCATGTAGGCATCGGTGCCGATGAGGCTGGTGATCTCCGCCGCGCTCGCCGACGACCGGGCCACGGAGAAGTCGATCAACCGGGCCGGGGAACCCATGATGACGTTGCTCGGCTTGATGTCGAGGTGGCAGACGTCGGCGTGCCGGAAGAAGTGGAGCGCCGAGGCGAGGTCGACGGCGAGCGGCAGGTACTGCTGCTCCGACAACCGGCCGTGACGCCGGATCAGCGTCGAGAGCCGCGGGCCCCTCGATGTGCTCCATCACCAGGTGTGGCCGCGGGCCGTCGACGTCGTGCCGGAGCCGGCGTACGACGACCGGGTGGGTGGCCACGTCGAGGGCGGTCGCCTCGCGCTCCAGGCCGTGCAGGGTCTCGGGGTCGTCGACCTCGGTGGGCCGCACGACCTTGACGACGACGGGACCGAAGGTGATCTCGTCGAAGGCGAGGAACGCCTCGTAGGCCGACCCGCCCCCGAGCAGCCGCATCGCGGTCAGCTCGGGGGTGATCGCGTCGCCCTCCTGCAGGTGCCAGCTCTCGTCGGTCACCGGGGTGGGGATCGCTGTCATCGGGCTCAGCGGGTGTTGTTGCGGCTGCGGTCGTTGGTCTTGTTGCGCGACCAGTCGCGGGTGCGGTCGCCGCCGTCCCGCGTCCAGTCCTTGACCTTGCGTCCGCTGCGGCTGTCGTCGCGGCCGCTCTTGTTGCCGGAGCGGGAGTTGTCGCCCCGGGTGTTGCGGCTGCGGCTGCGGGTGTTCTTCGACCGGGTGTTGGTGTTGTCGCGCACCATCTTGCGGGCGCTGTCGTCGTCGTCATCGTCGTCGTCGACGAGCACGATGTCGGGGGTGTCCTCGTCGCGCTTGAGGGCCGCACGCTCGTCGCTGGCGGTAGCGCCCTGCTGGAGCGCCAGCAGGCCGGCGGCCACCAGGCCCGCCATCGTCAGCGTCAGCACCCGGAGCGGGTTGATCTTCTTCATCTCGGTCCTTCCTCGTGTCTGTCTCACGGACACGAGAAGTAGACCGAGCGGCGGTGAGGGACCGGTGAGGCGCGGATGAGAGGACTCTCACGGACCTGGCGGTGGGCGCAGCAGGGATCGAACCTGCGACCACTGGTTTGTAAGACCAGGGCTCTACCGCTGAGCTATACGCCCGATGTGCGGCGGCGAGCCTACCCTGCGCCCGCCCGGACGGACGTGCGCGACCGAACCCCGGCGGCGCCGGGGGCCGGTCGCCGGGTGGCGCCGGGGCCGACATGACGGGCAAAACCTCCACTTGTCCGGCATTGCTTTGCCCGACATGTTGAGGTTTCCCCGGTCGGCCGGGGAAACCTCACGTCGTGACCGCTCGCGCTCCCGGCCGGCAGCGTGGCGGGAGGCGGTGCCGCCCGTTGCGGCCCGCCGGCCGACGGCGGCTGGCCAAGACCGGGCGGCAGCGCCGGAGACACGCTCGGCCAGAAACCCGGCCGGCAGCGTGGCGGGAGGCGGTGCCGCCCGTTGCGGGCCCGCCGGCCGACGGCGGTCGGCCAAGACCGGGCGGCAGCGCCGGAGACACGCTCGGCCCGAGGTCGAGGCCGAACCGCTGGCGTCTCGGGTCACCAGCGGTTCGACGAGTAGAACTCTAGCGCTCGGGGCGGGCGGCGCAAAAGAGATTTGCGGGAAATCGGCCGGATTTCCGCATGACCCGTCTAGACCGGGCGGTTGGAGCGGGTCAGGCTGCGGCGAGGAGCCGGGTGAGGTGCTCGTCGAGGTCGCGCCCGACGGGTTCGGGGTTGTGGACGGCCCAGGTCAGGTTGCCGGCCTTGTCGACGACGTACGACGAGCGCCGGGCGGCTCCGCGGACGGGGTCGAACACGCCGTAGGCCGAGGCCACCTCGCCGTGCGGCCAGAAGTCGCTGAGGAGCGGGAAGTTGAGGCCGTCGGTGTCGGCGAACGCGCGGAGCGCGAACATGGGGTCGCAGGAGATGGCGAGCACCTCGGTGTCGAAGGTGAGGAACTCGTCGAGCCGCGCCCGGACCTGGCTCATCTCCCCGGTGCAGACGCCGCTGAAGGCGAAGGGGTAGAAGAGGAGCAGCACCGCCTTGCTGCCGCGGTACGACGACAGCGTCGTGTGCTGCCCGAACTGGTCGCGCAGCGTGAAGTCGGGCGCCGGGCCGCCGAGGGCGAGGCCGCCTCCGGTCGCGGCGCCGGTCGAGGTGCCGGCGGGCGTCATGCGTCGTCCGTCCGGGAGGCCAGGTCGCGCTTGAGCACCTTGCCGGTGGCGTTGCGGGGCAGCTCGTCGAGGAAGTCGACCTCGCGCGGCACCTTGTAGCGGGCGAGGTTGGCCTTCACGTGCGCCTTGACGTCCTCCTCGGTGATGTCGGAGCCGTCGGCGCGGGCCACGAAGGCGCGGAGCCGCTGCCCGAACTGGTCGTCGGGGACGCCGACGGCGGCGACCTCGGCGACTCCGTCGAGCCGGGCGATGCAGTCCTCCACCTCCTTGGGGAAGACGTTCTCGCCGCCGGAGACGATCATCTCGTCGTCACGTCCCTCGACGTAGAGCCGGCCGTCGTCCTTGAACCGGCCGACGTCGCCGGTGGCCATCAGCCCGTCGACGACCTCCTTGCCACCGCCACCGGTGTAACCCTCGATCTGCAGGTGGTTGCCGACGAAGATCCGGCCGGTCTCCCCCGTGGGCAGCTCGCGGCCGTCGGCGTCGTAGATGCGCACGACGGTCGCGTGGGGCACGTGGCCGGCGGTGCCGGGCGCCTCCCGGAGGTCGGCGGGGCCGGCGATGCTGGCCCACGCCACCTCGGTGGAGCCGTAGACGGAGTAGAGGTGGTCGCCGTAGCGGTCCATCCACCTCGTCGGCAGGTCGCCGGGCAGGGCGGAGCCGGACGAGGCGACCGCCTTGAGGGGAGCGCAACGGGTGGCGGTCGAGCGTCTCCTCGGGCAGCTCGAGGATCCGCTGCAGCATCACGGGGATGACGACGAACGAGTCGTAGTCGTGCTCCTCGAGCAGCCGCAGCGCCGTCTCGGGGTCGAACCGGCGGTGGAGCACCATCGTGGTGCCGAGCAGCATCGAGAGCTGGTAGTGGGCGAAGCCCCAGGTGTGGAACAGCGGCGCGGCGATGTGGCAGGTCCACCCGCGGCGCAGCGGCATCCGGGAGAGCAGCGACACCGCCGCCGGGATGCCGCCCTGCGGCCGGGGGGCTCCCTTCGGCGTGCCGGTGGTGCCCGACGTGAGGATGATCGTCCGCGAGGTCCGCTCCGGGGGCGTGAGGTCGGCAGTGGTGCCCGCGTCCCGGATCATGCCCTCGAGCGTGTCGGGGGTCGCCGCGCCGTCGGTCCAGCCGACGACCTGCTCCTCGATGCTCACACCCGACAGCAGGTCGGCGAACTCCTCGTCGTAGACGACCACCCGCGGCTGCTCGCGCTCGACGACGTCGGCCAGCTGCGGGCCGGCGAACGCGGTGTTGAGGTAGAGCACGTCGGCGCCCAGCTTGCTGACCGCGATCGAGGCCTCGACGAACCCGCGGTGGTTGCGGCACATCACCGCCACGCCGTCGCCCTCACCGACGCCGCGGGCGCGGAACGCGTGCGCGAGGGCGTTGGTACGGCGGTGCAGCTCGCCGAAGGTGACGGCGCCGAGCTCGTCGACGATCGCGATCGCGTCGGGCTGGCGCAGCGCGAGCGTCTTGAACCCTCCCGCCGGCGTGGTGCCCCACTGGCGCAGCGTCGTGGCCATCCCGAGCAGGGTCCGCGGGCCGTAGGGCCGGACGATCCCGGCCTCGGTGAGCGTCCTCAGGCTGACCGCAGCATCGCGCGCCCGGGTGGAGATCGATCCCATGGGGGCGACGCTACAACGTCCGGTCGGGCACCCGACGCCCTGCTCAGGAGATGGTTTTGGGCGCGATCAGCTTGGTCGCGACCCAGTCCTTGCTGACCGAGGCGGTGGTGGTCAGTGCGAGCCCGGCGACGGGTGCCGCCTCCGCGATGTCGGCGGGGTCGACGGCGTTGGGCCGGCCGACCTTGGGGGTCAGCAGCCAGATGACGCCACCGCCCACGAGGTCGGTGATCGAGTCGAACAGCCCGTCGACGAGGTCGCCGTCGTCGTCGCGCCACCACAGCACGACGGCCTCGACGACGTTGCCGTACTCACCGTCGACCATGTCGCCGTCGATCGCGTCCTCGATCGCGATCCGCAGCTCCTCGTCGGTGTCCTGGTCCCAACCGAGTTCCTGGACGACCATGCCCGGCTTGAAGCCGAGCCGGCTGACGGTTCCTGTCTGGTCGGATCCGCCGGCGGCGGTCGAGCTCACGAGGTGCCTCCAGTTCACGCTGCATCGGGGTCGTCACGGCGGCGGAGCCGTCGTGCGGTGGGAGTAGTCCAGCGGAGTTGTGCGAGCCGCGCAAGCGGCGCGCCCGGACGGGACCGTCTCGGCTACTCCTCGGTAGATTTGGTGGTTGGGTGATCAGTGCCACGATTGAGGGGTGACCGGAGACCCCGCAACCACCTCGACGTCCCCCCAGCCAGCCCGCACCGGCGGTGATCCACGAGGGACTTCCCACGCAGCTGCCCGACATCGATCCCCAGGAGACCCAGGACTGGATCGAGTCGTTCGACGCCCTCGTCGACGAGCGCGGACGCGAGCGCGCGCGCTACGTCATGCTGCGCCTGCTGGAGCGCGCGCGACAGGCCCAGGTCGGCGTGCCCGCGCTGCGCAGCACCGACTACATCAACTCGATCCCGCCCGAGCGCGAGCCGTGGTTCCCGGGCGACGAGGAGACCGAGCGACGGATCCGCGCGTTCATCCGCTGGAACGCGGCGGTCATGGTCTCGAGCGCCAACCGCAAGGGGCTCGAGGTCGGCGGCCACATCGCGACGTACCAGTCGAGCGCCAGCCTCTACGAGGTCGGCTTCAACCACTTCTTCCGCGGCCGGGAGCACCCCGGCGGCGGCGACCAGATCTACATCCAGGGCCACGCCTCCCGGGCATCTACGCCCGCGCCTACCTCGAGGGGCGGCTCACCGAGGACCAGCTCTGCAAGTTCCGCCAGGAGGTCCAGCACGGGCCGGGCGCCGGGCTGTCGTCCTACCCCCACCCCCGGCTGATGCCGGACTTCTGGGAGTTCCCCACCGTGTCGATGGGCCTGACCGCCATCGGCTCGATCTACCAGGCACGGTTCAACCGCTACCTGCACAACCGCGGCATCAAGGACACCAGCGACCAGCGCGTGTGGGCGTTCCTCGGCGACGGCGAGATGGCCGAGCCGGAGTCGCTGGGCGCCATCCGCATCGCCGCCCGGGAGGAGCTCGACAACCTGGTCTGGGTCGTCAACTGCAACCTGCAGCAGCTCGACGGGCCGGTGACCGGCAACGGGAAGATCATCCAGGAGCTGGAGGCGAACTTCCGCGGGGCCGGCTGGAACGTCATCAAGGTGATCTGGGGCCGGGAGTGGGACGAGCTGCTCGCCCGCGACGTCGACGGCGTCCTCGTCAACCAGATGAACACCACGCCCGACGGCCAGTTCCAGACGTTCTCGGTCGAGGACGGCGCCTACACGCGGGAGCACTTCTTCGGTCCCGACCCGCGGCTGCGCCGCATGGTCGAGCACATGAGCGACCGGCAGATCGAGAAGCTGCCGCGCGGCGGCCACGACTACCGCAAGGTGTACGCCGCGTTCGACGCGGCCACCAAGCACGTCGGCCAGCCGACGGTGATCCTGGCGAAGACCATCAAGGGTTGGACGATCGACGCCCTCGAGGGCCGCAACGCCACCCACCAGATGAAGAAGCTGACGATGGCGGACCTGAAGAAGTTCCGCGACCGGCTCTACCTGCCGATCTCCGACCGCGAGCTGGAGACGACCTACGAGGAGACCGGCACGGCGCCGTTCTTCCACCCCGGGGCCGACGCCCCCGAGATCGAGTACATGATGGAGCGGCGCCGGACCCTCGGCGGGTCGCTGCCGAAGCGGGACGTCCGCGCGAAGCCGCTGACGCTCCCCGGCGACAAGGTGTACGCCGACCTCAAGCAGGGGTCGGGCAACAACAAGATCGCCACCACGATGGCGGCCGTCCGCCTGCTGCGCGACTGGATGAAGGACCCCGAGATCGGCAGCCGGATCGTGCCGATCGCACCCGACGAGTACCGCACGTTCGGCATGGACTCGATGTTCCCGTCGGCGAAGGTCTACGACCCGGCCGGCCAGACGTTCGAGTCGGTCGACCGCAAGCTGCTGCTGGCCTACAAGATGTCGCCGCAGGGCCAGATGCTGCACGAGGGCATCTCCGAGGCCGGAGCGATGGCGTCCGCGACGGCCGCCGGGTCGGCGTACTCCACCCACGGCGAGCACATGATCCCGTTCTACATCTTCTACTCGATGTTCGGGTTCCAGCGCACCGGTGACTCGATCTGGGCGATGGCCGACCAGCTGGCCCGCGGGTTCCTGATCGGCGCCACCGCCGGTCGCACCACGCTCACCGGCGAGGGGCTCCAGCACGCCGACGGCCACTCCCCGCTGCTGGCGGCCACCAACCCGGCGGTCGTCCACTACGACCCGGGCTACGCCTACGAGATCGCGCACATCATGCGCAGCGGCCTCGAGCGGATGTACGGCACCGGCGGGCCCGACGGCAACGGCGAGAACGTCATCTTCTACATCACGGTCTACAACGAGCCCGTGAGCCAGCCGGCGGAGCCGGAGGACGTGGACGTCGACGGCATCCTGCGCGGCCTCCACCAGGTGGCGCAGGACGACGGCGAGGGGCCGCGGGTGCGGCTCATGGCCTCCGGCGTGGCGCTGCCCTGGATCGAGGACGCCGCGCGGATGCTCCGCGAGGAGTGGGGCGTGCGGGCCGACCTGTGGTCGGTCACCTCGTGGAACGAGCTGGCCCGCGACGCCGTGTCGGCCGAGCAGTGGAGCCTGCTCAACCCCTCCGAGACGCCGCGGACGCCGTTCGTCACCGAGAAGCTGATGGGCTCCAGCGGCCCGGTCGTGGCGGTCTCCGACTACATGCGGGCGGTGCCGCTGCAGATCGCGCGGTGGGTGCCGGAGGACTACCGCGTGCTCGGCGCCGACGGCTTCGGCTTCGCCGACACCCGGCCGGCGGCCCGGCGGTACTTCCAGATCGACGCGCAGTCGGTGGTCGTCCAGGCGCTCCAGGCCCTGGCCGACGCCGGTGACCTCGACCCCGCGCTGGTCGAGAAGGCCGCGAGCCAGTACCGCATCGACGACCCGACCGCCGTGGCCGGCGTCCAGCAGGAGGGCGGCGACGCCTGACGCTAGGCGCCGGTTGCGGGGCCGGCGGAGGCTGCTGTGTCCTCCAGGCCCTCCAGGCTCCGCAGCCGGCGCTCGTCGCCCTGCTCGCCCTCGCGCAGCAGGCGACGGAACCGGGCGCGGCTGTAGCTCGCCGGTGCGGTGGAGCTGATGAACCGGTCGAGGAACGCCGCGAACGCCTCGGGGTGGTCGCGGTGCGGGAAGTGGCCGGCGTCGGCCATCACCTCGACCATCGCGTCGGGTGCCAGCGCGGCGGCGTTCTCGGCGTGGTGCGCAGGGATCACCTGGTCGTCGCGGCCCCAGACCACGGCCATCGGCATCGCCTGGCTCAGGTAGGCGCGGTCCGACATGGTGACGATCTGGCCCCGCCAGTCGATCACCGCGCGCACCAGGTGACGGATCGCGAACCGGGTGCGCCGGTCGCTCCAGGAGTCGAGGATGCAGGCGACCTCGTCGAGGTCACGGGTGTAGCGACGCGCCGGTCCGCCGCCGTGGCGGGCGAGGGCGCGCAGCACGCCGGTCTCGGCGTGGCGGATCCCCGGCAGCGTGAGCACCGACATCGCCGCCTCCCACCCGGGCGCCTGGATCAGCCGGATCAGCGGCGTGACCTCCGGTCCGAGGCCACCGGACGCCACCAGGGCGACGCGCTCGGTCCGCTCGGGGAACTGGTAGGCGAACTGCATGGCGATCCCGCCGCCGAAGCTGTGGCCGACGACGGTCGCCTTGTCGATGCCGAGGATCGTCAGCAGGTCACGCATGCCGTTGGCGTAGCCGCCGAGCGTGTAGTCGGCGCGCGGCTTGTCGGAGAGCCCGTGACCGAGGAGGTCCGGGGCGATCACCGTGTACCGCTCCGCGAGGAGCGGGATCACCGGGTCCCACGTGGTGTGGTCGCAGGCGAGGCCGTGGAGCAGGAGGGAGCGTCGGGCCCGAGCCGGCCTTCACGAACGCCCGGCGCTTGCCGTGCACGGTGACGACCTGCACCTCGCCGGCGGCCGCGTCGGTCATCGGGTTCCTTCCCTGGGGTGATCGAGAATTCAACCATGCCGGGTCGCGGGACGGCACGGGGCTCCTCGCCACGCGGTCGGGACTCCTAGGCTGGCCACGTGCCGCCCCAGGACCCCCGCACGCGTGCCGTGAGCCAGCTCCGCAGCTCCTCCGGATCGCTGAGCACCGCCGCGATGACCCGGATGGAGTCCGACCTGCCCTGGTTCGGCGAGCTCGGCGCCCAGGAGCGGTCGTGGGTCGGGCTCATCGTCCAGGCCGGTGTCCGCGGGTTCGTGGACTGGTACGCCCGGGGCGACGAGGTGCCGGAGGGCACACTGGTGGCGGCGTCGGTGTTCGGTGCCGCGCCCCGCACCCTCGCCGGGACGATCTCGTTGCAGCAGACGGTCGACCTGATCCGGCTGACGATCGAGGTCGTCGAGCACAACCTCGACTCGATCCTCGACCCCGAGGTGGCCCCCGACGTCCACGACGCCGTGCTGCGCTACGCCCGCGAGATCGCCTTCGCCACCGCCGAGGTCTACGCCCGTGCCGCCGAGGTGCGCGGCGCGTGGGACGCCCGCCTCGAGGCGCTCGTCGTCGACGCCGTGCTGCGGGACGAGACCGACGACGCGGTGCTCTCCCGGTCCAGCGCGGTGGGCTGGCGGGCGCGCGGCGACGTCGCGGTCGTCCTGGGCTCGGTGCCGGAGGAGCACACCGAGGCAGGCGTGGTCGACGCCGTACGGCGGGCCGCGCACGTCGGCGGCATGGACGCCCCTGGGCGCGGTGCAGGGGCACCGCCTGGTCGTGATCCTGGGTGGTGTCGTCGACGCCGAGAAGGCGGCGACGGCGGTCGTCGGGCTGTTCGGCGACGGCCCCGTGGTGGTCGGCCCCGTGGTGGCCGACCTGGGGCACGCCCACGTGTCCGCGCGGTCGGCCGCAGCAGCGCTGCGCGCCGCGCCCGGGTGGCCGGAGGCGCCGCGCCCGGTGCGCAGCGCCGACCTGCTGCCCGAGCGGGTGCTCGCGGGCGACGAGCTCGCACGCGTCGAGGTGGTCGACGGGGTCTTCCGGCCCCTCGACGAGGCGCGGGGGGACGCTGGTGGAGACGCTGTCGGCGTACTTCGCCCACGGCTCCTCCATCGAGCCGACCGCCCGCGCGCTGTTCGTCCACCCCAACACCGTGCGCTACCGGCTGGGGCAGGTCGCGGACCTGACCGGGTTCACCCCGTCCCGCCCGCGGGACGCCCTCACGCTGCAGATCGCGCTCGCGCTGGGGCGCCTCGGCGCCCGGTGACCGCCGCGGGTTCTTTGTAGGAACCCCACAAGCGACCGTCGGGGAGTTCGTGTGTGCCGGAGGCGCGTCCGGGCGGGTCGTCACGGCAGTCTGGACGGGTGCTCGTGATCGTGGCTCCCGGACAGGGGGCACAGACCCCCGGATTCCTCACGCCCTGGCTGGCGGACGAGACGTTCGCCAACCGCTTCGACTGGCTCGCCACGGTCGCCGGGCTCGACCTGGCGCGCTACGGCACCACCGGCACCGCCGACGAGATCCGCGACACCCGCGTGGCCCAGCCGCTGCTGGTCGCCACCGGGCTGGTGGCGGCCCTGGAGCTGTTCCCCCCACCCCGCCGACGCCTTCGAGCGGATCGGCGCGGTCACGGGCCACAGCGTGGGAGAGATCGCCGCCGCCGCCGGCGCGCGGGTGATCACCGCCGAGCAGGCGATGGTGCTGGTGCGCGAGCGGGGCCGGGCCATGGCCGACGCCTCCGCCGCCGCGGCGACCGGCATGACGGCCGTGCTCGGCGGCGACCGGGACGAGGTGCTGCAGGCGATCGAGCGGCACGGCCTCGTCGCCGCCAACGACAACGGCCCCGGCCAGGTGGTCGCGGCCGGCACCCAGGAGCAGCTCGAGGCGTTGGCCGCCGACCCGCCCGCCCGGGCCAAGCTCCGCCCCCTCGCCGTCGCCGGCGCCTTCCACTCCTCCCACATGGCGCCGGCGGTCGACCACGTCGCCGCGCTCGCCCGCTCGGTGTCGGTGCACGACCCGAGGACGCGGCTCATCTCCAACCGCGACGGCACCGTGGTCCACGACGGCCCGGAGGTGCTGCGGCGCATCGTCGGCCAGATCGCGCGCCCGGTCCGGTGGGACCTGTGCCTGGAGACCATGGCCGACCTCGGCGTGACCGGCATCCTCGAGATGCCGCCGGCCGGCACCCTCACCGGCATCGCCAAGCGGTTCTTCCGCGGGCGCGGGATGACGGTCGAGACGTTCGCCCTCGACTCCCCCGACCAGCTCGACGACGCCCGCGACTTCTGCGAGAAGCACGGCGAGGTCTCCCCGATCGACACCACCCCGACCTGGCGGATGGTCGTCTCGCCGATGAAGGGCGTCTTCCACCGCGACGAGCAGGCGGCGGCCGCCGACCTGCTCTCCCCCGGCGTCACGATCGGCGACGTGGCCAGCCTGCGCGACAAGGTCGCGGTCACCGCCCGCCACGGCGGCCAGGTGGTCGAGTGGCTGGTCGAGGACGGCGACCTGGTCTCCCCCGGCCAGCCCCTGCTCCGGCTGCACCCCGAGGGCGTCGCATGATCCGCACCGAGTCCGGGGCGACGCACGCCGCGCTGCTCGGGATCGGTGCCTACCGGCCCGCCCGGGTGGTGCCCAACTCCGAGATCGTCGACGCGATCGACTCCAGCGACGAGTGGATCCAGCAGCGTTCCGGCATCCGCACCCGCCGGATCGCCGGCCCCGACGAGACCGTGGTCTCGATGTCGGTCGCGGCCTCCCGCGACGCGCTGGCCCGGGCCGGCGTCGACGCCCGGCAGGTCGACTGCGTGGTCGTCGCCACCGTCAGCCACCTGCTCCAGACGCCGTCGGCGGCGACCGCGGTCGCCCACGAGCTCGGCACCGACCAGGCGGCGGCGTTCGACATCTCCGCGGCCTGCGCCGGCTTCTGCCACGGCGTCGCGCTGGCCAACGACCTGGTGCGCGGCGGCAGCGCCCGCTACGTGCTCGTGGTCGGCGTCGAGCGGCTCTCCGACATCACCGACCCCACCGACCGCGGCAGCGCGTTCATCTTCGCCGACGGCGCCGGCGCCGTCGTCGTCGGCCCGTCGGACGAGCCGGGGATCGGCCCGGTCGTCTGGGGGTCCGACGGCGAGCAGTACGACCTGATCCGCAGCCGCCAGGACTGGCGCGACGTGCTCGCCTCCGACGCCCCCGTCATGCCGCACCTGGTCATGCAGGGGCAACGCGGTCTTCCGCTGGGCGTCGTACTCGATGGCGAAGGTCGCGCAGCAGGCCCTGGACCGGGCCGGTGTGAGCATCGACGACCTCGACTGCTTCGTCCCCCCACCAGGCCAACAACCGGATCACCGACGCGATGGCGCGGGCGATGAAGCTCCCGCCGCGCGTCCGGATCGCCCGCGACATCGTCGACGCGGGCAACACCTCGGCGGCCTCCATCCCGCTCGCACTCGAGCGGATGGTCAGCGACGGGGACGCCCGACCGGGCGATCTCGCGTTGCTGGTCGCCTTCGGCGCCGGCCTGGCTTACGCAGCACAGGTCGTCACCGTTCCCCTGACCCGAGAAGCACCCGCCCCAACCCAGAGAAGCAGGAGAACCCCTATGTCCACCGAAGAGATCCGCGCCGCCCTCGCCGACATCGTCAACGAGGTCGCCGGTGTCGACCAGGACGACGTCCAGCTCGACAAGTCGTTCGTCGACGACCTCGACGTCGACTCGCTGTCGATGGTCGAGGTCGTGGTCGCCGCCGAGGAGAAGTTCGGCGTGACCATCCCCGACGACGAGGTGAAGAACCTGCGCACGGTCGGCGACGCGGTCGCCTACATCGAGCGCGCCAACGCCGCCGCCTGATCCCGACAGGACCGAGGAACTCCCCATGACCCGCACCCGCCGCGTCGTCGTCACCGGGCTGGGCACCACCAGCCCGCTCGGTGGCGACGTGACCGACACCTGGGACGGCCTGGTCGCCGGCCGTTCCGGCGTACGACGTCTCGCCGACTCGGCCGCGTTCGCCTCCTGGGCGGACGCGGGGATCGGAGCCGACCTCCCCGTGGGCATCGCCGCCACTGCCGCGGTCGAGCCCACCGAGGTGCTCGAGCGGGTGCGGGCCAGGCGTCTCGACCGCTCGTCGCAGTTCGCCCTCATCGCGGCGATCGAGGCCTGGCGCGACGCCGGGCTCGACGGCCCGCAGGAGGCCGGCGAGCTCGACGGCGAGCGCGTCGGCGTCGCCATGGCCTCCGGCATCGGCGGCGTGCAGACGCTCCTGTCCAACTACGACACGCTGCGCGCGAAGGGCGCCCGCCGGGTCTCCCCGCTCTCGGTGCCCATGCTCATGGCCAACGCCCCCGCCGCCACCATCAGCTTGCAGATCGGCGCCCGGGCGGCGGTCAACACCCCGGTCTCAGCGTGCGCGTCGGGCAACGAGGCGATCGCGCTCGCGACCGACCAGATCCGTCTGGGGCGGGCCGACGTGGTGGTCGCCGGCGGCACTGAGGCGGCCATCCACCCACTGCCGATCGCGGCCTTCGCGAACATGATGGCGCTGTCGAAGAACCCTGCCGACCCCACGACGGTGTCGCGTCCGTGGGACACCGCCCGCGACGGCTTCGTGCTCGGGGAGGGCGCCGGTGCGCTCGTCCTCGAGTCGGAGGAGCACGCACTGGCGCGCGGGGCCCGGATCTACGCGGTCGTGCTCGGGACCGGCATCACCGCCGACTCCCACGACATCGCCCAGCCCGACCCGGAGGGCCGCGGCGGGACGCGCGCGATCCGCCGGGCGCTGGAGGACGGCGACATCGACCCGGCCGACGTGGCGCACGTCAACGCGCACGCCACCTCCACGCCGCTGGGCGACGTGGCCGAGGCCGGCATGCTCCACGCCACGCTCGGCGGGCACGCCACCGACGTCGTCGTCACCAGCACGAAGTCGATGACCGGCCACCTGCTCGGCGGGGCCGGGGCGGTGGAGGGAGTCGCCACCGTGCTCGCCCTCCACCACCGGCTGTCGCCGCCGACGATCAACCTCGACGACCAGGACCCGGCGGTCGAGCTCGACATCGCCACGAAGGCGCGGGACCTGCCTCACGGCGACATCGTCGGCCTCAACAACTCCTTCGGGTTCGGCGGCGCCAACGTCGCCGTGGCGTTCGGGTCCGTCCGGTGACCGCCGTCGACCACCCGCCCGCCGCCCCGCGGCCGGCGAAGCCGCCGCGCGACCAGGACCCCCGCAACCCGGTCACCCGGCTCCGCGCCCTGCTCGACGACGACACGATGGAGCTCATCACTCCCGACGACGACTCCGGCATGCTCGCCGCTGTCGGCACCGTCGACGGCACCCGCGTCGTGGCCTTCTGCTCCGACGCCACCGTGATGGGCGGCGCGATGGGCGACGCCGGGTGCGGCGTCGTCGTCGACGCCTACCACCGCGCCCTCGTGGAGCGGGTGCCGATCATCGGCCTGTGGCACTCCGGCGGCGCCCGCCTCGCGGAGGGCGTGCTGTCGCTCCACGCCGTCGGCCGGATCTTCCAGGTCATGACCCAGGCCTCCGGCGTGATCCCCCAGATCTCCGTCGTGCTCGGTCCCGCCGCCGGCGGCGCCGCCTACGGCCCGGCGCTCACCGACGTCGTCATCCTCGGTCCCGAGGGCCGGATCTTCGTCACCGGACCCGACGTGGTCCGGTCGGTGACCGGCGAGGCGGTCGACATGCTCCGGCTCGGCGGCCCCGAGCCGCACGGACGTCGTTCCGGCGTCGTGCACCTGGTCTCGGAGACCGAGGCCGACGCGCTCCAGCGGGCGCGCGACCTGGCGACACTGCTCGGCAGCCAGGGCAGCCTGGTGCTCGACCACGTCGAGGACCGCGACCTCGCCGAGCACCTCCCCGAGTCGACCAAGCGCGCCTACGACGTGCACCCGTTGCTCGAGGACCTCCTCGACACCGGGAGCGCGCTCGAGCTCCATGCCCGCTGGGCGCCCAACATCGTCACCGCCCTCGGCCGCCTCGGCGGCCGCACCGTCGGCGTGGTCGCCAACAACCCGCTGCGGCTGGGCGGCTGCCTCGACTCGCTGTCGGCGGAGAAGGCGGCCCGGTTCGTGCGGATGTGCGATGCGTTCGGCGTCCCCCCTCGTGGTGGTCGTCGACGTGCCCGGCTACCTGCCCGGCGTCGGTCAGGAGTGGGACGGCGTCGTACGCCGCGGCGCCAAGCTGCTGCACGCGTTCGGCGAGTGCGTGGTCCCGCGGGTCACGCTCGTCACCCGCAAGACCTACGGCGGTGCCTACATCGCCATGAACGCGCGCTCGATCGGCGCCACCAAGGTGTTCGCCTGGCCGGGCGCCGAGGTCGCGGTGATGGGCGCGGTCGCCGCCGTCCGGATCCTGCACCGCCGCAAGCTGGCCGAGGTGCCGCCCGACCTGCGCCCGCGGGTCGAGGCCGAGCTCGCGGCCGAGCACGAGCGGATCGCCGGTGGTGTCGACAAGGCGGTCGAGATCGGCGTGGTCGACGAGGTCGTCGAGCCGTCCGCCACCCGGTCCGCGATCGCCCGCGCGATCGTCGAGGCGGTCGACCGTGTCGGCGTCCGCCGCGGCGCCCACGGCAACATCCCGCTGTAGATCGACCCGGTGGGCCGACGCGGCCGTCCTCGCGCTGGACGGCCGCGCGGCTACACCACCTGGTGCAGCCAGCGCACCGGGGCGCCGTCGCCGGCGTGCCGGAACGTCTCCAGCTGGTCGTCCCACGGCTTTCCGAGCAGCTTGTCGATCTCGTTCTCGAGGGTCGTCTCGCCGAGCGCGGAGCGCACGACGGCGGCCTTGAGCCGGTCCTCGGGGATCATGATGTCGCCGTGGATGCCGGTGACGGCGTGGAAGACGCCGAGGTCGGGCGTGTAGGAGAACCGGGCGCCCTCGGTCGCCGACGTCGGCTCCTCGGTCACCTCGAACCGCAGGTGCTCCCAGCCGCGGAGGGCCGAAGCGATCGCGGCGGCCGACCCGACCTTGCCGGTCCAGGAGAACTCGCAGCGGTAGGTGCCGGACTGCGCCGGCTGCGGCGTCCAGTGCGGGTTCACGGGTACGCCGAGAACACCGCCCACGGCCCACTCGACGTGCGGGCACAACGCGGACGGTGCGGAGTGGACGTAGAACACGCCCCTGGTTGCACTGTTGGTGGTCACCGCGAATCTCCTCGACTACTGCCTTGCCTCCGGCGCGAGCTACGCCTTCCCCAGCGGTCTCTCCTCGGAGGTCAGGTCGAGCACTCGTGGAGCCCTCGAAGTGACGTCTGTGTGGTTGTGTCTCCTATTGTGACGCATGAGATGCGCTCACGCCAGCAATGACGGCGGCGTTGTCCTATCGTTCGGCCATGTCCCGCTCCCTCGAGGTCCGGCGACGGTCCCGACCAGAGGGTCCGACGCGCCTGCGGCGCGTCACCGCCGCCGTGCTCGCCGTGCTCGTCGCCGGCGGCTGGACGGCCTGGTACGTGCTGACACCCGAGGACCTCCCGGTCACCGCTCGCACCGCCGAGGCCACGGGCGTCGTGGGCACGCCGGTCTACGTCGGGATGCTCACCCTCGACGCCGACCGCACCCTCCACGTCTCGGAGGTGGAGGTTGCCGTCGACGGCGACGTGGTCGCCGAGCCGGTCCTCTGCCGCGGCGGCTCCGTGGGCGTCACGACCGCGCCCGAGGGCTACTGCACCCACGTCACCGACGGCGCGACCGGTGAGCTGGACGCTGGTGACTCCGTCATGCTCCGCATCACCGCGACCGAGCCGGCCGAGGCGACCGTCGGCCGCTTGGAGCTCACCTTCCGCGAGGGCATCCGGTGGGGCACCCGCGAAGCAGGCATCGCTGCCGTCAACGTGGTGATCGTCGAGCGCGACACCCCGCCGCCGCTGCCCCCTGACGAGGAGGGAGCCCCCTGACGAGCCGGCCGACCGCCCCGGCGACGACGCTCAGGAGTCGGCGACCCGGGCCTCCAGGGCGGCGGCGCGCTCGGCGGCGTCGGTGATCTCCTCGGCGTCGATGGCGTTGGTGCGGTGGAACCACGACAGCGCGTCGCGCTCCTTCCCCGCCTGCTCCAGCGTGTCGGCGTAGGCGTACCGCAGCCGCACCACCCAGGACTCGCGGCTCTTGCTGTTGAGCGGAGCGAGCTCCAGGGTCCGCAGTGCGGCGTCGAGCTGGCCGAGGTCGCGTCGCGCCCCCGCCTCGACGATCGTCATCTCCGTCTTGAGCGGCGCGGGGAACCGGGCCACCGACGGGCTCTTGGCGAGCTCGATGGCCCGCTTGGCGTTGCCGAGAGCGCGGTGGCAGTCGGCCATGATCGGCAGGTACGCCGTCGCACCGTTCATCCGCTTCGCTGCCCGCAGGTCCGCCAGCGCCTCGGCGTAGTGACCCGCGGCGTACGCCGCCTCACCCGCGGCCTCCCGCACGACAGCCAGCCTGGGAGCGCGGGACCGCGCGGCCAGCGTGTGCTGGTAGGCCGTCTCGGGCTCGTCGTCGATGAGGGCTCCCGCAGCCGCCAGGTGCCGCGCCACGCGCTGGGCCAGCTTGTCGGGCAGGCTCTTGAGCTGGGCGCGCACGTCGGGCGCCAGCTCACGGCCGGTGATCTCCTCGGGCAGCGGCGGACCGTCGTAGACCTTCTGCGCCGCGCTGCGCTCGTCGCTCGCCACCTTGCGATCGACCGGACGCCGCTGACCGCCCTGCTGGCCGCGCTGACCCCGCTGCGCCGGCTTCCCGGCGCGCCCGGACCCACCGGACTGGCCTGCTCCCGCGCCGCGCCGGCCGCCCTCGCCCCGCTTGCCGGTGCCACCGTCGCTGCTGCGACGGTCGCTGCCGCCCGGGCGCCCGCCGCGAGCGGGGCCCGGCCTTCCGCGTCGCTGCTCAGCCACGACGAATCACTCTCTTCAGCTGGAATCGGTTGGTCATAAATAGACTAGAGGCCACCCGAAGGTGGCCTCTA